>DATIVG010000539.1:0-7309 GCA_035466075.1 Nodosilinea sp. | reverse complement strand
ACCATATGTCGGCGATACATAAAGCTTTCAAGCATTGTTTGATTATTTTTTCAAAAAACCTGATTGGTTTTTTTAATTAATAGTAAGAATTATTATGCCGAATTATTTCTCTTGCCCTGGGTACGACGGTATGGCAAGCGTTTTATGCTTCAGAATTGTCTAGCCGTATGTTTAGCTGGCCGGTAGGCCAGTTAGGATGGGCCAGCTACGAACGGTGGTGGCGCAGGCGGCGGTCGAGCCAGACCAGCACCGCCAGGGCGGGGGCCACCGTGGCCATTAGCCCCAGCCAAAACCCGTGGGCAAAGGCGTCGCCCTGGTCGAGGGCCCACCCCCCCAGCGGCGGGCCAATCAGGTAGCCCACCGCCCAGCACATGGAGTTGACCGACAGGTAGACCCCCCGCAGAGCCTCGGGGGCCAGGGCCGCCACCAGAGCTGAGCCAATCGGGGTGTAGGCCACCATGGCCAGGGCCATCACCCCCAGGGCCAGGCTGCCCCAGACCACGGGCGCGGCCCCGGTGCCCGCCTGCCACACCAGGCCAAACCCCAGCCCCCACAGCAGGGCCGAGGCCATCAGCCCCTGGGCGGGGCGGTAGCGGTTGAGCCACCGGGCGACGGGCAACTGTGCGATCGCAGCCAGCACCACATGGCCGGTAAACAACAGACTCAGCGTGCCTTCACTCAGGCCGACGCTCTGGCCAGCGCTCTGGCCCTCCCCCACGTAGCGGTTGAGGTACAGCGGCAGGGTGCTTTGAATCTGCGCCAGGTAGGCCGTAAACAGCACATTCACCGCCGCGTAGACCATCAGGCTGGTGTCGCCCAGGGCCTGGCCCCAGCCCTGCCACAGGGAGGTGGCCCCGTTGCCCGCCGGGCGGGTTTCGGCAATGGCGATGTAGATGATGGCAAAAAACAATAAAAACGTGATGCCGTCGATGGCAAACAGGGCGCGGTAGGCCCCGGTGAGGGAGATCAGCAGCCCTCCGGCGATCACCCCCACCCCCAGACCCAGGTTGTCGGCCAGGCGCACCAGGGCGTAGGCCTCGTTGCGCTGCTGGGGGGTGGTGATGTCGGCGGCCACCGACTCGGCGGCGGGCCAGTAGAGCCCCACCCCAAAGCCCATCAGCAGGTTGCCCACCAAAAAAATCGAAAAATCGTTGGCCAGCAGCAGCACCCCATCGGCCACCGCCGACACCAGGGCCGAGGCCAGCAGCGTGGGTCGCCGCCCCCACCGGGGCGAGTCGGCCATGGAGCCGCCCAAAAACCGGCCCCCCATGCCCGCCACCGACCCCAGGCCAATGCCCACCCCCACCTGGGTGGCGCTCAGCCCCACCTGGGCGGTGAAGAAAATCGGCGCGTAAAACAGGGTAAAGCCAATGCCCACCTGGGAGAGCAGCCGCCCCGCCGCCAAGATCCACACCCGCGGGTCGAGGTCGGGTAGCCATCCTTTCAGCCAGCGCTGCGCCCAGGCCCTAATCGACGCTACTAACCAGGCCATCACGGGAGTCGGGTGGGTCGGCGCAGGGCATCGAGCAGGGCCACGGTGCCCCCCACCGCCCCCCAGAGCAGCCAGCGGTCGAGGGAGTAGCCTTTGCGGTAGGCCACGCGGGCCGCCACCAGCCCAATCGCGCAGTGTAAGAACATGGGGTAGTAGGCCAGCGGAATGGTGTCAGCCATGGCGGGTCGGTAGGGGGCTGGTCAGGGGAAAACAGCGACGGGCCGGGGCTCGCCAGCCTTTACACCTTACACTGCCCCCTGCGATCGCAGGTTCCCCCCCTGGGCAGTGGCGCTGCACCTTGCCCCTAGACCTGAAGTGGGTTTAGATGGCATTGCCCCCGCCCTTGGAGCCGCCGCCATGGCCACCGGCCTATTTGTCGGGCTGATCACCCTCGACAGCCTCTACCGGGTCAGCCACATCCCCGCCAGCGACGAAAAACTGGTGGCCGACGACCATCTGCTGGTGGCTGGCGGCCCCGCCACCAATGCGGCCATTGCCTTTGCCGCCCTGGGCAACCGCGCCCTGGTGATGGGCGCATTGGGCTGCCATCCCCTGGCGGCGCTGGTGGCCGCCGACCTGGCCAGCCACGGGGTCGAGGTGCTTGATTTAACCCCCCAGGCGCAGAGCCCGCCGCCCCTCTCGACCATTTTGGTGACGGCGGCCACCGGCGACCGGGCCGTGGTGTCGCGCAATGCGGTGGGTCGCCAGGCCCCCGCCCCCGCCGACCTCGCCTCCGCCCTGGCCGGGATAGATATTGTGCTAATCGACGGCCACCAGATGGCCACCGGCCTGGCCATCGCCCGCGCCGCCCGGCCCCCAGTACTTTCAGTACCCATTGTCATCGACGCTGGCAGCTGGAAGCCCGGCTTTGAGCACCTGCTGCCGCTGGCCACCAGCGTGGTGGCCGCCGCCAAGTTTCGCCTGCCGGAGCGGGGTGACACTCTGGCCGAGCTGGCCGCCCTGGGCATTGCCGAGGTCGCCATCACCCACGGGCCCAGCCCGATTCAGAGCTGCGATCGCGGCCAGCGCAACGCCCTGCCCGTGCCCCAGGTGGCTGTGCAAGACACCCTGGGGGCAGGGGATATTTTCCACGGGGCCTTTTGCCACTACCGGCTGCAATCGCCGTTTACCGAGGCCCTGGCCCAGGCCGCCCAGATTGCCGCCGACAGCTGCCGCCACTTTGGCCCCCGCGCCTGGCTGCGGCCTTGAAGATTCGGTAAACTGACCCCGCCCCCTCCGGAGCCGCCGCCCGCCGCCTGTAAACTCCTGCACGGGCACAGCCAGGAGCCCCAACCAAAGGAGCCAGCCGAGGGTATAGTGCTCTCTGGTGGCAGGCCCTGGCCGCTTCTATACCGAATTCCCTATCTCCCTCTCTATCTCCAAGGAACCTATGGCTTACGAACAGGAAAAGCAGGTGGCCATCGCCGCCGTCACCCAAGCCGCTCAGCTGTGCGAAGCAGTGCGCCAGGGCCTGGTGCCCGCCGCCATTGAGAAAAACGACAAAAGCCCCGTCACCATCGCCGACTACGGGGCCCAGGCGATCATCTGCCAGGCCCTGGGGGCCGCCTTCCCCGCCGACCCGGTGGTGGGCGAGGAAGACACCGCCGACCTGCGCCAGCCCGCCGCCGCCGCGGTGCTGGCCGCCGTCACCGAGCAGGTGCAGGCCCTGAAGGCTGACGCCACCGCCGCCGACGTGCTGAGCTGGATTGACCAGGGCAACGGCGAGGTCGCCCCCCGCTACTGGACCCTCGACCCGATCGACGGCACCAAGGGCTTTTTGCGCGGCGACCAATATGCGATCGCCCTGGCCCTGGTCGAAGACGGCGACCTCAAAGTGGGGGTGCTGGGCTGCCCCTTCCTCAGCTTTGACGGCGGCGAAACCGGTCTGCTGTTTGTGGCCGTGCGCGGCGAAGGCACCGTGATGATGCCCCTCTCCGGCGGCAGCCCCCAGCCCCTGCGGGTGGCCGCCAGCGACGACCCCGACCACTGCCGCTTTGTGGAAAGCGTCGAGTCGGGCCACGGCGACCAGAGCCAGCAGAGCGCCATTGCCCAGGCGGTCGGCATTACCGCCGCCTCCATGCGCATGGATAGCCAGGCCAAGTACGCCGCCGTCGCCGCCGGACAGGCCGTGCTCTACCTGCGCCTGCCCTCCCCCAAATCGCCCGACTACCGCGAAAAAATCTGGGACCACGCCGCCGGGGTGCTGGTGGTCGAAGAGGCCGGGGGCCGCGTCACCGACATGAACGGCAAACCCCTCGACTTCGCCAGCGCCGCCCGCTTCCCCAACAACCGGGGCGTGGTGGTGAGCAACGGCGACATTCACGACACGGTGCTGGCCGCCCTGCACGCCAGCGTGCCAGTCTAGGGTGCGAAACTCCCTGCGGGACTGAGGCCAGCCCCCAGTCCCGGCAGGATAAGGCAGCCCGCTAATCGAGGCTGTACAGGGGGCGAGAGGCTTCGGTAGCGCTGGTCTCGTCCCGCAGCCACACCTGGCGGGGAGAGCCGATCTGAATGCCGTGGTGGTCAAAGGCCATCTTGAGCCGCCGTCGAAATTCCATCGACACCAGCCACTGCTTGAGGGGAATGGTCTTGATCCAGATCCGAATCAAGATGCCGCTGTGGGAAATATCCTGCACCCCAAAAAATTCGTGGGTGTCTAAAATCAGCGGCCCCCACTCCCCATCGGTGGTCAGCTGGTCAGCGGTTTCTCGCACCACCGCCAACGCCCGGTTGACATCGGTGTTGTAGGCCACCTCCACGTCAAGGGTGGCCCTCGACCAGTGGCGGGTCATGTTTCTCACGTGGGTAATCGAGCTGTTGGGTAGGGTGATTAGCTCTCCGGCCGGGTTGCGCAGCTGGGTCACCCGCAGGTTGAAGTTTTCAACGAAACCATCGATGTCGCCCACCATGATCACATCGCCAATGCGAAACTGATCCTCCAGCAAAATCAAAAAGCCGTTGACCAGATCCTTTACCAGGTTTTGGGCCGCAAAGGAGAGCAACAACGCCACCAGGGTGCCCAGGGCCAGCACCGACCCGGGCACCAGGCTCAGCCGCTGCAACACCCAGATCAAGCCAACGACATAGACGACCGCCGTTTTTATGCCCTTGATTACCTGGGCAATGGTGTGGGTGCGCTGGAGGTTGATCGAGGTCATCGGCTGCCCTTTGGCAAACTTTTGAATAAACCGATCGATCGCCAGGTTGATCAGGCGATCGGTGAGCCCCACCACAAACCAGGTGAGCAAAATAACCGCCGGGGCCAGCACCATTTTTTGGGCAAACGGGCGGGTCTGGGGAAACAAATTAAACCCGTAGGCGATGCTCACCGCCCACAGCGACGCCAGCCCCCAAAACAACAGCCATCGCACCAACCGCACCGCCTGCACCTGGTGCTCTAGCTTGAGGTGCTGGTGTAACCCCTGCCAGAGGCGAGGATCGTGGGGTTCGTGGGGCGGGGGCACCGCCGCCCTGGGTTCGTGAAGCTTGGCCTCGATCAGGGCCGACTCGGCGACTCGGCGCTGGTGCAGTCGGTACTCATAGCGCCCCAGCCCCAGGCGGATAGCAAATAAAAGCAGGCTTAACCCCACCATCACCCCAAAGACTTTGGCCAGCCGGATTACCTGCTGACGCTGGGCGGCGGGCTGGCGCTGGGCCAGGGCCTGGCGGAGCGTCTGGCTCAAAATGCCCTGCCACTGCTCGGCCAGGGCCTGCCTGTTGGGGGCCACGTGGTACTGCACATCGGCATCGGTCACCGTCAGCAATACCCTGGGCTCGGCCAGGCTGGCATCTTGGGCAAATAAAACCGGGTAGCTGTCGATGTCTTTGATCACCACTTCCATGGTTTCAGGGTTGAGCGGCGTGGCCACCGACTGACCGTTGGGAAACAGGCGCTGGAGGTTGGCTTCGACCTGGCGGGCCCGCACCTCCACCGGCAGTTGACCGCCGGGCTCTGAGCGGTTAAAGACAGCGGGCGAGGCAATGCGAAAGAGTTCTTGACCGTCGAGCTGTACCCCTGCCGACTCCAGCTTGCCCCGCCGCTCCACGTTGATGGGCAGGGGTTCGTTGCTGCCGCTAGAGGAGGGAATGGGGAAAAACTGAGCCATGGCGCTGGTAGAGGGCAGCGCCGGGCTGATCAGCACAACGGCAAGCAGGGTAATGCCCGCCAGGATGATCTGGCGTAGTCGTCGAGCTCGTTGCCAAAGGCAAGGGTACAGCATAGGACTTAGACATGACTGGACATACGGTCAGCAACAACCTAACGCTTCAGCCAGCTGTGTCCAGTCGCATTGCGAACAATTTAGGGTGCGTCACTCAGGGTATGTCACTCAGGGCTTGCCGCTGGGGGCCACCCCGTAGAGCTGGCGCACCGACTCTTGCAGCAGCACCGCCAGGGTCGCCACCCCCAGCACCGTGCCCAGGGGGGCAAACAGCAGCGCCCCACCGCCCACCACCAGGCTAAACCAGTAGTGCTTGTGCTGGCGCAGGCACCGAGCCGAGATAATCAGCGCGATCGCAAGTACCAGCCCGTAGAGCACCAGCGCCAGCCCCACCACCACAAACATGGCCCCCGCCAGCCAGGCGGGCAGCTGATCGCTGGCGGTTTCCACCGGGGCCTGCATGACCGCCAGCCCCGCCGCCACAAACACCAGCGGCAGCAGCGAAACCGCCAGCACCAGCCCCGCCACGACGTAGTGCAGCATGGCCAGCACCCGCAGGCGTTCAAGGTCTTGGCCAGGGCCAGGGCCAGGGCCAGGATCGGAACCGGGAGGCAGTGCCGTCATGGTGAAATCCTCCAATTGATACGTTCTCTGCGCAAGGCTTGTGTCCCTCAGCCGCCCTGACCTAGGATCGTAGGCCTCACCGATCTCAAAGCGATCTCAAGGTTACGCGACCGGTGATAAAACCGGCGACGAGACCGGCGACGAGACCGGCGACGAGAACAACACCCCACCCCATCTGGAGGCCCGGCCCGTGGAGACTGTTTTAGGGGCGCTGGTGCCCTACATTTTGGGCAGCGCCCTGGTGCCGCTGCAAATCATTATCGGGCTGCTGCTGTTGCAGAGCCCGCGCCAGGGGCTACTCAAGGGCGTGGCCTACGTGGGCGGCATGACCCTCACCCGGCTGCTCCAGGGGCTGGCCTTTGGGCTCTTTTTGGGCGAGTCTGTGGCGGCCTCAGCGGGGGAAGGGGGCAAGGGGCCGGTGGTGGCCACCCTGCTGCTGGTGCTCGGTATTCTGCTGCTGGTCACCGCCTACAAAAAGTGGCGCAAACAGCCCGACCCCGACGAGCCGCCCCCCAAGTGGCTGACCGCCATCGACAGCGCTACCCCCTGGCAGGCCCTGGGCATTGGCCTGACGCTGCCCCTGATCGCCATCAAGCTGTGGGTGTTTACCCTCAGCGCCCTGGCCACCCTGGCCACCGCCCAGCTGGGGCTGGAGCAGGGTGCGATCGCATACCTGCTTTTCATCTTCCTCACCCAGTCGCTGCTGCTGCTGCCCCTGGCCCTGCGCCTGGTCATGCCCCAGCGCTCCAAAGCGATTTTGGATCGCGCCTCGGCCTGGCTAACCGCCTACAACCGCCCGATCGTGATCGGCGTTTCCCTGGTGTTTGGGCTGCTGTTTTTGCGCTCTGGCCTCAGCGGCCTTCGGGCCCTCCCCCACTAACCCCACCCTGACCCGACGGCAAGCCGCTCCCCGACTCCCCCGTCCCCTTCGCTATCCTTAAAGCATCCCCCGGCCTAAACCCAAAACCCAAAACTCAAAACTTAACCCCCCCTTCCCAACCCCCCTACCTCCCTCATCTCCCCCACCCTCCCT
>DATIVG010000538.1:0-2034 GCA_035466075.1 Nodosilinea sp. | reverse complement strand
GGGGAGAGTTTTTATAGCCGTAGACACCTGGGTTAGGACATCGAGAAACCTTAGAAACGTTCGAACGTTCAAACGTTCTTGGGGAAAGTGTCTTAACCGGACTGGCTACAGCTATAGTTTTGAGTTTTGAGTTTTTGGGGGTGGGGAGATGACTGGGGGGACGAAGACCGTGGGGCAGATGGCGGGCCAAGATGACCTGCGCGATCAGCTGTATCGCCTGGATGGGCAGGGCTATGGGGCCTACAAGGCGCTCAGGGGGGGCTACGACTTTGGCGATTTTGAGCTGCACATCGACCATGTGCAGGGCGACCCCTTTGCGGCACCGAGTCGGGTGCGGGTGGTGGTGCCCCAGGGGGTGGCGGGGTTTCCATCGGGGTTGTGGGAGGTGCCCGGTCGGGCGGTGGCCCTGGCGGATTTTTTGACGCGGGAGTTTTATCGGGGCTGTCAGGCGGTGGTGCGGCGGTCGGGCTCGGGCAAGAGCGGGCTGATCGGCGTGGTGCGGCCCAGCCAGGCGGTGCTGGAGCGCAGTGCGGCGCGGGTGACGGCAGACGCGGTGGAGGTGCGCTTTACCGTGGGGTTGCCGGCCTTTGGGCGGCGGATTGCGGGGCGGCAGGCGGCGGAGCTGCTGTGCCAGTCGGTGCCAGAGCTAGTTGACAAAACCCTGGTGTATGGGGCGCTCGACGGGGCGGCCATCGAGCGCCATGTGGATACGGTGGAGGATGCGGAGGAGCTGCGATCGCAGCTCCCCACCCACAACCTGGTCGCCTTTGTGGCCGATGGGGCTATCTTGCCCCGGCGCAGCGGTGTCGATGAGCGGCCCCTGGCGGAGCAGGCGATCCCCTTCACCGCGCCCGAGTCGCTGCGGGTGACCCTGCACTGCCCCCACGCCGGGGCGGTCACCGGCCTGGGCATTCCCCAGGGCATTACGTTGATCGTGGGGGGCGGCTACCACGGCAAATCGACTCTGCTGCGGGCGATTGAGGCCGGAGTGTACAACCATATTCCCGGCGACGGACGGCACCAGGTGGTGAGCGATCCGGCGGCCTTCAAGGTGCGGGCGGAGGATGGCCGCAGCATCGCCGGGGTGGATATTTCGCCCTTCATTGGCAGCCTGCCCCAGGGCCAGTCAACCCAGGCGTTTTCGACCCCCAACGCCAGCGGCAGCACCTCCCAGGCGGCCAACATCATGGAGGCAATGGAGGCGGGGGCGAGGGTGCTGCTGGTGGATGAGGACACCTCGGCGACCAACTTTATGATCCGCGATCGCAGAATGCAGGCCCTGATCGCCAAGGACCGCGAGCCGATCACCCCCTTTATCGACAAGGTGCGCCAGCTCTACACCGACTGCGGCATCTCCACCGTGCTGGTGATGGGGGGCAGCGGCGACTACTTCGACGTGGCCGACACCGTGATCGCCCTGGATGAGTTTTGCCCCGCCGATGTGACCCAGCAGGCCAGGGCGATTGCGGCCACCTACCAGACCGAGCGCGACCGCGAGGGCGGCAGCCACTTTGGCACGCTCACCCCGCGCACGGTGGAGCCCACCAGCATTGACCCCAGCCAGGGCCGCCACAGCGTCAAGCTCCGGTCGCGGGATGTCAACCAGCTCCAGATCGGCAGCGAGTCGATCGATCTGGCGGCGGTGGAGCAGCTGGTGGAGCCGGGGCAGGTGCGCGCCATCGCCGAGGCCATAGTCTACGCCCAGCGCTACCACATGGGAGCCGACACCCCCCTGGCTACGGTGATCGAGCGGGTAATGGCCGACCTGGCCCAGCACGGCCTCGACAGCCTGACCGACTGGCCCATGGGCGATCTGGTCTGCTTTCGCGGGCTGGAGCTAGCCGCCGCCATCAACCGCCTCCGCACCCTCCAGATCAGGCCATAGCCCCACCCTCCTACACCACAACCCCCAAACACCTCCCCACCCCCCAAAAATTCAAACCTCAAAACTCAAAATTAAAAACTCTCCCCATTACTCCCCCACCCTCCCCACCTCCCCCACCCCAAAAAACTCAAACCTCAAAACTCAAAATT
>DATIVG010000537.1:0-11085 GCA_035466075.1 Nodosilinea sp. | reverse complement strand
CATGCCCGAGTCGGCCAGGCCGCGCATGACGTCGAGCACCTCCCGCACCATTTCAGGGTCGAGGGCGGAGGTGGGCTCGTCGAACAGCATGACCTTGGGCTGCATGGCGAGGGAACGTGCGATCGCAACTCGCTGCTGTTGCCCCCCCGATAGCTGGCCCGGAAACTTGTGGGCCTGCTCCAAAATACCCACCCGCTCCAGCAGCTGCATGGCCACTTCCTGGGCCTTAGCCTTGGGCCAGCGCCGCACCCAGATCGGTGCCAGAGTCACGTTTTGCAGCACCGTCAGGTGGGGAAACAGGTTGAACTGCTGAAACACCATACCCACCTCGCGGCGGATCGCCTCAATATTTTTGAGGTCGTGGGAGATGGTGATGCCATCGACCTCAATCGTGCCTTTTTGGTACGGCTCCAGGGCATTAAAGGTGCGAATAAAGGTCGATTTACCCGAGCCAGACGGCCCCATCACCACCAGCACCTCGCCCTTATAGACCGTCATGCTGACGCCCTTTAGCACGTGAAAGCCGTTGTCGTACCACTTCTCCACGTCGCGGGCGACAATCACCGGCTCGGTACCCATTTGGTGGGCAGAGGGTTGCTCCGTCTGAAACTGTGTCATGAAAGGTTTCCTCTTGATCGCGCCCCAAGGGCGGCTAACAACTGATGAAATGGACGTTTTAACCGAACGTTTTAGCCATCGCTGTACCCAAGCAACCGGACAGGCTGGCCCAAGATACTGCTATTTTGCCTTAACCCTAGGGGGTTTCGAGATTCCAGACTGTTAACTGTTACACGGAGAACCCCGAGACCAGCAGCGGTCTAGTGATCGGTGTTGAGCTTTTCCTCAATTTTGCGGCTGGCCAGCGACATGGCATAGCAAAAGAACCAGAAAATGACCGCTAAGAATAGATAGACCTCAGCGTAGCGACCCAGGTAGGTAGGGTTGGCCAAAATCGACTTACCAATGCCCAGCAGTTCGGCCAGACCCACAATCGACAGCAGCGTCGTGTCTTGAAACAGGCTAATAAACTGCCCCACAATGGCTGGAATCGCAATTTTCAGGGCCTGGGGTAGAACAATTAACCCCAGGGTGGCGGGGGTATTGAGCCCCAGGGAGGCCGCCGCTTCATTTTGGCCTCGGGGCACCGCCTGCAGACCCGCCCGCACATTCTCCGCCAGGTAGGCGGCGCTAAAGAGCGCCAGGGCAATTACCGCCCGCAAAATGCGATCGGGCCGCGACCCCACCGGCAAAAACAGCGGAATCATCACCTGGCCCATAAAGATAAAGGCCACCAGCGGCACCCCCCGCACCACCTCAATGTAGGCCGTTGACAACCACCGCACCACCGGCAGGGCGCTGCGCCGCCCCAGGGCCAGCAGCAGACCCAACGGAAAACACAGGGCAATGCCGCTTACCGCCGTAAAGAGCGTCAGTAGCAGCCCGCCCCAGTCGTTGGTGGAGACGGGGGTGAGCCCCAGACCGCCGCCAATCAGCCAGATGGCGACAAAGTACGACAAAAACCAGGCCAGCGAGATCCACTTGCCCACACCGGGCAGCTGGCGCCCCAGCTGTCGCCCCCCGGCGGCGGCAATGGCCACCAGCGCCACCACCGGCAACAGCTTCAGCGTGCTGGGCCGAGTCGGCGGAAACACCACGATAAAGGCACACACCGCCCCAAAGCCAATCAGCACATTGCGGCTAAATAGCGTGGAGACATTGCGCCCCAGCACCCCCCACGACAGGCCCGCCAGCCCGCAGATAACCGCCAGCAGTGCCCAAATGCGGGGGTACAGCGCCGAGGGAAAGGTGCCCGTCATAAACAGGCCAAAGTTATTGGGAATCACCTGCCACTGGGCGGTGGTCAAGGCCCAGGAGGCCAGGCGCACAATGCCCCAGCCAAAGATACCCAGGATGACGATGGTCAGGAGGCTGTTAAACCAGTCGCTGAACAGGTTCTTTTTGGCCCAGGCCACCGGCCCCAGGGCAATCACATCGGGGCGTTTAGGGGAGAATGAGTCGGGAGTTACAGAGGTCATCGGTTAGCGCTCCTTGAACTGTACAGCCTGGTTGAACTGGTTCATCACCAGGGTGATGAGTAGGCAGAGAACTAAATAGGTGGCCATCATCACCACAAATACTTCCACGGGACGGCCGGTCTGGTTGTAGGTGGTGGTGGCTACGGAGTAAATTTCGGGAAAGGCGATCGCAAAGGCCAGACTGGAGTTTTTGGTCAGGTTCATGTACTGGCTGTTCATCGGTGGAATGATCACCCGCAGGGCCTGGGGAAAGACCACCAGCCGCATGACGATGCCCTGGTGCAGACCCAGGGAACGGGCCGCTTCCCACTGCCCCTTGGAGACCGACTGAATGCCGGCCCGCACAATTTCGGCCACAAAGGCGGATGTGTAAAACACCAGGGCGGTCAGCGAGGCCACATACTCCCGTGAGAGCCGCAGCCCACCGTTAACCCCGCCCCCTTCGATGGCTTCGGGTACCGTCCAGTTCATGCCCAGCACGATGATCGCCAACCAGGCTAGGGCCAGCACCGCCAGAGAAATATTCTGAGTTTGGCCGCTGGCACCGGTTTCAATGCGGGTCTTGGTGCGCCACTGCCACAGATAAAAAGCCGCGATCGCAGCCCCCACCGTCGCCGCAATGCCCAGTATGGCCAGCAGCGCACTACTGGCCCAGGGAATGTAAACCCCCCGGTTATTCAAAAAGGCCAGCCCCAGCACCCCAATCTGTGCCTCGGGCCGGGGCAGCGCGCCAAAAATTGCGAAGTACCAAAAAAATAGCTGGAGCAGCAGCGGGATATTTTGCACCAGCCCCACATAGAAGCTGCTGAGCTTTTGCAGCAGCCAGTTCTTAGAAAAACCGGCCACCCCCGCCAATGTCCCCAGCACCGTGGTCAGCGCAATGCCCGCCACCACCAGACTGAGGGTGTTGCTCAAACCCACCGTCAGCGCCCGCCAATAGGGATCGTTGGGGCGATATTTGATCAGGCTCTCGCCAATGCTAAAGCCCGCCGGGTTGCGCAAAAAGCCAAAGCCAAAGACTTTGCCCTGCTGGGCCAGGTTGCGGTTTAGGTTGCCCACAAAAAAGCTGATTAAAAGGGCGACCACCACCAGGGTGATCACCTGAAACGCAATTTTCCAGAAGCGCTCGTCCCGCAGCACAGCCTTCAGGTCAAATCGCCCGCCGCTCTGTTCACTCGCCATTATGAATACCTACGCCAGTCGGTTCACCGCGCCCTAGAGCGCAATACTTAAGCAAAATAATCCAGGAGGTATGTCAAGAAAAGTTTAATTTGTTACAAGCATTTATGAAAAAGGCGCGGCATGCCGCGCCTTACAAAAGGGAGAAACTAAGTTAACTTCTCGCCCATCACGGGCGAGAAACCAACACTGCCCAACCCCAGACCCTAGCGGAAGGGAGGCGCGTACATGAGGCCACCCTCGGTCCACAGGGCATTTTGGCCCCGCTCAAGGCCAAACTGAGAATCAATCCCAACGTTGCGCTCGTAGACCTCGCCGTAGTTGCCCACCTGGGTGATCACCTGCACCATGAAGTCGTTGGGCAGACCCATATCGGTACCCAACGTGCCCTCAGCCCCTAGGAAGCGGGCAATATCAGGGTTCTCAGTGCCTTCAAAGGTGGCGATATTCTCGGAGGTAATGCCAAACTCCTCAGCCTGAATCAGGCCGTAGGTCACCCACTTGACCACGTCAAACCAGGCCGAGTCGTTGTTGACGGTAACCGGGCCCAGCGGCTCCTTCGACATGGTGACTTCGAGCAGGGTATGCTCGTCGGGGTTGGGCAGGGTGCTGCGACGGGCCACCAGCTGCGACTTGTCGGAGGTCATGCCCTCACAACGGCCTTCGTCGTAGGCGGCGTAGGCGGCGTCGGCATCCTGAAACACCACCGGTTCAAAGTCCACACCCAGCTGTCGCATCTGGTCGGTCAGGTTGAGCTCAGTCGTAGTGCCGGTCTCAACGCACACGGCCTGACCCGCAAAATCTTCCAGGGATGTAATCCCGCTGTCGACCCGCACCAGCATGCCCTGGCCGTCAAAGAACGTGGTAGGCGCAAACTCCAGGCCCACGCTGGTGTCCCGGCTGATGGTCCAGGTGGTGTTGCGGGAGAGCATGTCTACCTCACCCCCCGCCAGGGCGGTAAAGCGCTCGGTAGAGTCTAGGCGGCGATACTCTACGGCCTCAGCATCGCCCAGCACGGCAGCGGCTACGGCTTTGCACACATCCACATCCAGTCCAGAATAGGTGCCGCTTTCATCGACAAAGCTAAAGCCGGGGATGCCGCCATCGACGCCGCAGATTAGCTGGCCTCGGCTTTTAACCACGTCTAGACGACCCCCACCGGCTGGAGCTGTACCTTCGCCGCCATCGGCGGTAGGCGTCGTGGTCGAACCACCACAGGCGGCCAGAGTCAGCCCCAGAGCGGCTGCGAGTAAACCCCACTTGCGCATGAATAAACCTCACTCACAAAAAACATTGCAAAATAGCACTCAAGCAACCCTGAGTGTTGCACATGCTTAACACTCCAACGGTTTGAGTTTTAATTTTGCATCAGAGATAACAATACACCGGCTGGTCTAGCCAGCCGGGGCTGCCGGTGGGGGCACTCCACGGCCGGGGGCATCCTAGGGCCCAGTCAAGCCCCGAGCCCGGCTCGACGGCACCTGGCCCAGCCTGCTGGAAAAAAATGATCGGTAGAAAGAGCTAACGACTTTGCACCAGATCGCGAATGAGGGGAATTTTGGCGCGAATGTAGTGGTGCAGCTGGTCAGACTCGGTCTGATCGATGGAGCGCTGCCCGGCAAATTGCTCTAGGAGCCAGCAGACCAGACTGTTGTCATCTAAAGCGAGGAGATGATTGCTTTGGGACCGTTCTACCAAAGACCACAGGTGGCGTAGGAGCTGGGGGTTCATAGCAACTGTTAATAATTTCTTTAGGTTTATAGTAGGCCGCTACCTCTGTTTTGGGGTGAAGTCCAGGAAATTGTTCATACATGATCTTGTCTCGGCATCTTGGCGGGGCTGTTGGCTTGAGGGCAGGGCTGTTTGCCGGTTGCCGGTCAGCCCGAAGCTAGCCACCCCTGGGGGCTGGGGCTGTGATCAACTGACTGCGGCTGTCCAAAATGAGAGCAAAATTGAGGGTTATGGCCCCTGGTCGGTGGCTGGGGTCGGGCTTGGCCATGCTGATGGCATCGGCACGTTAGCCAGAATTGATCCCATGCCCCAGGGCTCTAGCGGGTCAGGGGCGCTGGCGAATGGGGGGCCTGCTGCCAGGCGACGGCGCGGGCCGCGGTGGCAATACCGGCAACCTGAATGCCGCTGCGGCGCAGGGTATGGGCCGCCGCCTGGGCCGTCGCCCCGGTGGTAAAGATATCGTCGACTAGCCATACGGTGGTCTGGCGTAGGCGGGCGGCCTGGGTAGGGTCAACGGCAAAGGCCTGGGCCAGGTTGTGCTGACGGGCGGTGCGGCTGAGGCTGTGCTGGGCCTCGGTGGCCTGTACCCGCAGCAGCACCTGGCTGTGGAGCGGCAGGCGGGCCAGCCGACAGACCCCCTGGGCGATCAGCTCGGCCTGGTTGAACCCCCGCTGCTGGAGTTTGCTGGGGTGCAGCGGAATGGGAATCACCGCCAGGGGGCGAGACGATGGCGGCTGGGCTTGGTGATATCGCCGCCAGGTTTGCCCCAGCTCAGTCCCCAAAACCTGGGCAATGCCGGTGTGGCCGTCGTACTTGAGCTGCCCGATGGCCTGGCGCAGGCTGCCCTCGTAGCGACCCCAGCTGACCACGGGCAGGCCCGCTGGGCCGGGGGGGAAGGGGCGGTCGGCCCGGCACTGGCCGATCTGGCGATCGCAGCTGGGGCAGAGAATGGTGGCGGTGGGCCGCTGGCACAGGGGGCAGCGGCGGTTGAGAAACAGATCGAGCAGCTGCTTGCCCTGGGTGATGGCGGTCTGGGGCGTTAGAAATTGAAGCATAATTGACGCATGGGGCCTGGGCCGAGACGGTGACCTGGGCTCTCCATTGTGGCGGCCCGGCGCGGGCGGCGGAAAGGGTAGAAATAGGGAAACGACGGCGGCAATCGCTTAGAATCTACAGGTATAAGATGCAGCTTCAATATCTACGGGTTTTTAAGCGCTACCTGACCGCAGCCTGGAGTAAGGGGCGCATTCGGGCAGGCGCAGAAATTTAGAAACACCTATGGTTTGGCCGCCCGCAGGGGGCAGTTGCACTTGAGGATCTGTCTTCTCGGTGTTAATGACCTGGCTTCGACCACTGGATGACCTGGCCGCAGCAGACCTCGATGCTGTGGGCTGTAAAGCCTATTGGCTGAGCGTTTTGAAGCGCCAGGGGATGCCGGTGGCCCAGGGGGTGGTGCTGACGGCGGCGGCCTGGCACCAGACTGTGGCGGGGCTGCTGGAGACCGTTGGGCTGGAGACGGCTGGGCTCGGCGTGACGGAGGACGGGCGGTGGATTGCTGCCGCTGGGTCGAGCTTTCGGGAGTTGCAGCAGACTAGCCAGCGGTGGCAGCGGGCCCTGTGCGATCGCACAGTCTCTCCGGCCCTGCCCGCGCTGGACGGGGAGCTGGCTGGAGCGGCCCCGGCGGCCTGGATGCTGCGGGCTTCGGTGAGTGTGCGGGGCGAGCGCGAGCCTGGGACTGCCGCTGGCTGGGGGTTACTGCCGGCCCAGATCGAGGCCGATGTGGCGGTCTTGCCCCAGGTGCTGCCGCAGTTTTGGAGCCAGGCCCTGGCGGCCCGCTGTCTGGTGGTGTGGATGCGTCACTGCGATCGCATCCAAGACCTGAACCTGGCGACGCTGATTATGCCGGTGTATCCGGCGCTGACCTCGGGCACCCTCACCTACACCCAGGGCCAGGGCCAGGTGGCGGCGGTGCTGGGGCTGGGGCTGGCCCTCAGCCGGGGAGAGGCGATTCCGGCCCGCTGTCGAGTGAGCGCTAAGTCCACCGCACCAGTGGTGTGGGAGGAGGGTTTTCAGGAGCGCATCTATCAGCTGTTGCCCGCCACCCAGTACCGCTCGCCGGGCCAGTCGATGGCCCAGCCAATTCAGGTGCTGCGGCGCGATCGGCCCGCCATTGGCAATCTGCTGGGGGCCGACCAGCTGGCCCAGCTCAGCGCTCTGGGGGAGCAGACCTGCGACCGGTTGGGGTGGCCGGGGGTGCGCCTGGAGTGGTTGTTCTGCCCTGGCTCTGACCCGGCGGAGCCGGTGCTGATGATTACCCAGGCCACCCCCTGGAGCGACCCGGCGGGGGCGCTGACCCGCAGCCCGAGCGGGGTGGGGAAGCCGCGATCGCAGCCCGCGCTACTGCCTGCAGTGAGCACGGTGGTGCAGGGCATTGGGGCGGCGGCGGGGCGCGCCCAGGGGGTGGCCGTGGTGGCCCGTCGGCCCCAGGATCTGCCGGTGCCCCTGCCCCAGGGCAGCATTGTGGTGCTGCCCGACCTCCAGCCCGACGTATTTTTGCAGCTGCACGGGGTGGTGGGCATTGTCATCGAGCGGGGCGGAGCGACCTGCCATGCGGCAATTTTGGCGAGAGAGGTGGGCATTCCGGCGGTGGTGGGGGCGCCCCAGGCCACCCAACTGCTCGATCCCGATATGGTGCTGTGGCTCGATGGCGATCGCGGCGTGGTCTACGGCCTCGACCCCGAAGCCCCCGCCTACCGTCAGTTTCAGGCGGCGCTGGCCCAGTTTCAAACCCCCGACCCCCGCCCCGACGACACTGAACCGACGGCGGCAGAGCAAAGCGCCCGCTACCGGGGTATGACCACCCAGGTAATGGTGAATTTGAGCCAGGGGGGGCGGCTATCGACGTTGTCTCTAGAGCACATTGCCGGCATTGGCCTGCTGCGCTCGGAGTGGCTCATGCTCGATATTTTGGAGGGACGGCACCCCTGGGACTGGGTGAACCAGGGGCAGGAGGCCGAGCTGCAAAGCCGCCTGGTGGACCAGCTGGAGCCGATCGCCGCCGCCATTGGCCCCCGCCCGTTGCGCTACCGGAGTTTGGATCTGCGATCGCACGAATGGCAGGCCCTGCGCGGCAGCCCCCCCCTGGAGCCCAACCCCATGCTGGGGCTGCGGGGCACCCTCAGCTACGACGTTGACGATCGTCTATTTAAAGTAGAGCTGGGGGCCCTGGCCACCCTCCAGCGGGCAGGCCACACCAACTTGCAGCTGATTTTGCCCTTTGTGCGCACGGTGGAAGAGGTGCTCGCCTGTCGGCCGCTGATTGAGCAGGCGGGCCTCACCGACACCAAGGGCTTTGCCCTGTGGATTATGGCCGAGGTGCCGTCGGTGCTGTTTTTGCTGCCCGCCTACGCCCAGGCTGGGGTGCAGGGCATTGCCATTGGCTCCAACGACCTCACCCAGCTGCTGCTGGCCGTTGACCGCGACCAGCCCGTGATCGCCTCCGCCTACGACGAACGCCACCCGGTGGTGCGTCTGGCCCTGGGCTACCTGGTGCAGGAGGCCCGCCGCCTGGGCCTGGCCTGCTCGATCTGCGGCCAGGCTCCGGTGCGCCACCCCGATCTGATTGCCGACCTGGTGGCCTGGGGGATTACCTCTATTTCGGTGGAGGCGGCGGCGCTGCCCTTTACCCTGGAGGCGGTGTGGCAGGCGGAACAGCAGCGCCCCGAGGGCGCTTAGCCCCAGTCTGGCCCTGCTCTGGCCCCGATCTAGTCCCGGCAGGGCCCTAGCCAAAAACATTCCAGGAATGGTCGATAATAAAACCGTTGTGCAGACGGTTACTTTTTATGGCTCTTCCGACTCAACTCGCCACCCTCGATGGCGCGCCCGTGGCCCCCGAGCTGCTGGCTGACAAAGTGGTTCTCTTTGTCAATGTGGCCAGCAAGTGCGGTCTCACCCCCCAGTACAGCGGGCTGGTCAAGCTGGATCAGGCCTACGGCGATCGCGGTCTGGTGATTGTGGGGGTGCCCTGCAACCAGTTTGGTCAGCAGGAGCCCGGCAGCCCCGAGGAAATTAAGGACTTCACTAAAACCAAGTACGATGTCGAGTTCACCCTGCTCGAAAAGCAGGATGTCAACGGGCCCAACCGCAGCCCTCTGTACCAGTTTTTGGTGGGCAGCGGCCCCGACATTGCCTGGAACTTTGGCAAGTTTTTGGTGGGGCGCGACGGTGAGGTGATTGCCCGCTTTGAGCCCCAAACCGCCCCCGACGATGCGGCTCTGACGGCGGCTATTGAGGCGGCGCTGGGCTAAAGAGCGGCTAAGACCCCGGCGGGCTGAGCACATCGAACAGCAGCTCCCGATGCATCAGGGCGCGGTCAACCCGCGACTTGATCTGCTCGGGGGAAAGAGCCTCGCCGTTGGCGTAGGTGGTGAGCCAGGCGGTGGTGAGCTGCTCGGGGGTGTCGGGCCAGCGGTGGGCGGCGGCCTGGGGGTTGAGGTCGATTCCCGGCAGATCCAGGTCGGCCATCAGGTGGCTGACCTTGGGGTCGTAGCTGAGCCCAAAACAGCGGCACCCCTCGGCGGCGGCCATGATCAGCGCGTGCAGGCGCATGCCGATGGCCATCTCGACACCGCGAAACAGCCCCTTGAGCTGGCGGGGGTCGGTGAGGGGGTAAATGCGGCTGGGCCCCGTCAGCCGGGGCTGAATGTATTCGGCAATGGCCAGGTCTTTGGTGGGTTGAAAGGGCACCAGCAGAATGCAGGTCTGGGTGGCCTTTTGAAATGAGGCCAGGGCCAGGGTGAGCTGGTCGAGGCGGCTCTCGGTGAGCCAGGGGTGCGATCGCAGCGCCACCGCCACCCGTGGGGCAGGCAGCTCCCACAGCCCCGCCACCGGCGTGGACTCCAGGGCCCACACCGGGTCGGGGGCCTGCATGCCGGGCACCTGCCAGCGGGCCAGCCAGGCCGCCGACCCGTGATCGCGCACGCTGACCGCATCGCAACGGCCCAGGGTGTAGCGCCCCAGCCCCTGGCTGAGGGGGTGATGCAGGGGGCCAATGCCCTGCCCCCAGGCAATGGTTTTGAGCCCCAGCCACTGGGCCAGCACCATCAGGCCGCCGTAGTAGAGAGGGTTTTGCAGACTGGTGGCATCTTGCAGCAGGCTGCCGCCCCCCCAAATAAATGCATCGGCCCCGCGCAGCGCCTTGACTACCGCCCCCAGCGCCTTGCGCGGCACCGCCTCCACCCCATACTGCTGGGCGGTGAGGGCCGGGTTGCCCGACAGCACCACCGGGGTCGTTGAGGGGGGCAGCATTTGCAGCAGCGTGGCCAACAGGGCTTCGTCGCCGCCGTTGCCCATGCCGTAGTAGCCACAAAGCACCGCTCGCATTCTGACCTGCCTGGGTTTAAACTGCTGTACGGCCAAGGCCGACCTCTCTACAATAGAGGCTGTTGTTACCCTCTGAACCCCATGCACGCCCTCTCGCTGCCCACCTGGATGATTCACATCTCAAGCGTGCTGGAGTGGATGGCGGCGATGTGGTTTATCTGGCAGTTTGCCACCGTCACCCAACGGCCGGTGTGGCGCTGGCTGGCCATCGGCATGTTTCCCGCCCTGGTGAGCGCCATGGCCGCCTGCACCTGGCACCTCTTCGACAACGCCCCTGGCCTGGCCTGGCTGGTTACCCTGCAAGCGGCCATGACCGTGATCGGCAACGGCACCCTCTGCCTCGCCGCCTGGTGGATTTGGCGACAGAGTCAGACGGTGGAAAAGGTTTGAGTTTTATAGCCATAGCCATGCTGGTTAGGACAATCAGAAATCCCAAAAACGTTCAAACGTTTAAACGTTCGCCTGAAAAATGTCTTAACTCTACTGGCTACTGCTATGAGTTCTGAGTTGTGAATTTCCTATTGGCCTTGGGCTGGCCATGCCTACGCGCAGCGTCTCCGGGGGGAGAAATTTTGAGTTTTGTAAGTTCTCCGGACTGGCTATGCCTTTGCGTAGCGTCTCCGGAGGAGAAACCTTGAATTTCGAGGCCGCCTCACTCTACCGGTTGACGGTTCAACCCCCAGTCGTAGGGAAGATACTCCACCTCGGTCACCGCCGACAGGGGCGGCGTGGTAGACAGATAGGTGCCAATGTAGTC
>DATIVG010000536.1:0-9525 GCA_035466075.1 Nodosilinea sp. | reverse complement strand
GGCACAGTTGGCAATGCTTTATCAACCCATCCCGGCATCGAAAAGGTGGCCATCACCGGCTCAACGGCCAGCGGCATTCGAGTGATCAAGGACTCCGCCGATACCTTAAAGCACCTAACCATGGAACTGGGCGGCAAAAGCGCCAATATCATTTTTGCCGATGCAGATTTGGCTACTGCAACGCAAACCGCTTACGACGGCATGTTCTACAACAAAGGTGAAATCTGTTATGCCGGATCGCGGATGTTGGTAGAGCGGGCCGTGTATGACGAGGTGGTCGATCGCGTTCGGCAGCGCGCTCTGGATACCAAGCCCGGTGATCCACTCGATCCAGCCAGCAATATGGGGCCGATCGCCAATAAAAGCGAGTACGACAAAGTTCTGAGCTATATGCAGATCGGGCAGCAAGACAAAGCGCGATTGGTTGCTGGCGGTAAAGCCGCCGATATTGGCACAGGCAAGGGCTATTTTGTAGAACCCACTGTTTTTGCCGATGTCAGCAGCGATATGACAATCGCCCGTGAGGAGAGCTTCGGTCCGATTCTGTCCATTATTCCGTTTGATGGGTTTGAGCAGGCAATTCAAATTGCTAATGGCAACCAGTATGGGCTGGCTTCTGGAGTGCATACCCGCGACATCAAGAAAGCGCATAGGGCAGCGGCTCGCCTCAAAGCTGGCACCGTTTGGGTGAATACCTATGGTCATTTTGATCCTTCTGCTCCCTTTGGTGGCTACAAAATGAGTGGCTATGGGCGTGAACAGGGCTGGGAAGCATTGGAGTTCTACCTGCAAACCAAGACGGTTTGGGTTGACTTGTCCTAATCTCGTTGCCAGTATCTCGATTGAAGTTAAAACCAAGAGGAACAGCATGAACATTGGAATCATCGGTGCAGGCAACATGGGCAGCGGCTTGGGTAAAATCTGGGCGCAGAACGGGCACAAAGTCATGTTTAGCTATTCCCGTGACCGCTCGAAACTAGAGAAAATTGCCCAAGAAGTCGGCAGCAACGCTAGTGTCGGCACACCTGCTGAAGCCGTGACATTTGCGGATGTAGTCGTATTATCGGTGCCCTATGGTGCCATTGAAGATGCTCTTAACGCAGCAGGTTCCCTGGAAGGCAAAATTCTCTTCAGTATCGTCAATGCGCTGTTGCCTGACATGAGCGGTATGGCCGTTGGCACCACAACGTCAGCCGCCGAAGAAATTGCTAAACTGGCTCCCGGTGCGCGTATCGTTGAAGCATTGCCTGTTTTTGCAGAAGTTCTCAATTCTGAGTCACGTCGCTTTGGTGATCAACAGGCCACCGTATTTTATACAGGCGATGATGAGCAGGCAAAACAGATTGTGGCAGATTTGCTCAGTGAAATTGACGTTGAGCTAGTTGATGCTGGATCGCTCAAAAACTCACGCTATGTTGAACCTGCCATGATGCTACTGATTCAGCTTGCGTATGCCCAACAGCTTGGGCAAGTTGGGTTTAAGCTGTTGCGACGTTGAGTAGCGATCGCTAGCTAACAATGCGATGGAGCGGCGAATAAAGGCTTTGCATTTCGTTCAAGTGGTGCTTGTCGCCGCTCATCTTAGTCGTTAGCCAGTCTCATCAATAATTCTGAAGGTTTGGGAGCTTATGCCTAGGGCAATCTAGCGTTGAAGTACTACCCGATCGCACCTTCCCATGGCCCCTACCGCAGACATCATTATCATTGGCGCTGGCATTTCGGGGCTGGCGGCCGGGTGCTACGCCCAAATGAATGGCTACCGCAGCCTCATTTTTGAGACCCACAATCAGCCGGGGGGCCTTTGCACGGCGTGGCAGCGGCAGGGCTACACCTTTGATGCTGGCATTCACTACATTTTTGGCACCGGCGAGGGACAGCCATTCTATGACCTGTGGCGAGACCTGGGTGCCTTTGAGGGCATCGAGTTTACCAATCAGACCGAGTTTATGCAGATCCACAGCGCCCGAGGGGAGGTGCTGCGGGTACATAGCCAGCCCGACGAGCTGCAAGAGCACCTGCTTTCCCTGGCCCCAGAGGATGCCAAGCTGATCGAAGGCTTTTGCCAGGGGGTGCGCAAGTTCAAAGAGTTTGACCTATCGATGTTGCAGCAAAAGCCCAAGTCGCTGATGACGGCAGCAGACTGGGCCCGGCTGGGCAAACAGGTGCTGCCCTTTATGGGGGTGCTGGGCAAGTGGAGCCAGCTGTCGCTGCGGGATCTGGCGGGGCAGGCGAAGAATCCCTTTCTGCGGGCGGCGATGCCCCACCTGTTTGCCTGGCCCGATGTGCCGGTGATGGTGGGCATGTCGCTGCTGGCCTATTTGGACAACGGCAACGCCGGGTCACCCCGGGGAGGTGCGATCGCATTTTCCCGCGCGATTGCCCAGCGCTACCTAGCCCTGGGCGGCGAGATTCACTACTCAGCCCCGGTGGAGCAGGTGTTAGTAGAAAACAACCAGGCCACGGGGGTGCGCTTGGTCACCCAGGCAGAACACCATGGCAAACGAGTAATTTCTGCCTGCGACGGTCGCCGCACGATTTTTGACCTGCTGCAAGGGGAGTATGTGAACCGCCGCATCGAAAAGCTCTACGACGGGCATCTGCCCATGCACTCCCAGTTGCAGGTGTTGCTGGGGGTGAATATGGATTTTTCGCCCCGGCCCCACTGGGTGACGCATTTATTGGAGGAGCCGGTCGCGATCGCAGGTCAGCCCCACGGCGAAATTGGCGTCAAACACTACGGCTTTGACCCCTCCCTGGCCCCGCCGGGCAAGTCGGTGGTGAACCTGATGGTGACCACCCACTACAGCGACTGGCAGGGACGCGACGATGCCGCTCTGCAAGCCGAGCACCTGATCGATCGCATGGAGCCGTTTTATCCCGGTCTGCGATCGGCGATTGAGTGCAGGGAGGTGATCACCCCGCTCAGCTACGAAAAATTTACCGGCAACTGGCAGGGGGCCAGCTGCGGCTGGCTGCTAACCAAGGACACCCTGCCGCTGATGATCAAAGGGGTGCCCAAGCGGCTGCCGGGGCTGGGCCAGTTTTATATGGTGAGCCAGTGGACGGAGCCGGGGGGCAGCCTGCCGATTGTGGCGCTGTCGGGCCGCAACATGATCTACGAGATCTGCCGGGAGGATGGGCGGCCCTTTGGGGCGAGTGGATAGAGCGGTGGCAGAGCGGCTTTTTGGTTGGTGAAAGATTATTAAGTGCGATCGCACGTCACGGTTCGTTGCAGTCTCGCGCTGCCCCCCATCCCCCGCAGGACAATGGAGTTAGGGGAATTGGCTGCAACAAGCTATTTCTACAGGGCCATCCCCACAGGTGCGTTGCGCCGGGAGGATAAATCCCATGCTGTCTCTCATTTTTACTTACCACGACACCCTCTACCTCGCCACCGAGCTGGGCGTGCTGGGTCTCGTGCTTGGCCTGGCCTGGCTGGCCCCCCGCCTAGACCATCACCTCGATCACCGCCGCTCCCGTTCTAGTTAGCAGGAGACCCCCCATGTATCAAAAAATCCTTGTCGCCCTCGACCACGGCCCCACCAGCGAGGCCCTCTTTGCCCAGGCCCTAGAGCTGGCCCAGGCCACCCACGGCTCGCTGCTGCTGGTCCACAGCCTCAGCAGCCAGGCCGAGAGCAGCCCCCTGCCCATGGCCGCCACCCTCGACAGCATCTACTGGGCCCCCGGCACCGAGCTCGACCTCGAAGCCTGGCGCCAAACCTGGATTCGGTACGAAACCGCCAGCCTGGAGAGCCTGCGCAACTATGCTGCGATCGCAAACACCGTCGGCGTCACCGCCGAATTTCGCCAGCTGATCGGCAACCCCACCAGCGCCATCTGCAAAGCCGCCCAGGCCTGGGGTGCCGACCTCATTTTGCTGGGCAACCGGGGCCGCAAGGGCCTCACCGAACTGGTGCTGGGCAGCGTCAGCAACCACGTCATGCACCGCGCCCCCTGCGCCGTGCTGATCATGAAAAACAGCGCGCTGGTAGACAGCCCCACCCCTGAGCTAGCCGCCGTCGCCAGCTAGCCAGCGAAGCTGGATTGAGCAGGCGCTGAGGAAAATTTTCCTCAGCGCCTGCTGGTTGCCTGCTCAGTGATAACGCCGCCCTTCAACCCAGGCCCTAGCGCACAACCACCCAGCGGGATCCCAAATCCACCACCTTTCACCCAAGATGTAACAATTTGTGATCATTTCCGCCCATTTTCCTGGGGAAAACTGGGGAAAAGTCGGGGAAAAGCCCCAGCTTTAAAGGGGAGAACCGCCTGCCAACTCGCCCCATCGCCAGTCCCCCTTCCACGGGTGTGGAAATCTCTCACGTTTGTCATTGGGTTTTCCCCAGCACCGTTAGCGGTAGACCCTGGCTCCAGAAAACCTTTCAGCGGTTCTCCCCAGTTTTCACAGGCTCTACTATTACGACTATCTTTTAAAATTTTCTTCTTCCGGAAGGCCGAGCCAACTGCACAGGGTCAACCCAGGCAGGCCCAAAAAAGGGTGATAGGATGGGCACCCAATCGAAAAACAACCGCTTCTCAAACCCCTCAAATCCTTCCTGGGCAAGAGATCTGGCCCGACACCGATCGCTTCAAGCCAGCAATTTCGGCAGGAAGCCCAGGCAAAGATGAGATACTGCTAGTACGGCACCCGCCCAGCATGGCCGATCACCTCTGAGGTGTGCATGCTGAGCTGGCCTGCCTTGACCCCTGCATTACATTTTCCCCGTTGCCATGAAGTTTATCTGCCCCCAGAACGAGCTGAGTGCCCAACTGTCGTCGGTGAGCCGGGCGGTGGCCTCGCGCCCCAGTCGGCCGGTGCTAGCCAACATTTTGGTCAAGGCCGATATCGACAGCCAGTCGGTCACCCTGGTGGGCTTTGATGAGGTGCTAGGCATCGAAAGCCGCTTCAACGCCCAGGTCGAAGAACCCGGCACCCTCACCCTGCCCGCCAAGCTCTGGGGCGACATCGTCTCCCGCCTGGCCAACGAAGACATCGTCCTGGAGTCAGACGGCGACAGCACCACCGTTACCCTCACCTCCTCCTCGGGCCGCTACGAAGTGCGGGGCCTCAGCGCCGAAGACTACCCCTCCCTGCCCACGGTGGAAGATGGCGAAGCGATTTCGCTCTCCGCCGATGCGCTGCTCAGCGGCCTGCGCGGGGCGCTCTTTGCCACCAGCGGCGACGAAACCAAGCAGGTGCTCACCGGCGTGCACCTGCTCTCGGAAACCGACGCCCTGGAGTTTGCCGCCACCGATGGCCACCGCCTGGCCGTGGTGCAAACCACCGACGAGTCGGCCACCGACACCCCGGCCATGGATGTCACCGTGCCCGCCAAGGCCCTGCGCGAGCTAGAGCGCATGATTCAGGGCTACACCTCCAACGAGCCGGTGGCCCTGCGGCTCGATGAAACCCAGGTGCTGTTTGACCTCGGGGCCCAGCGCCTCACCACCCGCCTGCTCGAAGGCCAGTACCCCAACTACCGCCAGCTGCTGCCCAAGCAGTTTGCCCGCCAGGTGACCGTCAACCGCAAAGATCTAATGTCGAGCCTGGAGCGCATCGCCGTGTTGGCCAGCCAAAAAAACGACATCATTAAAATCACCCTCAACCCCGGCGACCAGAGCATTGCCCTCTCGGTCGAAGCCCAGGAAGTGGGCAGCGGTCGTGAGGACCTGCCCGCCCAGGTCAGCGGCGATGAACTCGATATTGCCTTTAACGTGCGCTACCTGCTCGATGGCCTCAAGGCCTTTGACACCACCGAGGTGCAGATGCAGTGCAATGCCGCCACCAGCCCGGCCGTGTTTGTGCCCCTGGGGGAAACCAAGATTACCTACCTGGTCATGCCCGTGCAGATTCGGGGTTAGGTAGGTCGCGACGGGCTTTAAGGCGATTGGCAATAGCTTTGGTTAGTCTATCCAATGGCTGCTCGTCTTTGCGGCAAGGTGTTGGCTTACTCTAGAGTTAAGCGTACACAGGCACCTGGCTGCATATGAGCTATCGCGACATCATTACAATCGAGCCCGATAAGCGCGGCGGCAGACCCTGCATTCGTCGGATGCGAATTACGGTTTACGACGTGCTGGGCTGGTTAGCCGCTGGTATGTCGATGGCTGAAATTATCGATGACTTTCCAGAGCTAACAGAGACCGATATTAGAGCCTGTTTAGAGTTTGCGGCTGATCGCGATCATCGCTTAGTTGCTTCAGTGAGTGCTGCTTGAAACTGCTGTTTGACCAAAACCTAAGTCGAAAGCTGGTTAATCAATTGGCTGACATGTTTCCTAAAGCTAGCCATGTGCAGTTTCAGGGGCTTGCCGAAGCCACAGATACCGAAATTTGGAACTTCGCTAAGCACAATGATTTCTGCATTGTGACCCGGGATGCTGACTTTCCAGAAAGGAGCCGACTATATGGGTCTCCGCCTAAGGTGGTGTGGCTACGGTGTGGAAATGCGCCCACCAGCCAAGTTGAAGCATTACTTCGCTCTGGAGAGCCCGCAATTCAATCACTTTTGAATGAGGCCGAATTGCACTGCTTAGAATTACATTAATTTCTTAGCTTTATTGGAGATGGTGGTCAACGGCTGGGGTCAGCTAAATTGGCCATGGTTGCTGCCTCCACCCCAATTTTTGCTTAGCTGAGGAAGTATCTACTTGAGGCATATGAATCTCGACGAGCTGTACCGTTTCTTGCACTAATGCTTCAAGTTCATTAACAGCTATATGGGCTTCATCGCGGAACAGGCCTTCGAGGCGGGTGGAAAGATTTGCAGGGGCAATCTTCATTTGATCCACATATCTTCCCATGCGCTTAAACTGAGATGTTGTGTAGTATAAGCGATTTAACCCAGACATAACGCCTAAAATATTCTGCGCCGATTCAACCAGGATTTGATAGTACCAAAGCGTTGTATCCCGCCGAGAAAGTTTTTCTTGCATGCCCCAAATTGCGAAAAAATTGAGATATTGCTCAACCATTTTTTGGGCCAACCCGTCGGGATAATTGGAAATTCTAGCCTTCCACTGATGAATTAATGGCTCACCATATAGGGGTATTCCAATCAATGTACCTGACATTGCTTTCATCATTGGAGACAGATCAAAGTCCTCCAGGATGGTTGAAATTGTCTTTTCCCAGTTTGCGATTGTCTCATGACCAATCTGAAATTCGACGCCATTGACTAGATAGCTTTCAGCCAACGAACCTTCTTGTAGGCTGCCTAAGGTCCACAATGGCTCAGAACCTTGATTTTGCTGACGTGCCAAATACAACTCTGCCTCAGACGGCAGTTCGTCGTAGTAGAAGCACATTTCGCAATCAGAGTATTCATCGCCAAGCCCTTCTGCAACTGATCCTGTAAGCATGGCGGCTTTGGTTTTTGGATTGGCGATATAAGCTGCGGCATTATGGGTTGCTAGTTCTAGCAAGTACTGATTTCTGTTCACCATCAATCATTGGGCTCAGATCTACGTTTAACTGAGTTGCTTGACTTAATGATTAACGATCCACAAAGCAGTATCAATGTTTTCAGTGCCTGGCAATTAGGTGGTTGAGGTCGTGCTGCATTTTGTGGTGAACCTGCCAGTAGCAGGTGTCTATGTAGGTGCGATCGCGCGCCGCCTCCGCCCCATAGCGCTCAAAATAGATCGGTGCGCCCACATGGGTAGTGATGGGTCGCGGCCAGGGAATATTGGGCAGCGGGCCAAAGGCCAGACCCCAGGGCAGCCCCAGGTACACCGGAAACACCTCCGGATCGATGCCCAGTAGCCAGGGCATCCCCAGCTCGTGCAGGTGCTCCATCAGCGGATAGATGTCGGCCAGCACCAGCAGCGTATCGTGGGCCCCCCAGGACACCACCGGCACAATGGGAATATGGCGCTGAATGGCAATTTTGACAAACCCCTTGCGCTCACCCAGCTGAATCTGATCGCGCTGGTAAAACGGCCGAAACACATCCTGGGCGCCACCGGGGTAGACCAACAGGCTGGCCTTGCGATCGAGGGCGGCCAGGGCCATTTTGGGGTGGGCTGCGATCGCACCTGCCCGTTCTGCCTGGGCCGCCACCGGCGGGCAAGCCTGCCACACTTTGGGGTGCATCAAACCGTACACCAGGCGCTCGGTGCCAAAGCGCCGCACCCAGTCGTAAACCATCATAAACATGTCGGGTGCCCCCAGCCCGCCATTGTGGGAGCCCACCAGCATCACCTGCCCCGCCGGTATTCGCTCCCACCCGGCGGTCTGCACCCGAAAATAATGCTCGTACAGCCAGCCCCAAAAGGGCTGAAAGGTTTCAATAAAACGAGGATCGCGGCGATCGAGCGACCAGCCTGGTTTATGCCCCGCCCCATGGCCGTGATTCCTCATTTAATCGCTATTTCCTACCGTACTTCAGGCCCATGCATTGTATAGCAAGCGTCGGCCCCATGAAGGCACTCGCCGGTTCAGTTGCCCCCCAATCCGACCCCTTGCCGCCCTCAGTAGGTGGCCTCAATGGCCTCAAACCCCATGTCATTGAAGTCAAACAACATCGTTTCGTCGATCAGCCCCTCCGGACAAACCTGGGCAGCGTAAAGCTTGCCCCCCGCCGCCCAGACCAGCCGCCTCCGGTCTAGCTCAGCCCACTCCCAGGTCGGGCAGGCCACGGTCGCAGTCCCGTCAGGGCCCACCAGCTCGTGCTCATCCCAGTAGCAGCCCTTGCCCACCGGTGCACCCACCTCGGCGTGGGCAATCTTGCGCAGCGTCCAGCCCTGGCCCATGGGCTTCTCAAAAATATCCTTGTCCTGCCACTGCCTCACCTTAAGGCGATCCACCCAGACCCAGCCATCTCGCAGCAGGCGCGGGTAATACACGCTCAAACACTCGCCACCGCAGCCGCCCTCGGGCTGATACTGGGTATCCCGCTGCACCAGCGACGTATCTGGCGCAGCCTCGTGGCCATAGCCATGGTTGAGCCAGTAGGTGGTTTTGCCCGTCCACAGGCCGCCACCATGCCAGCAGTCCCCCTTCGGAAAAAACGCAATCGCCTTCAGATACGGCACCCGCGAAATCGCCGTCCACGCCCCCCGCGACTCCGACTGCCATTGGCCATTCATGGCGAAATAAATGGCATATTGGCCGTCGGGCGAGATATCGCTGCGACGCTCATAGATGCGGCCTTTCAGCCATTGGCCCAGCTGAAAGGAGTCGCGATCGCGATCCCACAGCAGCGTCGCCACACGCTTGGACGGCCCCCTGCGAATCACCAGGCCAACCGGAGCCTGACTCGCCAGCAGAACGTGAATACGAGGCGGAAAATGAGCCATGGGGGGTGAAACCTATGCCCCCTGCCGAAAAGCCCTGACCGCCTGGAGTCGAGATTCGATCACAGCGCACTGGGCCAAGCGCTCTAGATCAATGCCCTGCACAAGCTGGCTTTCGTCAGCCTGCCCATAGCCGTCAGAGTGCAGGCGATAAACGCTAAGGCTGCCCGCTTCCCAAAACCAAACCTCGGCAACGCCCAGAGCTGCATAGCGCCTGAGTTTGTCCGGGCCA
>DATIVG010000535.1:0-17074 GCA_035466075.1 Nodosilinea sp. | reverse complement strand
AGCCCGGTAAAAGCCAGGGCCAAGACCGGCAGTGAGCGTGACCGGGAGGCGGGGGTGGCGACGGCGCGGTCGGGTTTGGGTGAGGCCACCAGGGTCTTGGGTCCGGCACTGGGGGCTAGGGGCGGTGCTGGTCTGACGGTGGGGCTGGGCTGGGGCAGATCGGCAGGGAGATCTGCGATCGCAGGTAGCAGCCTCCCCCAATCTGCCAGCGTCAGGGCAGATTGCGGCTCAGTATCGGCGCTGGCTCCAGGGCGGCGGGGGCTGCCCAGCTCTAGAGCCTGGTCTATGTTGGTGGGCAGCTCTGGACGGCGGCGGCGCAGATCGACCGCCAGGGGAGCATTGGTGTGCTCGGCGCGCTGGCCGGTGAGCAAAAAGTACAGCAGGTGGCTGAGCTCTCGCACCAAATTGGCCTCTACGGCGGGGGTGCGATCGCGGTCGGCCTCTGCCTCTGCAGCGGGTATGAGGGGCAGGTCAAACCCGGTCAGGGTAATGGTTTGCGTCTCGGGGGCAAACCACACCTGGTCAGGGGTGAGGCGCAGCCCGGCCCAGCCCAGGGGGCGCAGTGCCTCCAGACTGTCTAAAATTTGCTTCACAATGCCCAGGCTGAGGCGGGCGGGCCGGGGCTGGGCCAGGGGGCTCAGGCGGTCGAGGGGCAAACCGGGCGGGTTGGCTAGAGTTTGGTAGCAGATGCCCTCTTCTTCAAAGCCGCCCAGTGGGGTGGGGAAGGTCCCGTGTTTCAGGTCATTGACCTGCTTGAGATAGTGATAAAAAGCCTGGCGCTCGGTGGCGGGGGGCAGCGCTTCCGGCTGGCGGCTGCCCAGCACCCGCAGCTGTATCCACTGCCCCTTGGGCACGTGCATGGCCAGGTACACCGGGCCGACGGCATCCTCACTGACCCACGCGTCAACAACGTAGGTGCCATTCTGGAGAGCGGTGCCGACGGCGAGGGTCATGGACGCAGGGGTGGCAAATTTCCTAGCCACTTTAACCCGTTCTTTGCCTATCGCGGCCCCCGTTGTGCCACTATTCTCGACCCTCAGTCGTTTCCCCTGCCCAACGGGTGGGTGTGGCTAAGCCTGGGGGTAGTGCTGGGCCAAAAACCCCTGGGCCTCCGCCGGGCTGGCGATCAGACCGTCGAGCTGCGCGGCAAACAGCGCCTCCAGCATGGGGCGAAAATCGGGGCCAGGGCGATAGCCCCAGGTTCTCAACTGATGGCCATCCACCAGCGGCGGGGTGGTGCCCCACTGGCGCAGCTGTTGCCAGATGGCGGGGCCGAGGGTGCGGGGATGGCGAGCGCTGGCCAGCAGCAGGGTGGCATGGTCAGCCTGGCTGAAGGCAGCATGGAGGACGCTGGGGGCGGCAGTGGCAGGATCTAGCGCCTGCCACCGCTGCTCGAAGTCGTCAAGGTGGGCCAGGCGATCGCAGCTGCGATCGGGCAGTTGCAGGGCCAGGGCCAGGGGCCGCCGCGCGGCGACCGGTAGAGCGGCTAGCAGCCCCTCCAGCCGCAGCAGCCAGGGGGGCGGCAAATCGGGGCTAGCCCAGCGCCGCCCCCAGCGGCTCAGCCGCCGCAGCTGCCGCCAGAGGGGCGGGGTCATGGTGAGGTCGCGGTGCAGACACCCCAGGGCCGACAACCCATCGAGCCGGGCCAGGGCCTCGGGCCAGTAGGGGGCTTCGAGCAGGTATTTGAGCTCGTTTTTGAGGCGTACCTGCAGGGCCGGAGCGCGCTTGACCTGGTGCTGAATTTGGGCATAGATGCCGCTGGCCATGGCGTGGCGAATGTAGCCTTCGGTCTGGGCGTCGAGGCTGAACCCCAGCCGCACCGCAAACCGCACCGCCCGATAGATGCGGGTGGGGTCTTCGATAAAGCTGTGGGCGTGGAGCACCCGAACCACACCCTGCTGGAGATCCATCAGCCCGCCAAAAAAGTCGAGCAGCTGACCGGCCCCCGGGTCGCTCAGCCGCAGGGCCAGCGCGTTGATGGTGAAGTCGCGGCGGTACAGATCCTGCTGAATGGAGCTGGCCTCCACCTCTGGATTGGCGGCCGGGTAGGGGTAAAACTCGGTGCGGGCGGTGGCAATGTCGATCATCAGCCCGGCCAGGGGATGGTCGAGGTCTTTGCGCCACACCAGGGCCGCGGTTTGAAACCGACCGTGCACCTGGAGATCGACCTCGGGGAAGCGTTCTTTAACAACGGTGGCCAGGGCGACCCCGGCCCCGGTGGTATCGACCAGGCCGTCAACGACCAGGTCGATATCGGGCAGGGCGGCGGTGGCCGGGTCGCTGCAAATCAGCAGATCGCGCACGGCACCGCCGACCAGGTAGAGCTGCCAGCCCCGCTCCTGGGCGGCGGCGGTGATCTGGCGCAAAATGGCTTGCAGCAGGGGCGATAGGCTGGTCTCCAGCAGATGGCGTAGGGAGCGAGTGGCCTGGAGCTGCGGTAATCTCTCTGCGGCTGCGCCGCTCTGGCGGTGGCGGTGGCGTAGCAGGTCAGTGCGGGTGACGATGCCGATCAGCTCAGTCTGCTCAAGCACCGGCAGGCGACCGATATCGTAGGCCATCATCAGGTGCTCGATTTCGGCCAGGGGGGTGTCGGGGGTAATGGTTTTGAGGCTGGTGGCCATGTAGCCCTTGACGGGGGCGTGGCCAAAGCCGTGGTGCAGCGCCAGATCGAGATCGCGGCGGGAGATGATGCCCACCAGGCGGCCCTGCCCATCGACAACCGACAGCCCAGAGTGGCCGTAGCGCAGCAGAATGCGCTGGGCCTCGCCAACGGTGGTGTCGGGACGCAGGGTGCGCACGGGCGATGACATCAGATCGCGGGCGGTGGGCTGGGGGGGAAGGTGCGATCGCGCCTCCGCCATCAGCCCCTGCACCACCGCCAGGGGGTCAGCCGTCGTCACCATCGCTGCCGCTGCCGCCGGGTGGCCACCGCCCCCCAGGGCCGCGAGCCATTGGCCCCAGTCAACGCTATCGCCCAAACGTCCGCGGGTGCGACCGATCAAGATCAGTCGCTGCCCCCCTGGGCTGGCGTCCCTATCCCCTTCTCTATCCTCTGAAGGCTCTAAAGTGGCTCCACTGCTAGCCTGACTGCTGGCCGCTGGGGACGCAGCGGCGGCGCTGACATAGCAGGCCCCCAGCAGCAGCGCATCCACATCGGCCAGGGCAATCAACCGCTCGGCCAGCCCCGACAGCCCCGGAATATAGCGATCGATGGGCAGCAGCACCCAGGCCAGGGTGTGGCCCCCCACGGTCTCAACCGTCAGGGCGGTCAGCGCCTCCGTCAACAAGCCCTGTAGGCGGGGGCTGAGTCCCGGCTCCACAAAATCGGCAATCACCGAGAGGCTGGCCCCATGCCCCATCAGCCAGGCCAGGGCGGCGGCATCGCGGGCGGTAGCGGCCTCGTACAGCAGCGACCCCGTATCGACATGAATGCCCAGGGCCATCACCGTAGCTTCGGCGGGGGTAGGAGTCAGGCTGGCCTGCTGCAGGGCCTCCACGACCAGGGTGGTGGCAGCCCCCACCGCCTCATCGACAATATTGTTCTGGAATTCATCGTCCTGAGATTTTTCCCCTTGGGATTCCCCCTGGGATCGACCATCTGGGGCTGGGTTGCCAGGGGCCCCGGTTGCCCCGGGGGCTGCCGGATGATGGTCGTAGATCGCCACCGGCACCCCCCGCTCCCGCACCTGGGCAATCCAGGCGGCGGCGGGGCCAAAGCGCTCGGCCTGCTGGGCATCGACCAGGGTGAGGGCGTGAATGGCTTGGGGATCGACGGCCCGCCGTTCAATCAGCGGATACTCGTCGCGGTAGAGGGCTAAAAACCGCTGCACCGTTGGGTGACAGCCCCCGGTCAGCACAATCCGCCGCCCCGGCTGAAGCCGCGCTAGCCCCACGGCAGCCCCCAGGGTGTCGAAGTCGGCGGTGGTGTGGCAAAGTACCAGGTCCATACTTTTCGCGGGGGGCCTCTTTCTGATAGCGTACTGGTTAGGGTAGTGTGGCTGTTAGCCTGAGTTTGGGCTGTTCACCGCCGTCTCCGCTGCTGTGTTTGAGAGAGCTAAGATAAACCAATGGTAATTCTGTTTCAACTCGCGCTGTTTGCCCTGGTGCTGATGTCCTTTGTGCTGGTGGTGTACGTGCCCGTGGCCTACGCCTCCCCCCAGGACTGGGATCAATCGAAGCGACTGATTCTGTTTGGCTCAATTATCTGGGGCGTGCTGGTGGTGGTTGTGGGCGGCCTCAACTATTTCGTGGTGTAAATACGGTTAAATATGGCGGTTTTTGAAGGCACGTTAGTCTCCACAGGGTCTCCCCGGTTTGCCATTGTGCTGGGCCGATTCAACGACTTAGTTACGGGCAAACTGCTGGAGGGCTGCCAAGACTGCTTGAAGCGCCACGGCATCGACGTCAACCCCGAAGGTACCCAGGTTGATTACGCCTGGGTACCCGGCAGTTTTGAAATTCCCCTGGTAGCCCGGCAGCTGGCCCTCAGCGGTCGCTACAACGCGATCATCTGCCTTGGGGCCGTCATTCGCGGCGCCACCCCCCACTTTGACTATGTGGCGGCTGAGGTGGCCAAGGGTGTAGCAGCGGCGGGGTTTCAAACGGGCGTCCCCATTATTTTTGGGGTGTTGACGACCGATACCCTCCAACAGGCGCTAGAGCGGGCGGGCATCAAGGCCAACCACGGTTGGGACTACGCCATGAGTGCCCTGGAAATGGCCAGCCTCATGGGACAAATTTATGCCGCCCCAAGCAGTGGTGCAGGCAACGGTGCGGCCCGACTGGGCGCTGGCTTGCCCATGGCGGCCCAGCCGATCGTCATCCCCGACGGTGAGGCAGTCTGAGCGAGAACAAATTCAAAAAAAATGTTGACATAGTCACAGTTTTTTGAGATTCTAGATAAAGTGAAAACCAGGAAACGAACCCCTTCTGACCTGGTTATGTGCGGGTATAGCTCAGTGGTAGAGCGTCACCTTGCCAAGGTGAATGTCGCGCGTTCGAATCGCGTTACCCGCTTAGTAAGTTCTTGTCTTTACTTTTGAAGCCAATGGTTTCTATCCATGGCTTTAGTAGGTCAAAAGGTTTTGCATAAGCAGGGCGTTTTATTCTAAACAGGCGGCTGAGGTGGCCCGTTGGGGGCGTCGGCCTGCGATGGCTACCCCTGGCCCTGAACCGAGCTAGAACACCAGCACCAGGTGTACCTGCCAGGTATCTGCCTGACGCTCGATCTCGATGGTGCGGATAAACTCGCGAAAGAAAAAGCGTCGCTCGGTCTCCGACAGGTCGAGCCAAAACTGCGGAATTGACACCGACTGTGACAGCTCTTGCAGGTTGACCGGGGGCAGCTGGGCCAGCTGCTGGTGCAGAATGGCCACTTCACCCCGCAGCTTGTAGCGACGCAGGGCGGCGGTATCGGCATCTAAAATACCGGCTTCCTCCAGGGCGGGGAGCTGGGCCAGCACCGCCTGTTTGGTGTCGATTTGGGTTTGCAGCTGGCTGGCTGGAGCCGGGGTGCCGGGCGCAACGCGAGCGCTGAGCTGGGCGACGGCCTGGGGCAGCACCCGGCAGATCTCGGTGACGATGCGGTGCAGGGCCTCGTCGTAGGGAATGGCCTTGCAGGGGGGCTGGCGGGGGCAACCCTGGGGCCTCAGGTAGAGGTAGGCTTTGCCCTGGCCGCGGGGGGTCGATTTGGAAATGGTCAGGGGCTGGCCGCAGGCCTGGCAGGTGACCAGGCCGGCCAGGGAGCGGGGGGCTCCAGCGGTGCGCGGCGGCAGGGGGCGATTGCGGCGCAGCAGGCGGTCGATCTGGGCGGCTTCCTCGCGACTGATGATGGCGGCGTGGGTGTCGCGCAGCTGGTGGCCATCCTGGTATTGCAGGTCGCCTCGGTAGACGGGGTGGGTGAGCCAGCGACGGCCGGTGGAGGCCGAAATACGCTTGCCGTAGCGGCTTTCGATAAACCGCACCGCACCGCGCAGGGAGCCGTAGAGCAAAAATTCGTTGACAAAGGCGGTGACGACCGGCGCGGTGGCGCGGTCCACCAGGTAGCGGCCCTGGCCGCGACGGTAGCCGTAGGGGGCTTTGCCCGGCGGTGGCAGAGCCTGGAGGCGGCTGCGGGCGTGGCCCTCGCGCAGGCGGCGGCGGCGCTGGGCGGTGGCCAGGTCGATGCCCTGCACCAGGCTGTGGAGATCTAGGGGGGCGCCGCTGAGGGCAACAACCTGGGCCCCGGTCGCTTCGAGGATGTGCACCCAGTGGCGCACGTCGGCGGGGTCAGCCCCGAGGGCGGCGAGGTCGTCTACCAGCACCAGGTCGGGGGGGTGGGTTTGGCTGTCGGCCACCAGGCGATCGCGCTCCGGCCGATGGTCTGGTTCGGTGGGTAGCGCCACGTCGCTATAGACCTGTTCGGTGGCGGCCCATAGCTCTCTTCCTGGGCCCTCCGACGGATCGGGAGAGCCTGGGATACTGTAGCGGTAGGCCACAATGCGCATGGCTAAAACGCGAGCTTGAGGGCTTCGCGCAGGGCCAGGGCCTCGCTGTCGTCATCGCTGGCCACCACGAGCATGACCGTGGTGACGGTGGCGGGGTTCTCGATACAGACCACCATGGCGGTGACGACCTCGGAGCGGCCCGCGATGCTGGTGGCGTCGTTTTGCACCGGCTCAAGCCCTTGGGAAGCTAGGGCCTGGCGGGCCTGACTGAGGCATTGGTCGGTGGTGATGGGCAGCACCTGCCAGGCGTAGTGCATTCCCGGTGGGCCGGCCTGGGCGATGGGTCCAGGTGTAGAGCTGGGGGCCGCCAGGCTCCAGCCGGTGAGCAGGGCCGTGAGCCAGTAGGTTGCTAGTGCCATAGAGCGGGTGGGTTGAGGTGGTTACAGTTGGGGTGGTTGCAGTCGGGGTGGTTATAGAGGTGCGATCGCAGCCGTCAACCGGGCTGTGTTGATGATACTCCCTGACCCTAGATTCAGTGGCTGGGCCGGGCCACTGCCCCAGGGCCGTGGCAAGATAGGTGGGTGAGGCTAGGGCCAGCGGCCTGCCGCATTTCCATCGATTTTTCCAGAGGCGGTTGCTGTGCAGATTACATTTTTGGGTACCAGTTCTGGCGTTCCCACCCGCGCCCGCAACGTGTCGAGCGTGGCGCTGCGACTGCCCCAGCGGGCCGAGGTGTGGCTGTTTGACTGTGGTGAGGGCACCCAGCACCAGTTTTTGCGCAGCGAATTTAAGTCGAGCCAGATTCGCCGCATTTTTATCACCCACATGCACGGTGACCACATCTTTGGGCTGATGGGGCTGTTGGCCACCTGTGGCCTGGCGGGCAACCGGCAGCAGCGCATCGATATCTACGGCCCCAAGCCCCTCAACGACTACCTCCAGGCCTGCCGCCGCTACTCCCAGACCCACTTCACCCTGCCGATTAAAATTCACGCCGTCGAGCCCGGTCTGGTGTTTGAAGATGACGACTTTAGGGTGGTGTGCGACCTGCTGGAGCACCGGGTGCCCGCCTACGGCTATCGGGTCGAGGAGCGCGATCGCCCCGGTCATTTTGATGTCAAGCGGGCCCAGGCCATGGGCATTCCCGCCGGGCCGATCTACGGTGAGCTCAAGCAGGGCAAGCGGGTCACCCTGCCCGATGGCCGCACCATCCACGGGGTCGACCTCTGCGGGCCCGACCTGGTGGGGCGCAAGCTGGTGTACTGCACCGATACGATTTACTGCGATCGCGCCGTTACCTTAGCCGCCAACGCCGACACCCTCATCCACGAGGCCACCTTCTCCCACCGCGATGCCGACCTGGCCTACCAGCGTCTGCACTCCACCAGCACCATGGCGGCCCAGGTGGCCCTCGGGGCCCAGGCCCGGCAGCTGATCATGACCCACTTCAGCCCCCGCTACGCCCCGGGCAACGACATTCAGCTGCCCGATCTGCTGGCCGAAGCCCGCGCCATCTTTCCCAACACGGTCATGGCCCACGACTTTATGATCTACGACATTCCCCGCCAAGACGACAAGGTGCTCACTTCCTCGGCGGTGTAGGGCTGCCCAGCCGCCCCAGTCGCACTGGCCTCAGCACTGCTCTCATCCCTGGCCTCAGGCGCTTCTGGCCGCTGACCCAGCCGCTGGCGCAGCGCGGTCAGGTGGTGCCGGTTATCGACGGCGGCGCGGGGCATGGGCATCTCCGTGTTGGGCCAGCCCGCCAGATCATTGCAGGGACAGGGGTACACCATCTGCCCCAGCGATGGCACCGCCACCGGCATATCGCAGCGGGCGCAGGGGGTCATGTCCCAGGCCGGTGACAGCATCGCCGCTATGCTCTGGGTCGTGCCCTTGAGATAACAGTCCTGGCCGCTGGTCACCATAATCCGGTGCCAGCAGTCTTCAAACGAGCGGCTGTACTTGCCCTGCTGAAAAATGGGGTCGGGTAGACATTCCCCCCGCTCCTCGGCCAGCACAACCGGTTTGCCCAGCTGAAACCAGTGGGCTAAGAAATTTCTCACCTGATCTTGGGATGCCATAGCTGCCATTCTCCTGGTCACATCGCTGGGGTTGCGTCTCTGGTCTGGGTCATCGGGGCCGTCAGGGCCGACCAGGCGGGGTGAGGCGTACCCCCCCATCACTCCCATCAACGATCCAGAGCCCGCGGCCTGTGATCACATCCTAACGGCAGCCCCCCAACCCTATGGAGATCTACGGATATTCTTTTGAAAGCGTTGGCAGCCTTCCCCCAGAGCTGTCCGGTGATCACCCCCCAGTCGGGTCGGGCCCTCCGCCTTGCCCCCTGCCCCTGCCGCTCCAGCCTCGCCCTGGCGAGGGAAATGGTTAACGATCGTTTACAGAAACTTCTCCAGCCCCCCCAGGGGCCAGGGCCACAAACCCCCTCCCCCAAGCTCAACCCCAGCCCCGCTACGATTGTGGTCGGCCCTGGTGCAGCCCAGGGGTGGCGGCGCGGCGGCGGCCTCAACCCGCGACCCCACAGCTGTGCTTAACGAAAGTTTGCAGCGGCTACCCCCCAGCGCAAAAAGTGCGGCGGAACCGGATAAAGTAGCCCTATGTATGACGACGATCTCACCACCCTAGACCCCGATCTGGAGTTTGCCGACCCCCTCGACGCCCTCGGCCCCGTAGACGAGGAGCAGGCTCCTGCCTACGACCCCGACGCTATGCTGCCCCTGCTGACGGCCCCTGAGCCCCAGCAGCGCATGCTGGCCGCGCGGACCTTTTGCGAAGTCGAGGACGGGCGGGCGGTGGCCCCTCTAACGGCCCTACTCACCGATCTCTGCCCCCTGGTGCGGGTGAGCGCCGCCTATGCCCTGGGGCGCAACCCCCACCCCACCGCAGTCGAGCCCTTGATTGTTCAGCTGGCCACCGACTGGAACGGCTATGTACGCAAGGGACTGGTCTGGGCCCTGGGCAACTCCCATGACAGGCGCTCCCTGCCCCCCCTGATCGAAGCCCTCAGAACTGATATTTCAGCGGTGCGGCTGTGGGCCGCCAGCGCCCTGGCTCAGATGGCCCAGGTGAGCTACGAGTCGGTGATTGCGGCGCTGCCCCCCCTGATCGAAGGGCTGCGCCGCGACCCGGTGCCCGCCGTACGGAGCAACTGCGCCTGGGCCGTGGGGCAGCTAAGCCGCGAGCTGCCCTCCAACGTGGTCTACCACACCGCCATTGACGCGCTGATTGAGAGCTTTGCCGAAGACGAGGACCTGGGGGTGCGCGAAGACGCCCGCACCGCCATTCTCAAGGTGGGTGACACCCGCGGCCTGCAAACCATTGAAGCCATTGAACAGGACGGGCTGTTTTAGGGGACAGCCCCGACGCTGGTGCTCGTTTGATTAAGGTGATTAAGGTGTCTTCTAGTCCAGCGCTGGCACGCTACTGGGAGGCGCGCAGCAGCAGGTAGACCCCAATGCCCAGGCCCAGCAGGGTCGGCAGCCAGGCGGCCATAAAGGGCGACAGCACCCCCACCTCGCCCATGGCGTTGGTGATAAACGACAGCAGGTAGTAGCCAAAGATAATGACGATGCTGATGCCAAAGCTAGTGGCGCGGCTGGTGCGCTGGGGCAGCACCCCAATGGAGGAGCCCACCAGGCCAAACACCACGCACACAAAGGGCAGGGCGTACTTCTGCTGAATGCGTATTTGCCAGCGGCGAATCATCTTTTCGTCGCCGCTCTGGCGCACTAGCTCCAGCTGCTGGGTGGCTTCGGCGATGTTCATCTCGGTGTCGTTTTTGGTGCGTCCGGCCAGGTCCAGGGGGGCGCGGGGCAGCTGGAGCTCCTGGGTCTCGAAGGTAATAATGTTGCGAAACGACCCGTCGGGGGCGACCACGTAGATGGTGCCGTTGTAGAAGGTCCAGGAGTTTTTCTCCACATCCCAGTTGGCTGACTCGGCGCTGACCACCTGGTTGAGCCCCTCCTGGGAAAAATCGAGAATGGTGAGCCCGTGCATGGTGGTGCCGTCGAAGCGGCGGGCATAAAACTGGCGCTTGAGCTCCTGGGCTTCAGGGTCGTCGGCGGCGGGTTGAAACTCTTGGTAGAAGATGTTGCGCTCCTGAAAGGGAGGTCGCTCGGATTTCAACGCCTGCTCTAGGGTGATAGCGGCCCGGTAGTTGGCGGCGGGGGTAATCAGCTCGTTGAAAATAAAGGTGAGGCCGGTGACCAGTAGACTCAGCACCACCGCTGGGGCAATGATGCGTCGAATGCTGACCCCGACCCCCCGCAGGGCAATTAGCTCGCTGTCGCTGGAGAAGCGGCTGTAGGTCATCATGGTGGCCAGCAGCGTTGACATGGGAAAGGCCAGCACGATGAACTCGGGCAGCTTGAGCAGAAAAATCTGCCCGGCCAGGGTAATGGAGAGCCCCGACTCGGTAATGCGGCGAATCAGCTCAAACAGCGCCCCAATGGAAATACCAATGGAGGAAAAGGCCCCTACCCCAAACAAAAACGGCAGGGTGAGCTCCTTGGCGATGTAGCGATCCATCACCGTGAGCAGGGGCGCGCTGGAGCGCGGGCGCGGCGCATTGAGGGGGGGCGTGGTAGAGGCGGTGGCCATAGGGCAAAGGTGGTGGGCTGAGTCTACATTATGGGTCGTGGCGTAGGGGCAAGGGGGGGCGGCGTTGCCCCTTGCCCCTAGATGGCAAAGTCTTTGCCCAGGTAGTGCTCGCGCACCAGCGGGTTGTTGTAGAGGTCTTCGGCATTGCCGGCGGCCAGAATTTGGCCGTCGCTCATAATGTAGGCGCGGTCGATGATGCGCAGTGTTTCGCGGACGTTGTGGTCGGTGATGAGGATGCCCATGTCGCGATCGCGCAGTTTGGCGACAATTTCTTGAATTTCGGTGACGGCGATCGGATCGACCCCGGCGAAGGGCTCGTCAAGGAACAAAAACCGAGGCCCCTCGGAGCCGGAGGCCAGGGAGCGGGCCAGCTCGGTGCGGCGGCGCTCGCCCCCGGAGACCTGGATGCCCAGGCTGTTGGCGACTTTTTCGAGGCGAAACTCTTTGAGCAGATCGCGGAGGCGCTCGCCGTACTCCTCGGGGGGGACGCGGGTTTGCTGCATGACCAGCAAAATGTTGTCGGCCACCGACAGGTTGCGAAAAATACTGGGCTCCTGGGCCAGATAGCCAATGCCCAGCCGCGCCCGTTGGTGCATGGGCAGGTCGGTGATGTCGATTTGGTCGAGGCAGACTTTGCCCTGGTCGGGGCGCTCTAGCCCGGTGGCCATGTAAAAGGTGGTGGTTTTACCGGCCCCGTTGGGGCCGAGCAGCCCGACGATTTCGCCCTGGGCCACCGACAGACTCACCCGATTGACCACCTGGCGCTTGCCGTAGGTCTTCTGAACGTTGTCAAGTACGATTTTCAATGCGCGCCTGGGCCAGTGCAGTAACTGAGAGCTGCAAAGATTGTATCAAAGCTCTTACGTAGTCTGGGGGTTTGGGCTGGGAGCTGCGGCTCCCAGCCCAAACCCCCAGGGCGGGTGGGCGAGTGATTGGGCTCAGCCCAGGCGGCTCAGGCCCTTAGTAATACCAGATGCGGTAGGGATACATGCCGTACTCCAGCTGGAGCAGCAGGCGCGAACTATCTTTGGGCACTGTGCCCTTGTGTAGACAGTAGGGGTCGCCAGCAAACCCAAAGCCCGCTGGCCCGGTGACTACCCGGACGCGCTCGCTGCCGTAGATGTCAACGAGGGTGCGATCGCAGATCGCCGCACAGCCCTGGCCCAGCCACTGATGCCCCCACCGTCGATTGCGATGCGTACCCTGGAGATAGACATGGGGGCCATCGCCCGCTTCCACATCAGTCAAGTAAAAGAAAAACTTGATGGTTTTGTAATCATTGATATCGCAGTGGTACACACGAGCCGTCTTCAGCTTTTGTTCCAGGGTGTTAGGCGATGGAAACCCCCAGGCCAGCTCCCCCCTCATGTACACAGCGCGATGGTTGAGGTACTGGCTAGCCACATCCAGCAGGTAGTCATCCTCTCGAATCGCCCGGTAGGCCTCGCAAGACTCATGACTGTTTAAATAACCCGCCACCAGCAGCGGCGCCCCCAACGTTTGTTCCACCTCCTCTCTATCGTCCACGTAGAAGGGTTGAGTGGGGTTGCGATTGACGTAGCAAGGGTTGGTTTTGGCAAAATCGAGCAGCCCCGCCAAAATATCTGGCCGCAGAGAAAACCCCTCATAATAGCCATTGGCCTGAATTAGAGCCGCCACCTGAGCGGGGCTTTCCGCTGGGCAAGCGCTCTCTACCGCGTGAATGGCAGTAGCCTCAATGGTGCTGCTTGGCCCATAGCTGCCCCACCGGGCCACCGCCTCTCGCACAGCCACAAATCGGGCCAGCCCAGACATCACTAAAAAGCCTGGATCACCCCAAAGCAATCGCACAAAGCTGCGGAGTTTATTAGTACCCCGAGCCAGCGCCTTAGACAGCGCATTTCTCTGAGTTGCTGAACGAAAATAGGGGGCATTGGTAACCATGATGACGCTAAATAAATTACGAACTGAACTCGACAACCAGTCCTTTGTTCGCTAGGCATCCTGACCCGCCATCAGCGCCATCGAGTCGTTAGATACTCAATAGCCAGCCATGCAGCAGCCAGACATGCCCAAAGGTTTGAGCATGTCTCTGACCCGTGACTCAGTCAAACTGGCCACGGCAATAGCTGATCGGACTCTCACACATAGCAGCCGCAGCCACCCGAGCCGCTGGCAGGCTATGCAAATGCCTCAAACAGTTAGGGATAGCAAAAAATGCTCTGCCCCATAAAAAGGAATTACTGGTGTCTTCTGGACGATTTCAGGTCAGATGCAACTGTAAAAAGCAGCTTGATTCAGCAAGTTGAATCTGCAATAAAATCAGCTAGGGGAACGTCTAGCAGCACTTAGTTGACCTGGTCAAAATCATCATTTTTAGCAGGTTACATGCTCATCTTATAGTAATCACATAACCCGACAGACAATCAATCCATAGGAATTGCTTCGCAAGATATTCTTTATTCATAGCTTTTAATAAAGTGTCGGTAAACTAGGACTTGTGCATCCAATCAATAGACTGCCCTCGCAAAAAATTTTCGAATTGCCAAAGTAGGCTAACATTCCCACGGTTTGTGTCAAGTGGGCCAGACCCCCCACCCCCCTCCGTTACAGGCCCCCTTAAACCAAAATTCCACCCCCGATCTGGAGGTGGAACTGGTAGTAAACTAGGCCGTGACTCGATGGGCCAATTACCTCGGTCAGTCAGGCGAGTCAGGTGAGTCAGTTGAATCAATGGGGCTGACATCTAGCACCACCGGAGGGCGTGGGGCTGGGGCACCGCCGGAGGGCGCTGCCTCGGGGGCGGCGCTGGGCGTGGCGGGCAGGGTGTAGATGGCCTCCACCTGCTCGTTGGGGTTTGGGGTCGCCACAAAGCGATCTTCTTCAATCAGATAGGTAACCACCTCAGCCCGCAGGGTATTGCCCTGCTGGTTGATCAGCACATTGCCGCTGAGCACAATGCGCTGCTCGTTGCTGTAGTAGTCGGCCTGGGCCGAGGTCGCCTGAATGCGGCGAGCGGGGTAGTCAATCTGCACATTGCCCCGTGCCGTGATGATGCCCGTAGCCGCATTCGCCTCTTGAATGTCCGATCGCAGGGTAATAGTGCCGCCATCCTGGGCCTGGGCCTGACCTCCTCCCCCCGGAGTTAGGGCCACCCCAGCTACCGCCAGGGGCATTGCCACCCCGGCCATCAGCCCCAGCCAGTTCACCCCACGTGCCATAGCGCCCCACCCAAACCGGTTGTCATTACCCGCCAATTCTAACCCACTCCATCGCTGCCGAAGGACTGCCTAGGACAGCCCGAGCTGCCCGGCCCCAGCCAACCGTTGATGGCGATCCCCGCTGTCGAGATCGCCCGGATGGCGCTGTGATGCCAGAGCGGGTGGCGCTTGGCAAATCGGCAAATCTCGCCAGATTCCCCCAGCTTCACCCCCGCTAGCTGGTGGCGCTCAAACTCGCCAGGCGCCGGTTGGCCGCCGGCTGGTCAAACCGGTCGGGGTCAAAGTCGTAGCCAATCCGTCGCCAGAGGTCATCGACATCGGGCTCGCCGCTGTCTTCCAGGCGTTCTAGCAGGTCGAGGTAGTCCCACACGCCGTTACAAAACTCCGGTGGGCAGTGGCCCTCGCCAGCGGTGCAGTGGGGAGCGGAGTCAGCGGGGCCAGCCGATTCTAGGGTGACCTTATGGAGCCAGCCCTGGGCAGGGCTGTAGGTGTAGAGCAGGGTGTCGTTGGGCTGGGCGAGCAGGGTGGAGAGATCCCTCACCTCCCCATCCGCCAGCCCACGACCCTGACCTTTAAATAGATAATCGGCTTCCCCCGACCAGCCCATGGCCGCCGCTATTACCCGATGTAGCTGGGCTAGGGGGGTATTGCCCGGCACGCAAACCCGCCGCCAGATCGGTGGGTCGCTGTCGAGCAGCTCAATGTGCAGGTGGTAGGCTTCAACCGTCAGACCATCGTTCATATTGTCTAGATTGTTGAGGTAACGGCTATTCGCTCTCCCTGACCCGGTAGTTGGTGCCGGGGAAGGCTGTGGCAATCTCATCGGCCTGGTGCTGGGGTGCAAAGCGCTCCCAGGGAATGCCATTGACATCGACCTCTACCGTGAACGCCTCGGCCTCGTTATCTTCCCACCCCAGGTGACGCAGCTGCCCCGGCGCAACCCCGGTTCCGTGGCGAATCGATAGGTTGAGCGTGGCGGTGCGCCACAGGGCGTAGGTACCCTCCACCACCAGGGCGGGGGCGCAACCCAGCCGCGCCGAATAATCGGCCACCGAGGCGGCGATGTCGTCTGTGGAGATAGCTAAATGGAGCTTTTTCATAGGGCATTCATCCAGAGCCAGTATCGCTGACCAGTACCGTTGACCCTGTAAACTAGGGTCAACCTTACCACGATGATTTCTAAACCCATCCATGACCCACGCCACCGATACCCACACCCTGGCCCGCTGGATGGCGGCGGACTTTAGCAACCAGCAGCAGGCCTTTGACAATCCGCCGCTGTTTGCCCACATTCGCGTGTGCATGCGACCCCTGCCCCAGGCGGTACTGGGCGGCACCGGATTTTACATTGAGCAGGCCTACGACTTTCAGCTCACCCAACCCTACCGGGCTCGCGGCATGAGGCTGAGCGCCCAGGGCGACCATATTTTGATTGAGAACTACACCGTTAGAGACGCCGAGAGCTTCTACGGGGCCTCCCGCGACCCCGAACGGCTCGGCAAGTTCACCACCGCCCACTTTGAGAAAACCCCCGGCTGCAACATGCTGGTCTACTGGACGGGCACCAGCTTCAAAGGAGCGGTGGAGCCGGGCAACGCCTGTATGGTGACCCGCAACGGTAAGCTCACCTATCTCGATAGCGAGTTTGAAATCGACGCCAACCAGTTCATCAGCTGGGATCGGGGCCGCGACCCGGAGACCAATGAGCACCTGTGGGGATCGCTAGCTGGGCCTTTTATGTTTAAGCGCAAGGCCAGCTTTGCCGATGAGGTGAAGGGATGACGATGGACGTTTTGGGTTTTGAGTGTTTGCCGTAGGGCATTCATTCAACCATCAAAATTCAAATCTCAAAGCTCTTCCCCCCACTCCCGCTTGCTCCCCCGCCGCCACTGATCGCTATGATGGGGAACATCGCAACCGTGCAGCAGTAGGAGTCAGGGACGTGGAGTCCAAATACAACCCCGCAGACATTGAGAAGAAGTGGCAGCAGGTGTGGGCTGAGCAGGGGCTAGACAAGGCCGTCGAAAACCCCGACCAGCCGAAGTTCTATGCGCTGTCGATGTTTCCGTATCCGTCGGGGAATCTGCACATGGGCCACGTGCGCAACTACACCATTACCGATGTAGTGGCGCGGGTGCGGCGCATGCAGGGCTACCGGGTGCTGCACCCCATGGGTTGGGATGCCTTTGGCCTACCGGCGGAGAATGCGGCGATTGACCGGGGCGTGCACCCGGCCCAGTGGACGTACCAAAATATTGACCAGATGAGGGCACAGCTGCAAGAGCTGGGGCTCTCCTACGACTGGGAGCGGGAGGTGGCGACCTGTGCGCCCGACTACTACCGCTGGACCCAGTGGATCTTCATTCAAATGCTGGGCATGGGGCTGGCCTACCAAAAAGAGGCGGCGGTGAACTGGGACCCCATTGACCAGACGGTGCTGGCCAACGAGCAGGTGGACAGCGAGGGGAAATCCTGGCGGTCGGGGGCGGTGGTGGAGAAGAAGCTGCTGCGCCAGTGGTTTCTCAAGATTACCGACTACGCCGAGGAGCTGCTGCAGGATTTGGATCAGCTGCCCGGCTGGCCGGAGCGGGTGCGCACCATGCAGGCCAACTGGATTGGCAAGTCGACCGGGGCGCGGGTGGTGTTTACGGCGGAGACGGGGGACGCGCTGCCGGTGTTTACCACCCGGCCCGATACCCTGTGGGGGGCGACGTTTATGGTGCTGTCGCCGGAGCATCCGCTGGTGGAAAAGCTGACGGCGCCCGATCGGGTGGCGGCGGTGGAGGACTACCGCAAGGCCGCCGCCGCCAAGAGCGAGATCGACCGCACCGC
>DATIVG010000534.1:0-5966 GCA_035466075.1 Nodosilinea sp. | reverse complement strand
CCCCTCAATTCGCTATCGTGGGGAGGGCAATCAGCCATCACGGCCAACACAACGGAGTGGCGTAGCTATGGGCGAATCAAAACGACGCAAAGAACAACTGGGCGACAAGTACGGGCAGTCGGAGCCGATTCTGCCTGGGGTACCCATTACCAAAGAGCAGTCCCAGCAGTTTGTGAAGTGGACGACCCGCGGCACCTGGGGAGCCATTATTGTGGTGATTGCCTTTTGGATTACCCTGCGATTTATTGGCCCTGGGCTGGGCTGGTGGAGCTTGGCCGACTAGGGGCGAACCATTGCTTTGGCCAGTTCGCGGCGGCCAGTTTAACTACCCACCCCAAACCTGGGGCAGCGACCTGGCCTGTGGCCGTCGCCCACAAACAGCCGTCGCCCACAAACAGCCGTCGCCTACAAACAGCCGTCGCTCACAGATGGTTGTAGAGAATGTCCTAACCCTGATAGCGACGGGTATATCATCATTTCTAGATATCCTGGGGCCAATTTCCCGCCACCGCTAAGAAATCGTAACGATGGCTTCCCGTCTTCCGTAGATTCTAGGTAGAGTTAGGGAGGCGGTTGCGCGGGAGTTTGCGAGTCTATGCTGAGTCATCCACAGCAGTCTGGCCCCCAGCGGGGAGAGCCCTTAGCTGACGGGCTATCCAAAGATTTTCACCTGGTTGTCGATGGCGGCGAGTCGGCCCTGGCCCTGCCCGACGTGATGACGCCGACCACCGGCGGCAGTCAGTCCTGGCGGCTGCTGCTGATCTCCCTGCTGAGCTGCCTGGCAGCAAGCAGCGCCGCGGTGGGAGCCTTTCTCTGGCTGATCAACCTGCCCCCCACCGCCAACTGCGAAAATGCGGCAACGGTGACCACCGATCGGGCTCAGCTGTTTTGCGCCCAGGCCGCCGCTGAGTCGGGGGAACTGGCCGACGTGGTGGCGGCCCTGGACCTGGTGGGCGGCTGGACGGAGGAACACCCCCTCTACCAGGAGGTACGGCCCCTGGTGGAGCAGTGGTCGTGGGTGACCCTCAACGCCGCCGAGCGCGAGCTGCGCGACGGCAGCATGGCCAATGCCCAGGCGCTGGTCAGCCACATTCCGGCCGATAGCGCGGTGTTTGCCACGGCCCAGGACACCATGCAGACCTGGCAGGTGGAGTGGGATCAGGGCACTGCCATCATGGCGACGGCCCAGACCGCCCTAAGGCAAACCGACTGGTCAACCGCCTCCCGGCAGGTGCAGGCCCTGGCCGAGCTGAAAAACCCCCACTGGCGGGTGGAGCAGGTGCAGGCCCTGGCCCGGCAGATTCGCCAGGAGCGCCGCGCCCAGGAGCTGCTGAGCGAGGCCGTGGCCACCGCCGCCCCCGGCGGCAGCGAGCGACTGGGGGCGGCCCTGCGCACCGCCAGCCAGATCGAGGCCGACACCTACGCCCACCAGCACGCCCAGCCCTACCTGAACCGCTGGAGCGATCTGCTGCTGAAGCTGGGCCGCGACAAATGGTACGCCTCAGACCTCGATGCGGCCCTGGCCTTGGGCCGCGCTGCGGCCCTCAACCCCAGCCGGGCGAAGGTGGCCCAGGAGCTGATTTGGATCAGCCAGGCTCGCCAGATGGCCCAGCAGAGCCTGATCACCTGGCGCACCTCCCCCGACCAGGTGGTGAAGCTGTACCAGGCCATGGTGCTGGCCAACCGGATCCCCGCCGACAGCCCCTACTACCCTCAGGCCCAGTCGAGCGTGAGCACCTGGCGGCAACACCTGGGTGAGCTGGCGCGACTGCAAACCGCCCAAGCGGTGGGTCAACTGCGCACCGTTGAGGCCCTCAAGGCCGCCATTGACCAGGGGGCGAAGGTGCCGCTGGGGCACCCCCGCCGGGTACAGGCCCAAACCATGGTGGCCCACTGGCGCCAAGAGATTGAGCGCCTTGAAGACCGCCCCCAGCTGGTCAACGCCCACGAGCTGGCCAGCGCTAAATCGATGGAGGGGCTGCGGCAGGCGATTCAGGCGGCCAACGGCATTGCCCTGCACCGGGCCCTGCGCCCTGAGGCCCAGAGCTGGATTTACCTGTGGACCAACGAGCTCCAGACCATGGAGGATCGGCCCATGCTGGCGCAGGCGCGATCGCAGGCCCAAAAAGGCAATCTCTCCCAGGCCATTGCTGAGGCCCAGGGCATCAAGTCTGGCCGCGCCCTCTACGACGAAGCCCAGGCTGCGATCGCAGCCTGGCAGTGGGAAATTGCTGCCGCCGAGCGCGCCCGGCTGCGGGCCCTACAGCAGGCTGCCGCCGCCGCCCGCGCCGCCGCCGCCGCCCCTGTGCCAGAGACCCCGGACCCCTCGGCCCTGCCTACCCCCCTCGATGGTCTGACTCCTACCGACGGCCTGCCCCTGGCCCCTGCCCCCGTTGCCCCCAGCCCGCGCTCCTGGCGCACCCCGCTGCCCGACCGCATTGAAACCATGCCGGGCGATTTCCCCACCCCGGCCGCCGCCCCTGGCCCCCTACTGCCCCGCTCTCCCGAGGCCAGCCAGTCGGCACCAGCCCCCAGCGATATGGCCCCCAGCCTGGCCCCGGTGCCGTTGCCCGTCGCCGCCCCAGAGCCTGGCTTTGCCTCACCACCGCTGCCCGCCCCAGAGCCCGTGAATCTCGCCCCGGAGCTGGCCCCAGAGCTGGTTCCAGAGCCGACCCCAGGCCCCCAAGCATTCAACCTCCTGGCGCCCATCGGTGCGCCCACCGTGTCGGCCCGGCCCCGGCCTGAAATCGTGGCCAGCCTCAGGCCGACGGTTTCCCCAGCTCAGCCCTAGGCATCGCTCTCCTGGGCCGGTCGGCTCCTCAGCACCGTCTCCCGGTGGCGCAGGGTGTTGTTGGCAATCTCCCAGGGAAACGTAAACGACTCAAACGACTCACTGGTAATGCGGTCTACATCCAGGTCGGTCACCACGCGCTTGAGAATGTCAAACAGCGTGTCCTGAAGCGTAGTCAACTCCTCCAGGGATTGGGCCTTACCAATGTCGTCGATCAGCGCCAAAATCTCCAGGTTGTAGGTATCGGCCCGGTTTTTTTGCTTGCCCAGCAGCCAGGAGCGCATCTGCCATAGGCTCGACATGCCCAGCACCCCCACTGACAACAGCAGCCCAATGGGCTCGGCATACTCCACCAAAAACTCAGGCTCATCCTGACGATAAAAGTCCTCCGCTCCGGGGTGCAGGGGCAACCCTAAATCTCCGGAGGTGTCGAGGCGAATCATCGCCGCCCGCGGGTACAGAGACACCAGCTCATTGCGGTGCTGATGGAGGGTGCTGGTAAGGGCATAGACCACCTTGGGGGGCAGGTTTTCGTGGGCCACCAGCAGGGCATTGACCGCCACCACTGGCAGATCCGCCGGGGGCAGAGGAGAGCCACCGCTGTAGGTGCCCTTGGGAATCACCTGGGCATTGAGGTAGGGCAGCGACAGGCGCAGGGCCTCGACCTGGTCGATGGGCACCAGCTGAATGCGGTCGGTTTGCAGCAGCTCTGCCACCGTCGGATTGCCCAGGGTAATCACCTGAAACAGCGCATCGACGCGCCCTTCCGCCAGCGCCGCATGGGCCTCGGCGGCGGCCATGGGTGAGGGCGTCATCGCCTCGGGGGTGAGGCCGTAGTGCTGCACCAGCGGCCAAAACAGGGCGTAGGAACCGCTGCCCTCGGGCATCAGGGCCACCCGCTTGCCCCGCAGGTCTACCACGCCTGCAATATTGGCCTCGGCGCGCGCCAGCAGGTGAAACATCTCGGGAAACAGCAGCGCCACGGCCCGCACCGGCGGCTGTACTGGCGTGTCGCTCTGCACCAGGGCCAGCTGGGCCTGGTTGGTTTTGAGCTGCTCCATGTTTTGCACCGAGCCCTCGGTGGCCACCACCTCAATGGCGATCGAGGGATGGTTGCGGGCCACCACCTGGGCAAAGGCCTGGCTGAAGGCGTAGTATTCGCCGGTGCTGCTGCCCGAGGCCAGCACCAGACGGTAGGTGCGGGTATGTTCGCGCACCAGAAAAAAGGCCGAGGCGACCACCCCCGCCAGCCCCAGCGCCACGAACGGCAAGACCATCTTTCCCTGCATAGATCTCCTGGGTAGATATAGAATGGGGACTGGCCAATTTTGCGGCGGGAACGAGGCCAGCGCCCCTCGGGTGCTGACGCGGTCTTGCCACAAAACTCCACGTTTGGACTGGGATGGGTTGATCCATGGCTCTCCTTCAAAATTTACCCCAGGTCCCTGACACCCTGCGCGGACGTACCGTTGGCCGCAGTTTTCAGGCGGTGTTTTTGCTGGCGCTGGTGTCGGTGCTGCTGGTGGGGGCCTTTGGGCTGCGGCTGTTTCAGCTCCAGGTGGTGAATGGGGAGCGCAACCGCCAGCTGGCCGACAGCAACCGCATTCGACTGGTGCCCAAGCGCCCGGCCCGGGGCACCATTTACGACCGCAACGGCAAGATTTTGGCGGGCAGCCGCCTGTCGCACACGGTGTCGATTTGGCCCATTGCCCTCCCCCGCGACCAGTGGCCCATGGTGATCGACCGTCTCTCGACGGTGCTCAGCATTGCCCCGGACGAAATTCAGCAGCGCCTCGAGCAGGCGGGCTACGAATCGATTGAGTCGATTACCATTGCCCGGGGCATCAGCCCCGCCCAGGCCACGGCTTTGGCCGAATATTCTAACGAGCTGCCGGGGGTGCGCCTGGAGGCGGAGGCCGTGCGCAACTACCCCAACGGTGACCTGGCCGCCCACGTGATCGGCTACACCGGCGAGCTGACCGATCAGCAGCTGACCGAGCGGCGCGACAAGGGCTACCGCCTGGGCGATGTGGTGGGCCAGATGGGGGCGGAGTCGGCCTTTGAGAGCACCCTGCACGGGGCCTGGGGCGGCCAGCAGGTGGAGGTGGATAGCGCCGGGCGGATCATCAGCATTTTGGGCGACAAACCTGCGATCGCAGGGGAGGACATTCAGCTCACCATTGACCTTGAGCTGCAGCGGGCCGCCGAAAAGGCCCTGGGCACCCGCGAGGGGGCGATCGTCGCCATGGACCCGAGAAATGGCGCCATTTTGGCCATGGCCAGCTGGCCCAGCTACGACCCCAACATTTTCACCAGCCCCATGACCAACGCCCAGTGGGCGCAGCTCCAGGGGGCCAACTATCCCTTTTTGAACCGGGCGCTGCAGGCCTTTCCCCCGGCCAGCACCTTTAAAATTGTCACCACCGCCGCCGCCATTGAGTCGGGCAAGTACGACCCCGGCACGGTGCTGCCCACCTACCCCTACATCCAGGTGGGGGGCATTAAGTTTGGCGACTGGAACCGGGCGGGCTTTGGGCCGCTGGGCTTTACCGGGGCGATGGCCTGGAGTAGCGACACCTTCTTTTACCAGGTGGCGATGCGCATCGGCGGCCCTACCCTGATTGAAATGACCCGGCGGTTTGGCTTTGGCCGCAAGACCGGCCTGGAGCTGGGGGCCGAAGAAAGCGCCGGTCTGGTACCCGACGACGCCTGGAAGCAAAAAGCTCTAGATACCGAATGGGTGATTGGCGACTCGATCAACATGTCGATTGGCCAGGGGTTTTTGCAGGCGACGCCGCTACAGGTGGCGGGCATGTTTGCGATCGCAGCCAACGATGGCTACAAAGTCACGCCCCACCTGCTCAAAGACAACGAAGAGCACCGCAACTGGAAAGAGTCTTTGGAGCTGAGCGATGTGACCGTCGACATCCTCCACCGGGGGCTGCGGCAGGTGATTACCGGCGGCACGGGCCAGAGCCTCAACGTGCCCCACCTGCCTCCCCTGGCGGGTAAAAGTGGCACCGCCGAAGCTCCACCGGGGCTTTCCCACGCCTGGTTTGGGGCCTACGCCCCGATGGAAAATCCCGAGGTGGTGGTGGTGGCCTTTGCCGAACACTCGGGCGGCGGCGGCGGCAAAGTGGCCGCCCCCATGGTGCTCCAGGTGCTAGAAGCCTAC
>DATIVG010000533.1:0-5364 GCA_035466075.1 Nodosilinea sp. | reverse complement strand
GATGTGGGGCGCATTGGCCACCAGCTGCCCGGCTTGGTCAAACAGAGCGCAGGAGAAATCGAGCCGCTCTTTGATATTCACTGAATAGCTGGTGTTTTGCAGCGTAATCCCCATTTCTTCGGCCACCGCGCGGAAGAGGTTATTGAAGATTTCGAGCAGAACGGGGTCGGGTAGTTTTGAGTTTTGAGTTTTGAGTTTTGAGTTTGTAGCGTGGGTTGAGCTAACGCCTATTGGGCTAGGGTCAACCGTCTTCCCGATGGCGAAACCCACGGAACTTGCCTGTAAAGCATCTTTCTTCAAAATCAAATGCCCTTTAGGGGTAAAAGTGGCATTCCAGCCGGGTTCAACCACGTTGGTGCCGGTGGGTTCGATGATCAGGACCGGGCCGGAGATGCAATCCCCCGGACAGAGATCGTCGCGGTGGTAAACCGGGGTCTCGTGCCACGCCTCGGCGGTGTAGACGGGAACGGTGGTTTTGGGCCTGAGCGGCTGGGTGCGCACGCGGTGCATCTCCGGTTCCTCGGGGCTGGGGGTAGGGGCAATGACTTCGACGGCGGCGGTATCGACCACCAGCGGCTTGGTCTCCTGGGCAAAGCCGTAGCGCTGGCGGTGCAGGGCGGTGAACTGCGATCGCATCTCCTCCACCCCCGCAAAATCCACCGCCAGCGTCGCATCCGTGCCCTCATACTTGAGCAACAGTTGCGGCAGCACCTGGGGCAAGGCCAAATTTTGAGTTTTTAGTTTTGAATTTTGAATGTCGTACCCCTGCTGGCCCAACTCCTCCAGCCCTTTTTGGGTCAGCGATTCCACCACCTGCTCGACCTGCGGCAGAGTCGCCTCGCCCAGGGGCAGCTCCACCGATTGCTCATTGAGCGACCTGACATCCGCCAGCCCCATGCCGTAGGCCGACAGCACCCCGGCGTAGGGGTGCAAAAACACCGTCCCCATGCCCAGGGCATCGGCAATCAGACAGGCGTGCTGGCCCCCCGCCCCGCCAAAGCTGCACAGCACATACTCAGACACGTCGTAGCCCCGCTGCACCGAGATTTTTTTGATCGCGTTGGCCATTTTTTCCACCGCAATCGCCAAAAAGCCCGCCGCCACCTGCTCCGGGCGGCGCACATCCCCGGTGCTGGCCCGGATGTCCGCCGCCAGGGCTGCAAATCGCTCGCGCACCACCGCCCCATCCAGCGGCAAGTCGCCCCCCGGCCCAAACACCTGGGGGAAAAACTCCGGCTGCAGCTTGCCCACCATCACATTGCAGTCGGTCACCGCCAGCGGCCCGCCGTGGCGATAGCAGGCCGGGCCCGGATAGGCCCCCGCCGACGCTGGCCCCACCCGGTAGCGGCTGCCGTCAAAGCTGACGATGGAGCCGCCCCCCGCCGCCACCGTGTGAATCGCCATCATCGGTGCCCGCAGCCGCACCCCCGCCACCTCAGTTTCAAAACTGCGCTCGTACTCGCCCCGGTAGTGCGACACATCCGTCGAAGTGCCGCCCATGTCAAAGCCAATCATCCGCTCGTAGCCCGCCTGGCGACTGGTCTGCACCGCCCCCACCACGCCCCCCGCCGGGCCAGAGAGAATGCTGTCTTTTCCCTGAAACAGCGCCGCATCCGTGAGGCCGCCGTTGGACTGCATGAACATTAACTGGGTCTGAGGCAACGCTAGCGTTGCCTCAGACCCAGTCGTTAACTGCCCTGCCACCCGATCCACATAGCGCCTGAGAATTGGCGACAGATACGCGTCCACCACCGTCGTATCGCCACGGCTCACCAGCTTGATCAGCGGGCTCACCTGGTGGGAAATCGACACCTGGGTAAAGCCCACCTGGCGGGCCAGTTCCCCCAGGCGCAGCTCGTGGGCGGGGTAGCGATAGCCGTGGAGCAGCACAATGGCGCAGGCTCGAATGCCAACTTCAAAGGCGCGCTGGAGTTCTCCCCGCAGGCGGTCTTCTTCTTCTGGTTGCAGCGGCACCAGCACGTCGCCCTGGGCGCTAAGGCGTTCGTTCACCTCGATTACCCGTTCGTAGAGCATTTCGGGCAGCTCAATGTGGCAGGCAAAGATATCCGGGCGGTTTTGGTAGCCAATGCGCAGGGCATCGCGGAATCCTTTGGTTGTCAAAAGCAAGACCCGATCGCCCTGGCGTTCCAGCAGGGCGTTGGTCGCCACCGTCGTCCCCATTTTCACCACCTCAATCGCCCCGGCTGGGATCGGCTCCTCTGGCCCCACCCCCAGCAGATCGCGAATGCCCTGCAATGGAGCATCGGCGTAGCGATCGGGGTTTTCGGACAGCAGCTTGTGCAGCACAATTTGCCCGTCGGGGCGGCGGGCCACAATATCGGTGAAGGTGCCCCCCCGGTCAATCCAAAACTGCCAGCGCTGGTGGGGCGTAGACGATGACAATGGGGGCATGGCGTAAATGAGTGAGAAAGTATGGGTAGGAAGTGGGGGTAGGAAGTGTGGCAACCGCCTACGCATTCATTGTGAACTACCGCTAAATTCAGCGGTGGGCGGTTGCCATCGGCGGCCCCCGGTGCCAGACTCGTGGCAATCAGAGGTGGCGATCTACATAGGTTTTTGTAATTTTTATCTGAGCTAAACCCTATGGATACTCAATCTAAAATCTTTGTGGCCGGTTCGCGCGGCCTGGTCGGTAGCGCCCTGGTCAGAACCCTTCAGGCCCAGGGCTATGAAAATTTGGTGCTACGCTCTAGCCAGCAGCTGGATCTGCGCAGCCAGGCGGCGGTGGATGACTTCTTTGCCGCCGAAAAGCCTGAGTATGTGTTTTTGGCGGCGGCCAAGGTGGGGGGCATTCAGGCCAACAACACCTACCGGGCTGAGTTTCTCTACGACAACTTGATGATCGAGGCGAATATCATCCACAGCGCCTACCGCCACGGGGCGGAAAAGCTGCTGTTTTTGGGCTCTTCCTGCATTTACCCCAAGCTCTGCCCCCAGCCCATGAAAGAAGACTACCTGCTGAGCGGGTTGCTGGAGCCCACCAACGAGCCCTATGCGATCGCAAAAATTGCCGGTCTCAAACTCTGCGAAAACTACTGCCGCCAGTACGGGGTCAACTTTATCTCGGCGATGCCCACTAACCTCTACGGCCTTAACGACAACTTTGACCTGGCCAACTCCCACGTGCTGCCCGCGCTGATGCGCAAGTTCCACGAGGCCAAGGTCAGCGGCGACCCCACGGTGACCGTGTGGGGCACCGGCACCCCTCTGCGCGAGTTTCTGTATGTGGATGACCTGGCCGATGCCCTGGTGTTTTTGATGAACACCTACAGCGAGGTCGATTTTGTCAACGTGGGCACCGGGCAGGAGGTGTCGATCAAAGAGCTGGCCCTCACCATCAAGGCGGTGGTCGGCTACGAGGGTGAGCTGGTCTTCGACGCCACCAAGCCCGATGGCACCCCCCGCAAGCTGCTGGATGTGTCGCGGCTGGCGGCGGCGGGGTGGCAGGCCAAAACCGACCTCAAAACCGGTATTGAGCAGACCTACGCCTGGTTTTTGCAGAGCTACGACTCGCTGCGCGGGCGCGAGGCGGCCTAGGGCCGCCCGCCCGAGGGGGCTCAGGTGGGGTTACATTTGCCGCTGCGGATCAGCCCCACCCGCCGGGCAATGGCCTCCTGCTGGGTGGCGTAGGGGCCCCACATGGGCCGACCGTCCTGAAGCTGGTCGCGGCTGATGTGCTCGGCAGACAGCACGTCGCAATCTCCGGCTGGCCCCTGCACGACGTACCAGCCTTCATTTTTTTCGGTCACAAGTTAACTCCTCAACCATGCACGGTGCTAACTTATTAAACTCGGTTTTGCCCCCGTTGGTGGCTAACGGGGCGGCTAAAGTTTAATAGCAGAAGCGATCGTTGCCGTTGGCTCTGGTTTGGCCTTTGCCCTTGCGCAGCGCCCCGATCATGGTCGAAACCACCACGCAGCGGTGGGTGATTTTGTCGCCATCCATAGCGACGGTAATCGTGCTCAGGCGGCCTTTGACGTTGCCGTGCATGTCAAATCTGACGTAGTAAATGCCGCCGGAGCGCAGCGAGGTGTTGTCGATATTGGCGAACACCACGCCATCGACGAGGGGCTGCCAAACGTCAACCTGGCTGGCCAGGGTGGTGTCGGCATGGCTGGCCCACTCGATATAGCCATCGCGCTGGCGAAAGCTAAACCGGCGGTTGTGGCGCAGCTGCATGGCGTCGGCCTGGGTGGCGCGCAGGGCCTGGTAGAGCATGCCCTGGGTGACGTTGATCTGGCGCTGCTGCCAAAAGCTAACCATGGAGGGAGCTGCGATCGCAGCCAGCACCCCAATCACCACCGCCACCACCAAACCTTCTAAAAGCGTGAATCCCGCCGATCGGGTCTGCGAAGAGGACGGTCTGCTAAACCGCTGCAAACGTTGCGCCGTAGGTTGCGCCGTAGGTTGCGCCATAGATGCCGTAGGTTGCGCCATAGATGTAGATGCCCCAAGCCTGTATGGGGTCAAGGTGCCCAGCGGCCTTTGGCACCTAGGCGGCCACTCAGCCCACATCGGTCATTGTGCCGAGCTCTGTCTGAGAACGCTGACACATAGCCTAAGGGCCGCAAAATCGGTAAGCTGTCAAAGGTGTGGCGACGGCCCAAAGCCAAGCGTTAATGTGCCCCTGGGCATACAGCCTGTGCCCGACTGACGCCTAATGTGTGCCCGACTGGTATCGGCTGGTATCTAATCGAATCCGGCGCGGGCAGAGTCCGGCGCTGGGGCCTGCCAAACCCACCCAATCAACTGCCCAAACTGCCCAAAGGAGACTTCGCCCGTGGATGTTAGAGCTGCCGTTGCCCATGGCCCAGGTCAACCCCTCACCATTGAAACCGTTCAGCTCGAAGGGCCCCGCGAGGGCGAAGTGCTGGTTGAAATCAAAGCCACCGGCATCTGCCACACCGATGCCTACACCCTCTCCGGCAAAGACCCCGAGGGGCTATTTCCCGCCGTCCTCGGCCACGAAGGGGCCGGGGTGGTCGCCGAGGTGGGCCCCGGCGTCACCAGCCTCAAGCCTGGCGACCACGTGATCCCGCTGTACGTGCCCGAGTGTCGGCAGTGCGAGTACTGCCTCAGCTTTAAGACCAACCTCTGCCAGGCGATTCGCCTCACCCAGGGCCGCGGCCTCATGCCCGACGGCACCAGCCGCTTTTCCCTCGACGGCCAGCCGCTGTTCCACTACATGGGCACCTCCACCTTTGCCAACTACACCGTTGTGCCCGAGATTTCCCTGGCCAAAATTCGCCCCGACGCCCCCTTTGAGAAGGTTTGCTACATCGGCTGCGGCGTCACCACCGGCATCGGCGCAGTGATCAACACCGCCAAGGTCGAGCCGGGGGC
>DATIVG010000532.1:0-1516 GCA_035466075.1 Nodosilinea sp. | reverse complement strand
GGGCCAGCTTCAGCAGGGCCACCCCGGCCTGGCCGCTCTCCAGCCGCATGACCGATTCACCCTGCTCTAGGATGCGATCGCACAAATCCTCAGCCGCCCTCAGAAACACGGGGTCGTCGCTGGCGGCGTAGGCCTCCAGCAAAATATCGAGAAAAATGGTCTGCTGCGGATCGAGGCCCTGATCGGCCACCATCTCTCCCTGACGCACCAGCTCCGGGGCAAGGCCGTTTTTGCCCAGGTTGCTGAGATTTTCCCAGGCGAGCCGCAGGCGATCGAGGTAGGCGCGATCGCCCGTTACCCGGTAGGCCTGCACCAGCATGTAGAGGGTGTTGTATTTGCCGTCGCCGTAGAGGCTATCGACCGCCGGGCTGCCGTCGGGGTTGAGCTTGCGAATGAAGTGGCCCCACTCCGGCACCCAGGCTCGCTCGACCCAGACATCGGTGGTGGCCAGGGCCCAGTCGCAGTATCGAGGGGTGTTGGTCAGGTGGCACAGCTCAAACAGCTGGCGCACAAAGTACAGGGTATCGGTGTCGCTGGAGGGTTCCTCGGGCCGCTCTAGCCCCTGGGTGAGCACAAACTGCTCGTAGAGCAGCGGCAGGGTATTGCTCTGGGGGTGCTGCCAGACGAAGGCCAGCTTTGCGTCGGCCCAGGGCTGCCACTCTGGTTTAGCGGCCGCTAGATGCGCCATGCCCAGGGCGACTTGGCCATAGTCTTGGGTGAGGGTGAGGGCGTGGCGGGGAGCGGCGCCGCTGGTGACATCGACCCAGCCCCACAGGCCGGTGGGCAAGCCAGCGGGGGCGCTGGCGGCGGCAACATCGAAGTGGTCGATGGTGCTCTGGCCCAGCTCTAGGCAGTGGTTTTGCAGGGTGCGATCGCGCGGAAACCACTGACACAGCTCAGCGGCTCGGGCCAGCAGCCCCACGGGCTGCTGGTTGCCGGTGGTGACGGCGGCGTCTGGAGCGGTGGGGTCGCTGGGCAGCTCGGCATCATAGGCGTAGGGAATCAGCCCCGTGTGCGGGTCGCGGGCGGCAAAAAAGGTCTCGGCCAGCTGGGCCATCAGGGCATCGGCGGGGCGATAGCCCAGGGCCTTGAGCACCGGGGGCAGGTAGTTGTCCACATAGCCCCGCGCCAGATCAGGGTTTTCGGTGAGCAGGGTAGTCCAGTAGTCGGTGAGCAGGGTGAGGCCGGTGGTTAGAGCCTCATCCCCCGCGGCATAGTAGGCTTCCTCCTGGCCGTCGGGGCGATCGGCAACGGCCAGGGGCGGCAGGCTAGCGGAGGGAGCGCGACTGTGGGTGAGCCAGACCAGGCCGGCGGTGACCAGGGCGATCAGGCTGCCGAGGAGGGGACGGGGCAGAGGCATAAGCGTAAAGGGGGTTTAAGAGTGGAGGCCGGTCTGCTGAGGGTGGGGAAGCAGGTCTTGGTAGAGGTTGACCATGGCCGTGACATGGGCCGTGGTGGAGAAGTCGCGCTGGACGCGATCGCGCCCGGCCTGGCCCAGCTGCGATCGCAGCTGGCC
>DATIVG010000531.1:0-12150 GCA_035466075.1 Nodosilinea sp. | reverse complement strand
AGCTCGTGGGAGACATCGTTGACCAGGCGCTTTTGCTGCCCCCAGGCCTTGGCCAATCGGGCCAGCATCAGGTTGTAGGTGCGAATCAGCTCTTGCAGCTCGGTGGGGGCCGCCCGCAGGCTGAGGGGCTGGTCGAGGGTGTCGGCGGTCACCTGGGAGGCCAGCCGGTTGAGCTGGCGAATGGGGCTGAGGGTGCGGCGAATGTAGAGGGCAAACGCCGTGGCCAGCAGGCTAATCAAGAGCAGACTGGTCAGCAGCAGCAGGCGCAGCAGCCGCTGCAGCCCCTGGTAGTCGGCGGTAATGTCGTTGGCAATATAAAGCGTAGCGGCGGGCAGCCCGGCCACCGCCAGGGGCTCAGCGCAGACCACCAGCTGCCAGTCTTGCACCGCCATGATGTCGAGCCCCGGTGCCAGCGGGGTGGTGAGCAGGGCCTCGCTGACCCCGGCGGTTTGCCACGAGCCCATGGTCAGGGTTTCAGACTGGGCCAGGCGATCACCCCCGGCGGTTTCGACCCAGATCGCCAGATCGCCGGTGGTGCGGTAGTCGATCACGCGGTCGAGGGCCTGCTGGGGGGGCATCATGGTGCTGTAGTAGCGCACGTCTTCTTGCAGGCGCTCCACCACCAGGGCGGTGCGCTGGCGGTGGCTGTCGAGCATGATCTGCTGCATGCGCCAGCCCATCCAGGCGGTGACGGAGCCCACCCCCACCAGCGAGGTCAGCACCACCCCGGCGGTGAGGCGGGTTTGCAGCGACTGCGGGTCGATCGCCCGACCAAACCGGCCGAGGCGACGCAGGGGGGCAAGCGCCCGAGAGACAACGGGAAGCCAAAGCAACGACATGGACACAACGCCTAAGGAGAAGGCTAAATCAGCGGCTGACTCACCCTTTGATCTCGACTCTAGCAGCCCATTCTGAGAACGGGCTGATACATAAGCTTTGGCCAGGTCGCCTAGGACAGTTCAACGCCCAACCGCAAAACTGGGACAGCGACCTGGCATATCGCTATCGCCAACAGACGGTTTTAAAAAATGTCTTGACCTTGATGGCGATAGCGATAACTTCAGCAATACTTACAGGATTCTCAGGGGGGTCTCAGGGGGCGGGGCTTGAATGGGGGTACCTGGCCCAAGGATAGGGGTCAAGGTGATAGCCCACGGCCCGATAGTCCTGCACTGCACCTAAGATGCACCTAAGATTATGAGTACCCGCCCCCCCCTGCGCCCGGTATCAGCCAAAATGCTTCGGTTTATGGTTTGGACAGCGATTGCCCTGGGCGGTGTGCCCCTGGCCCCGGCCCTGGCCCAGTCGGCGGCGGGGAGCGATCTATCGTTTTTTGGGTCGCTCCAGCAGCAGCTGGTGCAGGCCCTCAACTGGATTGACGGGCTAGGCGCGATCGCACCTCTGGCCTTCATTCTGCTCTACGTGGTCATCACCGTGGCCTTTGTGCCCGCCTCCATAGTGACCCTGGGGGCCGGGGTGGTGTTTGGGGTCGTCAAGGGCTCGGCCCTGGTGTTTGTGGGGGCCATGCTGGGGGCCACGGCGGCCTTTTTGGTGGGCCGCTACGTGGCGCGGGGCTGGGTGGCCAGCAAAATCGCCAACAGCCCTCGATTTCAGGCGATTGACGATGCCATTGCCCAGAGCGGCCGCAAGATCATCTTCTTGCTGCGGCTGTCGCCGGTACTTCCCTTCAACCTGCTCAACTACGGCCTGGGGCTGAGCCAAATTTCGCTTAAAGACTACGTGATTGGCTCGGTGGGCATGCTGCCCGGCACCATTATGTACGTCTATCTGGGGTCGCTGGTGGGCAACCTGGCCACCCTTGGGGCCGACAGCAGCCAGCCCCCCGAAGCCGCCCGCATTCAGTGGATTATTCGCATTGTTGGTCTGATCGCCACGGTGGCGGTCACCCTCTACGTCACCCGCATCGCCCGCAAGGCGCTGAACGAGGCGCTGCCCCCCAGCCCCGCCGCCCCCCAGCCCGAAAATCCGTAGCGGCTTTTGAGGCGTCGCGACTGTCCAGCGATGCCCTCCTCTCTGCTCCCCGCCTGCTCTACCCTCTCCCCCACCAACCACTCTCCTCAACCCTAGACTTGAACCCTAGACCTTGAACCCCAAACCCATGAGGTTTCCACGCATTCGCTGGGCCGCAGTCGGGCTGTTGCTGGCCGTGGCCGTCGGCGGGCTTTGGCCCCATCGCCTGCTGCTGCTCGACCCCCAGGCCCTGGTGACCTACCTGCACCAGCTGGGGCCTTGGAAAGCGGTGGGCTTTTTGGCCGCCCACATTTTGGCGGCGGCCCTGGCGCTGCCGGGGGCGGTAGTTGCGATCGCAGGGGGGGCTCTGTTTGGCACCCTGTGGGGTACCGCCTGGTCGGTGCTGGGCGCTACCCTGGGGGCCACCGTCGCCTTTGGCCTGGCCCGCCTGATCGGCCAGCCCTGGGGCCAACGGTGGGGTCAGCACCAGCGCCCCCTCGCCTGGCTCAACCAGCGGCTCCAGAGTGAAGCCTTTTGGTGCGTGCTCACCCTGCGCCTCGCCCCGATTTCACCCTTTAGCCTGATGAACGTGCTGCTGGGGCTGACCACCGTGCGGTTTGTGCCCTACCTGGGCGGCACCCTGCTGGGCATCGTGCCCGGCACCCTGGCCTACAGCTGGCTCGGCGCCGCCGGATTCACCGCCCTCAACGGCGGCGCGGTCCTGCCCCTAGCCGGTGCCCTCGCCCTACTGGCCCTGCTCTCCAGCCTGCCCCTCTGGCTCAGCCGCCCCAAAATCTAAACCAGCCCACCCCCCCATCTCCCCCACCCCCATCTCCCCCGAGCGCTATGCTGGTGTCGACGTTTCAGCGCAGATACCATGCCGGTACGAGCAACCCAAACCGCTGTCGCCTGGCTCATCGGTCTGGTGCTGGCGGTCATGCTGCACGGCCTGGGGGCATTGCCGGGGCTGGCCCAGGCGCTGGAGACCGAGTCGGTGTTTCTCGACGGCCTGTTTTTATTTGAGGTACCGGCGGCGGGCGACCTCACCGCCATTGAGCGAGCGCTGGCCATTGAAACCAACCTGGAACCGCTGATTGAGCGGGCCGACCCCGTCACCGTAGAGGCCAGAATCCGCAGTTTTGAGGATGGTGACGACGCCCCCCAGAGCAGCAACCCGGTGATTTTTGCGGGCGATCGCTACATTATGACGGTCACCCGCGCCGATGCTGAGGTGGGCGGGGCGGGCAGCCCCGAGGCCCAGGCCGACCGCTGGATCAACACCATTGACGAGGCCATTGCCCAGGCCCGAGCCGAGCGGCAGACCGGGTTTTTGACCCAGGCGCTGATCAAAGCGGGGGTGGCGCTGGCGCTGGCGCTGGCCTTTCACTGGCTGTTGGGCTGGATCTGGCAGCGCTGGCTGCGGCCCCTGGTCAACCACCTGTCGTTTTCGCCCGACGCTGGCGAGGGCCCCGATGCGCCGGTTGCCGGGCTGAAGCTGCTGTCGCGGCTGACCCTGGTGCTGTTGCGGGGGATGGTGTGGTTTACGGCTCTGACCTACATTGCCAATCTTTTTTCGTTTACCCGGCGGGTCAGCTACCGGGTGATGAGCAGCGTGCGCGACGGGCTGTTTGACCGCAGTTTGCTGCTGGGCAGTCGGTCCTATTCGTTGTTCGATTTGCTGCTGGTGGTGGGGGCCCTGCTGGGGCTGGTGATTTTGGCGACTACCCTCACCAATTTGCTGCGATCGCGCATTTTGCAGGTGACGGGCATCAGCCTGGCGGCCCAGGAAGCGATCGCGGTGCTGATCAAATACACCCTGATTTTGCTGGGCACCGTGGTGGTGCTCCAGCTGTGGGGCATTGACCTCAGCTCCATTGCCCTGATTGCCAGCGGTCTGGGCATTGGGGTGGGGCTGGGGTTGCAGGGGCTGGTCAAAGACTTTGTCAGCGGTTTGGTGCTGGTGTTTGAGCGGCCGGTGCAGGTGGGGGATTTCGTCGATTTTGGTCAGGTGAAGGGCACCGTAGCCCGGATTGGCTCGCGCAGTACCGAAATTCGCACCCTCGATCAGGTGTCGATTATTGTGCCGAACTCCCGGTTTTTAGACTCCGAGGTGATCAACTGGAGCCACGGCAACCCGGTGTCGCGCATTCGCCTGCCGGTGGGGGTGGCCTACAGCGCCGATCCCCAAAAGGTAAAGCTGGCGCTGCTCGAAGCCTGCCACAAAAACCAGGAAATTTTGTCGGCTCCGGCCCCGGTGGTGTTTTTTACCGGCTTTGGCGACAGCGCCCTCGACTTTGAGCTGCTGGTGTGGATTGCCCAGCCCAGTCGCCAGCTGGTGATCAAAAGCGACCTGTACTTTGCCATTGAGGCCAGCCTGCGCCACCACGACATTGAGGTGCCCTTTCCCCAGCATGACCTGCACCTGCGCTCGGGGTCGCTGCCGGTGAAGCTGTCGGCGGAGGTGCAGCACCTGCTGCGAGGGTTGGTGGGGCAGGCGGCGACCCCACCAGAACCCAAAGCTGAGCGGGGGAAGGCGTCCGGGGATGAGGCTGGACCCAGCGAGGATGAATAGGGTGGCGTTTTGGAGGAAAGGGGGAGAGGGGGGAGATGGCGCTGATTGAGCCCCGTTTGCCCGGCGGGTTTAGCCTGTTTTTGGCAGCGCCGCCCCTGGGGGGTTGAAAAGTTCTGCGATGTCCAAAAAAAGCGAGTTTTTTGAAGAAAGTTAGCTAAAATTACAGCCGTATTTGCAGAGAAACCGGGGTTCTAAGCCCGCACGTTCCCGAATTGGTCGCCTAACGGGTTTCTCGAGTGAGGAGTATAGGGAGCTAATTTCCATGAAACCAGTCTGGCCCAGTATCGCCCTTAGCCGCTGGTCAAAGCGGCTGTTTAAGTCGCTGGCGCTGTTTGTTACCTCGGTTTTTCTAGTCACTGGTCTGTCGGTGCCGGGGTATGGTGCGGCTCAGCCTCCGGCGCTGACGCCCAACGCTGTTGCCGAGGCCGGATTGGAAGGGTTGTTGGCCCAGGATCCCAACACCGTGGGCAACGCTACCCTCTATTTTGAAACGGCAACCTTTACTGTTAGCGTCTTTCCCAGGAATTCTGACACCCTGCGGATGAATGTCTACAACAGAGACACTCGGCAGTCCGAACAACTCAATGCTCCCGTTACCCGTCGCGACGGAATCATTAGTAGGGAATGGATAAGCTATGACAGCTTTGGCTCGCGTGCAGGCCGCAACGTCGTCTACCGGGCTAGTGGCAACCTAACTAACAACCAGGCCCGCCTTGAAATCGTTGATCTCTCCACCAGTTCCATATTGCTTAGCCAGAACAGCACCAGCGTTCGAGACTTTTTCCTGCCTGGAGCCAACCCTAACCCTAACCCTAACCCCAACCCTGGACAGGGCGATTTGCTCAACCGCACGTTTGTGGGCTTTGATACCCAAAATTACTCGGTTCGGGTGTTTAACGACAGCGGCGTGACCAAGATGAATGTTTACAACAGAATCACTAATCAACCGCTGGTCAATGGTCTGACTGCCATCGCAGAAGCCACTGAGATTGCCCCCTACCGATGCTGGGCCAACTACTTTAGTGGTCAAAGTTTTGGCGGTGTTCCGGCCCGCTACTTCGTTCGAGTCAGCAGTGATGGGCAGGCACAACTGGATGTGATTGCCTCCAACGGCGGGGTGCTAGTGTCAGAACCTAGAATCAACTCTGCGCCTCTGGTGACAAATATTCCCCAGGCCGATCGCCCGGCTTGTTTTGGCAGCGGTGGCACCGTGCCCGATGGGGCTGGCCTAGAGCCTTATGTAGCCGCCGTCTTTGGGGGTGACAACGAACTCCAGCGGGTGCTCCAGGTCCTACCCAGTGGCAGCAGCCAGGGCATAGGCGGTTTGACCTGTGTAATCAACCCTCGCTTTGAGAATGCGCGCCAGGGGCGGTTCATCAACGCGGCTGAATGTACCGATCGCAACGACGCCGGTGCCGTGGTCAGCTTCCTGCGCGCTCGCGGCCTCGACTCTCGCCTGGTCTACCGCAACTTCAGGTACCGATAGAGACCCACTGGGTTTCTGGCCGAGCCAATCTGACTTAGCCCCACCATGCCAGGCGGGGCGGGTCAGACGGCGGTGGAACCCGGTTTTTCCTCACACCAAAACAGGTGGGACAATGGCTGTCCCACCTGTTTTTTTGGGGGTTTTTTGGGGGCTGTTTCTTTAGGAACCGAGCTAGGGGGCGAGGCGGGCTTTTTTGAGGCGGTTGTCTTCGTACCAGGCTGCGATCGCAGGTACCCAGGCGGCAAAGTGGGGCCAAATGGCTTCGCACATCTTCTGGGCTTCGAGCTGGGCATCGGCCTTCCAGCGCAGGTCGAGCAGGTGCATCACCGAGCGCACGTTGGCCGACATCACCCAGTGCTGGCGAATGTCAAAGGGAATCAGGCCCCGCGCGTGCTCTTCGGCAAAGCCCTGCTGAATGCGGGTCTGGTAGCGGCGGCTGGCCTCCATACACCAGTCGATATCCTGCTGACGGGCCTCGGCGGTGTACTCGTACTTTTTGCCCTGGCGGTCGGTGTAGTCGCCCAGGGGCCGCAGGTAAAACACCTCTTCCACCTCGCGCTTGCCCTCCACCACATCGAGAATGCGCTGGCCGGTGTAGCGAAAACTCTGCACATCGAACGAAACGCCCACCCGGTGGGTGCGAATCTGCTGCATGGTGCTGTGGGGAAACCAGCCCACGTTAAACACAATCTGCGGGTGCTCCAGCGGGCCGTAGTGGCCGCGCCCGCCCTTGAGCAGGCTGGTGACTAAGATTTCGCCGCAGCGCGCTTCGCTGGGCCAGGCCTCGCGATCGTGGGCCACAAAGCCCTCGGCGTAGTCCTGGTGCATGGCGGCGTACATGGTCTGTTGAGGGTTGGGGGTCTGAGAAATGACCTCAACGGTGAAGCGATCCATAGGTTAGACGGTTAGATATCCAGGTACTCGACATATTCAACGGGCCGCCGTCCCTGGGGAGCAGGGGCAGCAACCTCGGTAGATGCGTTTAGTTCAGAGACAGGAGGAGCGGGAGCAGGGGCAGCAGCCTCGGGCTCTAGCACCAGCTCATGGGGAACTGGGGCCAGCGGCTCTGCGGTCACCGGCACCGCCAAACTAGGCGCTAGTGACCGGGTCGGCTGCAGCAGCTCCAGCCCAGATTCAATGGCCGATCGCACAATGGCATCGGTCTCTTGCCCCAGCCGCAGCCGCAAGCAGTCGATCAGGTGCGATCGCACCGACAGCGCCCCCGCCAAATACTCATGATCGGCCTGGGCCAGCCGCACCAGCCGCCGCACCGCCACCAGCCGCTTCAGCGGGTCGGGGTGGCTGAGCACCGCCAGGTTGTGCTCCACCTGGGCCACCGGAGCCGCCTCCCAGCGGGGATCGCGGTCCTCAGTCGAGCGAGACGAGCGCACCAGCGCCCCCACCGCAAACAGCGCCAGCGCCCCCTGCCCGGTCAGCAGCAGCGCCAGCAGCGGCGAGTGGGTGCTGTGCTCCAGCGAGCTAAAGGTATAGGTGCCCGCCCCCGCCACCAGCCCCAACAGCAACGCCTGCTGCTGAGCCGTCGCGGGCAGCGGCAGCCCCTGGCGCAGTCGCTGCATCAACCCCTGGCGCTGGCGGGGCGAGAGCTGCAACAGCTGCTGGTAGACCACCAGCCCCACCCCCGCCGACACCACCAGCGCCCCATTCACCAGCCCCAGCGCCACACTGCCCAGGCCCAGCCCCCACAGACGAGGGTTTTTAAGCCGAGGCAGCGGTGCGGGCCAGCCCCGCCAGCCCCCCTGCGCCAGCGCCAACCTCGGGCGAGGCGACGGCGGCGGCGAGATATCCAGACCAGGGCGAGAAATAACAGGGGCAACCACGGGAAAATTGGTACCGATAGGCATGAAGAATCAAGGCTTAGCATAGCCTGTCAACCCAATCTTAGGCTCCTTTCTGAAGGAAAACTCAAACCTCCACCCATCACCCCCACTCCCCCACCCCTACCCTACGGGAAGCCGCTCCGCGTCTACACTCCCCCACCCCATAACTCCCCCACTCCCCCACCTCCCCTACGCCACACAAATCCCATACTGCGGCAGCAAATCATGGGTGATAAAGAAGTGATGCGCCCGCAACGCGTCGTGAAAGAGCTTCCAGTTGCTGGTCAAAAACTCCGGCGAGTAGGGCGGCAGGCGGGGGTCGCGGCGGTCGGTCTCCGCCTCTAGCTGGAGGGCCTGCTGCTTCCACGAGCCATGGCCCCTGGCGATGTACGTGACCTGGGCCGGGCCAAAGCTAAAGTAGCCCTGGGCAATGTGCTCCAACCACTGGCGGTGGCGGCTCTCGCCATCGCCCCGCAGCTGGTCAAACAGCGCCACAATCTTGGCCCGGTCGGCGGCGGGCAGCCCCGGCGCGGGGGCGTCGGCCTGGCCCGCCCGGTAGCGCTGCATCGCCCGGCACATTTCCTGGGCCGCTGCAATGAAGTCTTTGGGGTTGTCGCGCTTAATTTTTTCGCCCCGGCCATTGGTGTAGCCCCAGCGCAGGTGGGGCTGGTCGGGGTTGCCCAGCACCGCGCCGTGGCCCAGGGGCAGCGCCCCGCCGATAAAGAAGCCGGTCAGGCGGTTCATCAGGCTTTGGTCGGGGTTGCCGTCGCCATCGACCAGCTCCTTGGCGTTGTTGACCTCGTGGCTGACCCCGGCAAAGCCCTGGTGCGCCCAGGTGTCGGCAAACACATGCAGGGTAATGCCCAGCCGGTGCAGGCCGTAGCTGCGGTAGCGCTGGTCGATGCACTCGGCCACCATGGCCTGGGCCACGGGGCTGTTGGGGCGGCAGATCAGTTTTTCGATGAAGCTGCCCGGCGGGTCTTGCCCCGGCGGCAGCCCGCCATTGCCCGGCAAAAAGTGAAAGGGAATCCACACCTGGTGGTTGGCCAGCTCTTTGAAATTGCGGTAGTCGAGCATTTTGTGGGCCGAGCTGATGCGGTCAAACATCGCCCCGTTGTCAAAGCGAATCAGCCCCGCCTGGGTGGAGTCGTCAACGTACTGGGCGCAGTGGGCCACAATGCTGGCCTCGCGGTGCTCAAAGCCCGCCAGCCGGGCACACACGTAGGTAACTCCGTGGTGAAAATCAATTTGCATGGCACCGTTTGGCTAGCTGCGATCGCACGCCCCCACCCTTCAACCAGAGCCTCAATGGGGGTATGAAACTTAGGGTACGGGTTGAGCGCCATCCCCAAGGTTAAGCCCAGATTTAAGCCCAGGATTAACTACGGTCAGCAGCCCACCCGTACCCCAGCCCTAGCGCGACCGCTGAAACGAGCCGTGAATTGCGTCGAGCAGCGGGTCAATCGACCCCGTCGCCTCGCCGTAGTAGCTGGCCACAGTCGCGGTGTGGGCCGGGTAGCCAATGTAGGTGATGTAGGCGTTGGGCAACTCCTCCGGCAGATCGCTCAGCCACAGGCGAATGGCCGTCACCCCGTCGATGGTGGCGGCATCGTAGCGGGCCACGGTGTAGCCGCTGGCCTGAATCGCCGCCAGGGCATCGGCCACCACCGTTCGCGGCGGCGCATCGTGCCAGGTGACCTCGGTACGCACCGCCGGGAGATCGGCAGCGTTGCCCGCGCTAGCGCCCACCACCTGGGGCGCATCGGCCTGCTCGCTCACCCGCCACCCCGCCGGAAACGCAATCGAAAACAAATCGGCGTAGGTGTAGCTGGTGGTTTCCCCCGCCGCCGGGGCCGCTTCCGGAGCAGCATCTGGTACCGTTGCTGGGGCAGACTCCGCCGCCAGCGGCACCGGCCCCTCGGCCAGCGCTGGCCCCACCGCCAGCACCCCCACCGCAGCCACCGCCAGGGCCCAGGGTTTCAGCATTTGCGTCATGGCAACTCTCCTTGCAATCGACTTAGCCACTGCTGTAACAGTATCTCTCACCACCGCAGCGACTGGGCCGCTGCCCGCCAAAGGCCTGGTTGCACCCGGTGTTGCAGAAACGCCGTAGCCCTGGGCCGACAGCCTGCCCGCCCATCGATTGCACGGCGACAGGCGGCGGGCCGCGCTGGAGACCGCCCGCCTTACGCTAGCCTGGGATCATCTTGTTTTGCCCTCACCCTGCGCGCCCATGCCCCCGGCCCCCGACTCTGACCCCAAACCCGGCCATCTCTACGTGGTGGGCACCCCCCTGGGCAACCTCGAAGACATGACCTTTCGGGCGGTGCGCCTGCTGCAGGCGGTCGATCTGATCGCCGCCGAAGACACCCGCCACACCGGCAAGCTGCTCCAGCACTTTCAAGTCACCACGCCGCAGATTAGCTACCACGAGCACAACCGCCACAGCCGCATTGACGAGCTGCTGCACCACCTGCAAGGGCGAAACCACGCCGTCGCCCTGGTCAGCGATGCGGGCATGCCGGGCATCTCTGACCCCGGCTACGAGCTGATTGCGGCCTGCATCGAGGCGGGGGTGCCGGTGGTGCCCATTCCGGGGCCAACGGCGGCCATTACCGCCCTGTGTGTGTCCGGGTTGCCCAGCGATCGCTTTGTGTTTGAGGGGTTTTTGCCCCTCAAGGGCAAAGAGAGAACCGCCCGCCTGGAGGCCATCGCCCAGGAAGATCGCACCATCATTCTCTACGAAGCGCCCCACAAGCTGATCAAAACCCTGGAGGACCTGGTGGCGACCCTGGGGAGCGATCGCCCCGTTACCCTGGGCCGCGAGCTGACCAAGCGGTTTGAAGAATTTTGGCGCGGCAGCCTGGGCGCTGCGCTATCGCACTACCAGAGTGAAGCCCCCAAGGGCGAGTTCACTGTGGTGATTCAGGGCGCAACCCGTGAGGGGCCGGTGCTGTCGCCCGAAGCCATTCGCGCCGAGCTAGAGCAGCTGCTGCGCCAGGGCATGTCTCGCGCCGATGCCAGCCGCCAGCTGGCCAAAGCCACCGGACAGCCGAAGAAGGCAATCTATCAGCTTTCCCTGGGTATTGATACCGACGGCCTCCCAGGCTAGCGGCTAGATAACCCGTTGCAGGCCCGTGATTGCCAAGTACAAGCCCCTGATTGCCAAGTACAGGCCCGTGATTGCCAAGTACAGGCCCGTGATTACCAAGTGCAGGCTCGTGATTGCCAAGTACAGGCCTGTGATTGCCAAGTACAGGCCGGTGTCAAGCTATATTCCGCCGCAGGGGTGTGGGAAGTGAGTGCGATCGCACCCCCTTCCTATGACAGCCAACCGCAGACAGCGGCTTTATTAGAATGCTGGCCCACCGGGTAGCAGCTCCGTAGGGAGCCTTACCGCTATGGCAACCACAGGTCGCGGTGGTCGTGCACATACTCAGCCATCGTTAGGGCTGGCCGCCCCAGCAGCTCGGGTACCGTATCGGTCACGGCTTCGGCCTCGCCCCCCCGTAAGCCGCGATGCAGAATGGTCTGCACTAAAATCTGCATCCAGGGCAAACCCTGGCGGCGCAGGTGGCGAGCATAGCCCAGCAGGCTGGCGGCTTTGTAGCCAATGGGGCGGCCCAGTTCGGCGGTGAGCAGGGCGGCCACCTGCTCAAAGGTAATGGCCGCTGGCCCGGTGAGGGTGTAGCTCTGCCCGCTGTGGTCTGCCGGGTGCAGCAGCGCCGCCACCGCCACCGCCGCAATGTCGCGGGCGTCGATGAAGGCCACCCGCCCCTCTCCAGCGGGTACGTAGATGCGATCGCACCGTCGAATATCGTCGCGGTAGGCATCGCCCAGGTTTTGGGCAAAGAACCCAGGGCGCAAAATCGTCCACCCGGCGGGGCCTTGCATTAGAGTTGTTGTGAAACAGTGAGTAATTGAACAGGTGTCGTTTGGGGTTGGTGATTTTGTATTCTGATCCTATGCCGCCTCTAGATAGAAGTTCCACAGCCCGGCAGCGGTAACCATCGAGCGGTCATCAAAGCCCTCAATCCGGTTGCGATAGACCTGATGGGCAATGCCGTAGCGCTTGAGACCCGCAAACGAATGCTCACACACCACGCGCTCGCTGGCTAACGCTCGATTATCAGCTTTCTGTTCGTCGCTAAGTTGTCCCCCGTGTGGCCTTTTGTGGGGCAACTCGACATTGACCACCTCGTTCTGCAGCCCGAAAAAGCCCAAGTCACCCTGGATCACCACCTCATCCGGTATCCACTCGGCCCACCCTTCCTGGTTCAGGA
>DATIVG010000530.1:0-10875 GCA_035466075.1 Nodosilinea sp. | reverse complement strand
GCACCCGCTACCGGGGCAGCGCCGCCGATACCCCCAGCGCGGAGCGGGCCGACGGCAGCCACTCCCACTACTGGCGACCGGGCACCTACGGCTCTGAGGTGTCGTGGCAAAAGGGCCACGCCTCGTCGTCGGGAAGCGAGTTTGACTGGAACGACTCCCGCTACGCGAAATAGCCCACAGCAAACCCCTGAATAGACTTAATCACCCGTGGGAGTAAACCATGTTTACTCCCACGGGTGATTTGTTTCAGCACTCTTAAAAGATACAGCGGTTTAGATAAAGCCGGCCTGGGCCAGCTGGAGGGGCGAAATGCCCAGGTTGGCCACGCCCCGTCTGAGGCTGGTGGCGGTGGCGGGGTCGAGGGTGTCGTAAATTTCGATCGCCCGGCGAAAGGCTTGCAGGGCCTCGGGCAGCTGCCCCAGCTTGAATAGCGCCACCCCCAGGTTTTGGTGGGCCTCGGGGTAGTGGGGGTCGAGGGCGATGGCCTGGCGGTAGGCGGCAATGGCCTCGTCGAGGTAGCCCCTGGCCCGGTGGGCGGTGCCAAGGTTGTAGTGGGCCAGGGCCAGGGTGGGGTCGGCCTCAATGGCCTGCTCAAACAGCGCGATCGCACCTTCAAGATCGCCCTGGGCTTTTTTGAGGCTGCCGTAGTTGATCCAGGCCCCCAGCTTGAGCCGGGGCGGCACCGCCTGGGCCAGGGCAGTGTCGTAGTCGCTGGCGGCCTGGCTGGGCTGATCGGCCAGGGCCAGGGCGCGGTGGTAGTGCAGCTCGTAGCGGGTGAGCTCGTCTACGTCGGTTTGCTCAAGGGCGCGGTTGAGCAGGGGCAGGGCCTCGGCCACCTGGTCAGACTCGATGTAGAGGGCGGCCAGCTTGTTGAGCAGGTAGGCATCGTGGGGCTGCTCGGCCAGGTAGGCGGCCATGGCGGTGCGGGCCCGCTCAAACTTGCCCCGCTGCACCACCACGGCGGGGTCGTAGCCGGTGTGGTGCAGGGCCACTTCGCCCAGGGTGATCACCTGCCAGCGGGGGTCTTGCTGCTGGAGGGCGGCAATGCTGTCATCGACGGTCTCGTGGTAGGGGCGGTTGAAGCGGATCTGAGGCAGGCGGCGAAAGAACCGGGTGATCAGGGTGTAGGGGGCCTGGGGCGCGCCGATTTCGAGGCGCAGCAGGTTGACGGCCAGCACCTCGGCGGCGGCCACATCGCCCAGCGCCTCCCCCCGGTCGAGCTGCTGCAACACCTGGGCGGTGGCGGGCAGCAGCACCTCATCGGCGTCGAGCACCAGCACCCAGTCGCCGGTGGCGTGGCCTAGGGCAGCGTTGCGGGCGGCGGCAAAGTCGTGGCCCCAGGCAAAGGATTGCACCTTGGCCCCGTGGGACTGTGCGATCGCAACTGTGTCATCCACCGAGCCCGTATCGACCACCACGATTTCGCCCGCCACCCCCTGCACGGTCTCCAGGGCGCGGGCCAGGGTGGCGGCCTCGTCTTTGACGATCATGCAAAGGCTAATCATCGGGCTTCTCCGTTGAGATGATGGGGCTGGGCTGGCAGACTGGTTTTACCGGCTGCTCACGCCTCGCCGAGGGCCTGGTGGGCACGCACAATGGCCTGGCGCACCTGCTCAAAGCCGGTGCCGCCGTAGCTGTTGCGGGCCGAGACCACCTGCTGGGGGGCAATGGCGGCGTAGATATCGTCCTCAAAGGCGGGGTGCAGGGCCTGCCATTCTGCTAAGGTCAGCTCGCGCAGCAGCTTGTTGGCCCCCAGGGAGGTTTTGACCACCTGGCCCACCAGGTTGTAGGCCTCGCGGAAGGGCACCCCCTTGGTGGCCAGGTAGTCGGCCACGTCGGTGGCGTTGGCGTAGTCTTCGTTGACCGCCTGGCGCAGGCGCGGCACCCGAAAGTTGACCCCCTCGGCCAGCAAAATGGTCATCGCCTCCAGGCAGCCGCGCACGGTGGCCACCGTGTCGAAGATCGCCTCTTTGTCCTCTTGCAGGTCTTTGTTGTAGGCCAGGGGCAGGCCCTTCATCATCACCAGCAGCCCTTGCAGGTGGCCAAACACGCGCCCGGTTTTGCCCCGCACCAGCTCCGGCACGTCGGGGTTTTTCTTCTGGGGCATGATGCTGGAGCCGGTGGAGCAGCTGTCGTTGAGGCTGACAAAGCTAAATTCTTCGGAGGCCCAGAGAATCATTTCCTCGGAGAGGCGCGACAGGTGCACCATGATCAGGCTGGCGGCGCAGGCAAACTCAATGGCAAAGTCGCGATCGCTCACCCCGTCGAGGCTGTTGCCGTAGACCTTCTCAAACCCCAGCAATTCGGCCGAGTACTGCCGATCGATGGGGAAGGTGGTACCGGCCAGGGCGCCGCAGCCCAAAGGCGAGATATTCACCCGCTTTTGCAGGTCAGAGAGGCGATCCCAGTCGCGCTGGGCCATGTCGAAGTAGGCCAGCAGGTGGTGGGCCAGGCTGATCGGCTGGGCCCGCTGGAGGTGGGTGTAGCCCGGAATCAGGGTTTCGACATGCTCGGTGGCAATGCCCAGCAGGGTGCGCTGAAACTGGCGCAGCTGCCCCTGGATGGCTTCGATCTGGGCCCGCAGGTAGAGACGCAGGTCGGTGCCCACCTGGTCGTTGCGGCTGCGGGCGGTGTGCAGCTTTTTGCCCACGGCGCCGATCAGCTCGGTCAGCCGCCGCTCGACGGCAAAGTGAACGTCCTCGGCTTCGACGCCGGGGGTAAACTCGCCCCGGCGGTACTCCTGGCGAATGGTTTCGAGGCCGGTGACGATCTGCTCGCCCTCCTCGGGGCTGATAATGCCGGTTTTGACCAGCATTTTGGCGTGGGCCTCGGAGCCGGTGAGATCGTACTCGATCAGCGCTATGTCGAAGCCGATGCTGGCATTAAACCCTGCGATCGCAGGGTGCAGCGCGGTCTCAAAGCGCTGGCTCCAGGTTTGGGGAGAGGGCGTTTGCATTAGTAGGCGGTCAGGTTGCGAATCATATAGCCAAGCACAATACCGAAAAGCAGCGCCCAGATCTGTCCTGAATCGACAAAATTATTCCAAATATTGACCATGTCGCCGAGAATGTCCTGGTCAAACTGCTGGGCCAGCACCGGCGTCAGGGCCTCCGACGGCACAGCGGCAGCGGCCGCAATCGGGAGGTCAACTCCAGTAAAATAGGCGCTGAAACTGTCCCCATCGACCAGCGCATCGGTCAGGGTAATGGGGCGCAGCAGGGTGTCTACAGACAGGGGGGACAACGCATCTTGCGACAGAAAACCGGGGAGCTGGGGCATAACATCCATGGTGGGGTGACGACCTGAGCATGGTTAACACCCAACAGACTATCACCATACCGCTGCGACCGAGCCCCTGGAACCCCAAAACCGCCTGGGGTGTGGGGGTTTTGCTGGCCCTGGGGCTGGCCGCCTACCAGACGGGTCTGGGCCGCCCCGGCACCCTGGTCAACCTGGGCGGCTGGCCCCAGCTGCAAGAATTTTTGGCGGCCAGCCTGCGCCCCGACCTCAGCCCCGAGTTTGTGGTGCTGATCGGCCGGGCCGCCCTGGTCACCCTGGCCTACGCCGTGCTGGGCACCGCCCTCAGCGTGGGCCTGGGCCTGGGGGGCGGGCTGCTCTCCTCGGCGGTGGGGTGGCAGACGGTCTTTCCCCGCGACCCCTGGGGGCTGCGGCAGGGCCTGTGGCGCGGGGTGCGGGGGCTGCTGGCCTTTCCCCGCGCCATCCACGAGCTGATCTGGGGGCTGGTGCTGGTGCAGGTGCTGGGGCTCAACCCGCTGGTGGGGGTACTTGCGATCGCAATTCCCTTTGGGGCCATTGTCGCCAAAGTGTTCTCCGAAATTTTAGACGAAACCCCCCGCGCCCCCCTCCAGGCCCTGATCAATGCGGGCACCCCCCCGCTGGCCGCCCTGGTCTACGGCCTGCTGCCCCAGGCCCTACCCAACCTGCTCTCCTACACCTTTTATCGGTTTGAATGCTCCCTGCGGGCCTCGGCGGTGCTGGGCATCATCGGGGCCGGGGGCCTGGGCTACGAAATTTTTCTCAGTCTGCAATCGCTGCGCTACGACCAGCTGTGGACCGGCTTTTACGCCCTGATTGTGCTCAACGGGGCCGTCGATGCCTGGAGCGCCCTGGTGCGCCGCCGCATGGGCTTCACCAGCCGCCTCGACCTCAACCGCCAGCCGGGCCAGGCCCCCGCCCGGCCCGCCTCCCAGCCCCCGCGCCAAGACCGACTGCTCCAGCTGTCCTGGATCGGGGTGGTGCTGGCTCTGCCCCTCTGCTGGTGGCTGCTCGATTTGGATGTGGCGGTGCTGTGGTCGGCCCGCACCCAACGCCTGGCCGGGGAACTGCTGGCCACCGGCTGGCCCGCCCTGCCCACCGGGGCCGAGCTGCTCACCCTGGCCCGCCTCTCCTGGCTGACGGTGGCCATGTCGATGGTGGCCATGGCCCTGGCGGGCCTCGGCGGCATGGTGTTTTCGCTGCCCGCCGCCCAAAATTTTTTGCTGCCGGGGGGGCTGCTGGCTCCCGTCGGCCAGCGCGGCGGCCAGCCATTGGCCTACGGCCTGCTGGGGCTGAGCCGCCTGGTGCTGCTGGTCAGCCGCGCCATTCCTGCGCCGATCTGGGCGCTGGTGCTGCTGTATGTGCTGTTTCCCGGCCTGCTGCCGGGGGCCCTGGCCCTGGCCCTGCACAACTTTGGCATCCTCGGGCGGCTGATGGCCGAGGTCAACGAAAACCTCGACGACCGCCCCGTGCGCGCCCTGGCCACCCTGAGCGCAGGCCCCGGCGCCGTGGTGGCCTACGGCATTTTGCCCCAAAACCTGGGTCGCTTTTTGGCCTACATTCTCTACCGCTGGGAGGTCTGCCTGCGGGAAACCGTGGTCGTCGGCCTGGTGGGGGCAGGGGGGCTGGGCCGCCTGCTCACCGAGCAGATCAGCAGCTTCGACTACGGCGGCGTGCTGATCACCCTGGCGGTGTTTGTGGCCCTGACCGCAGCGGTGGATGGGGTGAGCCAGCAGCTGAGGGGGGTGTTGCGGGAGTGATGGGGTGATGGAGTGGGGAGTGATGGAGTGACGGGGGAGGTAGGGGGGATGGGGGGGATGGGGTGTAGACCCGAATTCAAAACTCAAAATTCAAAACTAAAAATTCAAAACTTCCCCACCTCCTCCACCTTCCCCAGCTCCCTACTCCATCACCCCCTACTCCATCACTCCGTCACTCCCCTCCAATCCGGACACCCCCCCTCCCCCTGCCACCCCTGGGGATGGATGGCGCACACCAGCAGGCTGCGCGTGGCTCGGCTGGTGCCGTAGGCGATGCCGTGGTAGCTGGTACAGCCCTGGCAGGGGTGGGGTCGCCGGGGGGGCATGGCCTGGAAACCGACCTGCGATCGCAGAATCTGCTGCTTGCGCTGGCCCCGCTGCCACTGCTCATAGGCGCGGCGGCGGCACAGATCGTTGGCCCGGTGAAAGAGTGCGTCGGTTACGCTCACGACCGATCCTCCCGGTAGGGGCGAGGGGGCCGGGGCACCCTCAGTGAACTTGGGCAACAAGAAAAACTCGGAGTCAGGCCACCAACCGGCGCGGCGGCACAAATCTAGACTACCCGGCAAACCCAAGCGGTGCCGAAAACTGTAAAGGGCTGCAATGTCCGGTTGGCCCCGTGCCCCACACTCCCAGCCTCCGCCCACAGGTAGTCTGCCCGACAGGCAAACCCCTAAACTCCATGAGACGATAGAGGTAGACAGCTCACCGTAAAACCCTACACCTACCAACCTTCAAAGCCTGCCAACCCGCCAACCCGCCAGCCTCCCAAAGACACCTGAATGCCCGAAACCCCTCAGCCATGACCCAATCCCCAGCCGAGATGCGGGGTAATATGCAGCAAACGCATAGGTGATTGCAGATTTTGCATGTTGCGGGCTCGTTACAGTCTTGAGTGTGCTAAGCGAAAAATTTCAGCATTTGTTAACGGCACCGACCAAAGATTAAGGGGAGAATAAGCGAGAGCTGACTAGCCAAATCCTGAAAACTATCAGTAAACTGGGATACGGAACCTAAAGATTCTTGTCTGGCTTATTTGATTTTGTCTATTGCAGCTCCTTCGTCGTTACTGGGTTTTGCTATGCTTCGGTCCCTCCACTACTCAATCGACCTCATTCGTGACGAAGCTCGACAGCTGGTTCAAAAGGGTATGGTTAGCCGTCAACAGCCGATTTATACCCTCTGTCGCCACATTCCCGCCCGCGAGTGGGAAATGGTTGAGACCGAGCTGGAGTCTTCCGGGTTTCTGCTGCGCGATCGCGTGGGCGACCTGATGGGCCGCGAAGATTGGGAAAACGACTAGGCTCGTTTTTGGTGTGTACTCCGGTCGTTCCATAGCGCTTAATTTTTAGAAGTCTAACTATCCAAACAAACTGAGCTGGGCTGGGGATTGGTCGTCCTCAGCCCTTTGTTTTGCGGCGGTATCCCAGCCCAGCTCGGGCAGCTCGGCCCCGGCCTGTTGCAGCTGGTGGTAGACCTCGCGGGCCACCGCAGGCGACCTGGCCTCCTGGGGGCAGTGGGCAAAGAAATACACATCGGTGCCCGCGGTGAGCCACTGGTGCAGCCGGGGCACCCATTCAGCCAGGTAGGGCTGGTTGTAGGCCAGGTCGGGGTGGCTGATGTAGCGAACGATCGTGAAGGCCGCCGTCACCTCCGGCTGGAGGGGCAGCTTGGGCTTTTTGCGCTCGGAGCCAATCTGGGGGTCGTCAGCAGGGGTGTCGATGCAGTCGTAGATGGGGCGGGTGTCGAGCAGCACCCGGCCCACCCCCAGGCTGGTGAGCATTTGGTTGAGGCGGGTGGCAACGGGCTCGGCAAACCAGCCCAGGTGGCGCACCTCCACGGCGACGGGGTGGCTGTGCCGGGGCCAGTGGGCCAAAAACTCACGCAGGTCGCCCAGCTGCTCGGGGCCGTAGGTGGGCGGCAGCTGAATGAACAGTGGCCCCAAGCGATTGTCGGCGGGATCGGTAGCGCCAGCGCCCAGGGGAGCCAGGGTGGCCAAAAACCGCTGGGCCTCGTCGATGAACGGCGCCAGCTTGCCCTGGTGGGAAAAGGCGCGGGGCAGCTTGGGGCAAAAGCGAAACCCCGGCGGCATGGTGGCGGCCCAGCGGGCGATGGTTTTGGCGTCGGGCATGGAGTAGAAGGTGGTGTTGCCCTCTACCGCAGACATGCGATCGCAGTACAGCCGCAAAAAATCGGTCGCCCTGCTGCCCCTGGGGTAGAAGTCACCCACCCAGTCTTTAAATGCCCACACCGCACAACCGGTGAAATAAGCTCCCGCCATGTCCCCTCACTTTCACCCAACAACCGCCCCATTTACCCTAAACGTTTATTAAGCCGCCGTGAACTCACCCTAAAACAGGTTTACCTGAAAGGGATGCCCTATCTGACTATCCTATGAATTTTGAATCTCTTCTGGAGGCCCTGAATCCAGATGCTATGCGGGTTGAGCCTGGCACCAAAGCCAACCTCGCCACCTTTGACCCCGGCTTTACCGGCAATTTTGAAAAGGAAGAAGCCAAAAAACTGCTGAAGAAAACCGTCAAGCAGATGGCTCGCCACCAGAACGTGCTCTATGCCCAAAATACCTACGCCCTGCTGCTGATCTTTCAGGCGATGGATGCGGCGGGCAAAGACAGCACCATCAAACACGTGATGTCGGGCGTCAACCCCCAGGGGTGCCATGTGGTGAGTTTTAAGCAGCCCTCCAGCGAAGAACTCGACCACGACTATCTGTGGCGCGCCAGCAAGGCCCTGCCCGAGCGGGGCAAGCTGGGCGTCTTTAACCGCTCCTACTACGAAGAGGTGCTGATCGTGCGGGTACACCTCAACATCCTGGACCACCAGCAGCTGCCTCCCAGCGCCAGGGGTGAACACATTTGGCAGCAGCGGTTTGAAGACATCAACAACTTTGAAAAATACCTGACCAACAACGGCATTTTGGTAATGAAGTTCTTTCTCAATGTGTCCAAGGAAGAGCAGAAGCAGCGCTTTCTAGAACGCATCGACCGGCCCGAGAAAAACTGGAAATTTTCTGTCGCCGACGCCAAAGAGCGCGGCCATTGGAACGACTACCGCATCGCCTACGAAGCCGCCCTCACCCACACCAGCACCGACTGGGCACCCTGGCACGTCATTCCAGCTGACCACAAGTGGTTTACCCGCCTGGCGGTAGCCAGTCTGATCGAGCAAAAACTGGCCTCGCTCAACCTTGCCTACCCCGTGCTGGAGGACAACCATCTGGAGCGGCTACAGGAGGCGCGGGTGATGTTGGAGAGTGAGGCGTGATGGGGTGAGGGAGTAGGGGAGTGATGGGGTGAGGGAGTAGGGGAGTGATGGGAGATGGGGAAGGTGGAGGCGGTGGGGAAGTTTTGAATTTTTGGTTTTGTAAGTCCTTCGGACTTGCCATGCCTACGCGTAGCGTCTCCGAAGGAGAAAATTTGAACGCCCATCGCCCCATTACTTCTACCCTACGGGAAGCCGCTCCGCGTCTACACCCCATCACCCCATCACCCCATCACTCCCCCACCCTCCCCATCTCCCCTACCCTCCCTACCTCTCCGCCAACCTCGCGGCGACTCGAAACAACTTCGCCTCCTGGTACGGTGCGGCAATCAGCTGAATGCCGACGGGGAGCTGGCCGGGGCGGTGAATGGGGACCGACAGCACCGGCAGCCCAATAAAAGAGAGCGGCTGGGTGTAAAAGCCCAGGTGGGGTCGCAGGGGGTAGGTGACGCCGTCGATGTCGAGGGTGGTTTGGTCGAGGGGCGGGGCTACGCAGGGGGTGGTGGGGGCAATCAGCACGTCGTAGTGCTGAAAGATATCGCGGACGCGATCGCGGTACCACCGCCGCAGCCGCTGGGCCTGCACATACCAGGCGGCGGGGATCATCGCCCCGGCCAGGAAGCGATCGCGGGTGGCGGGGTCAAAGGCCATGGGGTGCTGCCGCAGACGCTCCAGGTGCAGCTGGCTGCCTTCGCAGGCGGTGAGAATGTAGGCGGCGGCCCTGGCCCGGTGGGTTTCGGGAAATTCCACCCCCTCTGAGACCGCAAGGGTCTGAAGCGCCTCGCTTAAGACCTCCCGCACCAGGGGCTCCATGCCGCTGGCAAAATGCCCGCCCAGCTGGGCCATGCGCAGGCCGGCGATGCCCTGGCTGAGGCTGGCCGTCACCGGCTCTGGGGGCCGTTGGGTACAGACGGGGTCGGTTGGGTCTGGCCCCTGCATGGCGTCGTAGATGGTGGCCAGGTCGAGGTGCGATCGCGCCATCGGCCCCACGTGGTCTAAGCTGCTCGAAAACAGGTAGGCCCCCGCCCGCGACAGCCGCCCGTAGGTGGGTTTGAGCCCATACACCCCGCACAGCGAGGCCGGCACCCGAATCGAGCCGTTGGTGTCGGAGCCCAGGGAAAACGGCACCAGGCCCGCCGCCACCGCCGCCGCCGACCCGCCGGAGGAGCCCCCCGCCATCCGCGTCGGGTCGTGGGGGTTGGGGGTGGTGCCGTAGTGGGCATTGATGGTGACAAAGCCGTAGGCGTACTCATCCATATTCAGCGCCCCCACCAGCACGGCCCCGGCCCGCTCCAGGCGCGCGATGGCGGTGGCATCCTGGGTGGCCAGGGGGTTGCCCTGGTTGAGCTGGGCCCCGGCCAGGGTGGTGAGGCCCCGGATGTCGAACAGGTTTTTGACCGCAAAGGGCACCCCCGCCAGGGGGCCAGGGTCTTGGCCGCGGGCAATGGCGGCGTCAACGGCCGCCGCCTGCGATCGCGCCCGCTCCGCCGTCACCGCTGTGAAGCAGTTGAGGGCGGGGTTGCGAGCTGCGATCGCAGCCAGGGCATCCTCCAGCAAAGCCGTGGCGGTGGTTTTTCCCTGTCTGACGGCGGCGGCTAGGGCTAGCGCAGTGGGGGGCGGCATCATGGCTCGAAGGTGGGGGCGCTTTCGAGATCGTCGGGCAGCGGAAAGGTGAGCAGGGGATGTGCGATCGCAAAAATATGCTCCACATTCGCCACCACCCCCGGCTTTATCTCAGCCGGAATCGTCAGCTCCAGAGCCATCGCCATCGCCTCCACGTAGGCCGCAAAATCAGCCGGGCCAAGCGTTTCCAAATCCATCATCGCTGCGCTATCTCTCTCACGGTCACAGGGGTTCACCCACCCAGTTAAAGCACGAGACTAACGGTACAGACCCTCGACGTCAATTAGTTGTTGGGATAGTTATAGTCACAGCTTGCGGTTGCCTAACCGCCTACCGTAGCGCTTTATACTTTTTACTTCAGCACTTATCAAGGAAGTCAAAATTCGCCCACTGTATGTAAGATCCCAACATTAAGCTAAGTTATTCAGGTTTGGTTCCATGAATCTACAAAATTGAGTGCAGCCATGATTGAGCGTCGTTGGCATGGAAAAGTACCACAGCATTTGAGCGAGAGTTTTTTTCAATACCTGATTGATACTGGTGTGCGTGAAACCATTCAAATCCCTGGCAATCTTGGAGCCCGAATATTGAAAAATGAAAACAATGGCTGGGTGCACTTTGTCTTAGTGACCTTTTGGCGTTCACTAGAAGACATTACTGCGTTTGCGGGTCAAGATATATCAAGGGCGGTTTTGTACCCCGAAGATGAGAAATACGAATTAGTTCCAGATCTGCACGTCGAGCACTATGAAGTTGTAGAAGATTTTCAAGCTCAAGCTTAAAGCAGTTTAACGAAAGACAGAAAGGCAGCAGCCAGGATCAATCATAGGTAGGGAAGCGCAATTAAATATGGAATCTACGCAGGATGGGCAAAGCCTGCGCCCATCCTAGGTTTAATTGCTGATAATATAGACAGTCAACGGCAATAGATGAC
>DATIVG010000529.1:0-5180 GCA_035466075.1 Nodosilinea sp. | reverse complement strand
CCGCGACCGCCGAGAGATCAAAACCCGACTCAAGGTTTTGTTGGCCCATCTGCTCAAACGCATCTACGTGCCCCTGCCCGAAAACCATCGCGGCTGGGAAAACACCATCGATGAACAGCGAGAGCAACTTCAGGATTTGCTCGATCAATCCCCTAGTCTCAAGACCTACTTTGAGACTGTCTTTGCAGAAAGCTGGCAACGCGCCCTCAAACAGGTGCAAAACGACTATCCCGGGGTGAATGTCCCTGAGCACTGGCCTATGGAGTGCACCGTTGAAAGCCTTCTAACGAAGGCATTTTGGCAGCAGTAAACAACTGCTCTATACCCAATAGTTCTACTGCATTAACATAGCCCAATGGTTCCAATGACCTGCTGTCAGCATTTCAGAGGGCAATATTTATTAGAAGTGCTATGCGGCGCGGCCTAAAACAGACAGTACCATCTCAAATAACTCATTTGCATTGTTAGTACATCCAATAGCGCCATGACGACGCGATTCCGCAACGTGCTCTGGGGCTCTGGAGCTAGCATAAATGACAAACGGGGTTTGATCTCCATTAGAACGCAGCTTATCGAGAAGCGTATAACCTGCACGGGAATCAGGTGGTCGTCCCATGTCAGAAATTATTGCGTCGAAACGTTGTCGAGAAAGCTTCTTTAGTGCCTCATCTGTCGATTGTGCCAGTACAAAGCTAACTCCCAACGCTTCAAGTGCTTGACGTTCATATCTATTGTTATTAGGGTTATCATCTACCCAAAGGACTGTAGATCTGTTTGCACGTCTGACGGCACGAGGCGTCACGACTTCAGCAACCACATCTGCGGCAATCATTGCTTCTTTTGCAGCGCTCTCACGAGTTTCATCTTCATTAGGTTTTGCAGCAGCAGCAGCCGATAGAGCTGCAACAATTTCGGCCTGTTTTCTCTTTAAGGAGGCCTCAAAACCAGCTCCTTTAAGCGATAACTCGCCCAGACTTGAGAAAAATTCACGCAAATCTCGGCCAAACCGGATCAGGATAAACAAAAGTATTCCTGGCCAAATGAGGACGTTGAGCAATTTTGCGACCGCATCGATTAGCTTAACAATATCGTCAACACTCACTGTTCACCTAGCCAAAATATGGAGTATCAAGGCATCTACAGATAGCTTTGCAATTCGCTCTTGCTCAAAATTTATTCACATAATTAGATCTAACTGTTATGCCTTCCTCTATTAATTGAGCCTAGAATTTGGCATCAGCCCCCGGCCAACTCCTCCACCTTGGCTTTCACGGCCTGAATGTCTTGCCACATCAGCCACTTGGGGCTGCCCTTGTCCCGCGATTGGTTGCGCAGCAGGTAGGCGGGGTGAAAGATCGGCATACACAGGCGGCCCTCCCACTCCATCCACTGGCCGCGCACTTTGCTAATGCCCTCTTTGACCCCCAGCAGCGACTTGAGCGCCGTGGCCCCGGTCAGCAAAATAATTTTTGGATCCACTAGACGGATTTGCTCCAGCAGATAGCCCTTGCAGGCGGCCACCTCGACGGCGGTGGGCACGCGGTTCTCCGGCGGGCGGCACTTCACAATGTTGCAAATATATACATCGGTCTCGGTGTTCAACCGCACCGAGGCAAGAATCTTCTCCAGCAGCTGGCCCGATTTGCCCACAAAGGGCAGCCCCTGCTCATCCTCCTGTTGGCCCGGCCCCTCGCCGATAATCAACACTGGAGCGGTAGGGCTGCCCCGGCTGACCACAACATTGGTGCGGGTGGTGGCCAGGTCGCAGCGCTGACAGCCCCGGCAGTGGGTGCCCAGGCTGGCCAGGTCGGGGTAAATGCCTGGCACAATCGGCACCGCCCCGCTGGTGGGAATGGTGTCAAAATCGACGGTGCTGGGGTCGGCTGGGGCTGCCTTCCCGGCGTCACCACCCGCATTGAACAGGCTAATTTGCTCGTCGGCCATGGCACGTTGGGGCAAGGTTGGGGGGCAATATCGGTCTCTGGGCAATTATTGTAAAGGGTTGCGGCTCGCCCTGCCGTAGTGAGTGCCCCGGGGTGGCGTTGTATAGTAGAAAGCTAGTCAAATTATGTTTGTTGTCCAGGAGTCTCACCCTTGACTTTTTCCGCCGAAGATTTTGCCAAAGCCCTTGAGGCCCACGACTACGACTTTCAGGTGGGCAGCACCGTACGGGGCACCGTAATTTCCTGCGCCTCCGATGGGGCCACGGTGGACATTGGCGGTAAGTCCTCGGCCTTTTTGCCCATCCGCGAGGCGGCGGTGCGGGCGGTCAACTCCTTTGAGGGCATTCTCGAGCCCGGCAGTGAATACTCGTTTCAGGTGATTCGCGACCAGGATGCCGATGGCCAGGTGCTGCTGTCGATTCGCAAGCTTCAGCTCAAGCAGCTGTGGGAAAAGCTGGCCCAGCAGGCCGAAGCCAGCGCGGTGCTGGAGGTCAAGGTCACCGGCTTCAACAAGGGCGGGGTGACGGTCGATGTGGAGGGGCTGCGGGGGTTTGTGCCGCGATCGCACCTCGGCCGCAGCTACGAAAACCTGGAAGACGCCGTCGGCCAGCGCCTCACCGTCGGCTTTTTAGAAGTCAACCCCGCTGCCAACAAACTGGTAATGTCGGCCCGCCTCGCCGCCCGCAGCCAGGTGATGAGCACCCTGGCCCTCGGCCAGCTGATCGAAGGCACCGTGGCCAGCCTCAAGCCCTTCGGCGCGTTTGTGGAGTTCGACGGCATCAGCGGCCTGCTGCACATCAAGCAAATCAGCAAAAACTACGTCGAGTCGCTGCCCACCGTGCTCAAGGTCGGCCAGCCGATCAAAGCGGTGGTGGTCGCCCTCGACCCCGAGCGCAACCGCATTTCTCTCTCCACCAAAGTGCTCGAAAAATACCCCGGCGAGCTGCTCAAGGAGGCCGACGCGGTGTTTGACGACGCCGAAAACCGCCTCGGCGACATCAGCCGCATGCTGGGCGATAGCGAGGCCTAGGCACCATGGGCACCGTGTGGGAACTCGACTTTTACTCCCGGCCCGTGCTGGATGACAACCAAAAAAGACTCTGGGAAGTGCTGATCTGCGAGGCCCTCTCAGATACCCAGTCCAAGGCCGACCAGCTATTTCGCTACAGCAAGTTTTTGCCCAGCAGCGAGGTCAACTCCATCAGCCTCAAGGCCACCATCGACGAGGCTATCGCCGCTGCCGGTGCGCCCCCCAGCCGCATTCGGTACTTTCGCTACCAAATGCAAAACATGATTTTGCGGGCCTGCGACGAGGCGGGTATTCCCGCTCGGCCCAGCCGCCGCACCCTGGCCCTACACCGCTGGCTAGCCGAGCGCCAAACCACCGTCTACCCCAGCCTCGAGGGCTACACCAATGCCCCCTCCCCCTCGGTGGCCGCACCGCCCCCAGCCCCCCAGCCCCTGCCCGACGCCCTGCTGGGCCAGCAGTGGGCCTTTGTCAGCCTCCCAGCCAGCGCCTTCGCCGACCTGCCCGAGTGGGAGATCGGCTTTGGCGAGTCGTTTCCCCTAGAGATGGCCGGTCTAGAGCCCACCACCCCAATTCCGGGGCTGCTGATCTTCTCGCCCCGCGCCACCGCTCTGTCAGCCTGGATGTCGGGGCTAGAGCTGGCCTACTGGCGCCTCGAAGCCGGCAAAACCCCCCAGATCATTCTCGAAACCGGGGCCGCCGACAGCTGGGTGTTGGCCGGGCTCACCAGCGCCGCCCTGGTATCCGAGGCCCAGGCCTTTGATGTCGCCAAGACCCAGGCCAACCAGGTACATTTCATCGGTGTGCAGGAGCGCCCCGAAAGCGAGTCTTTTGCGGGCTTCTGGCTGCTGCAAGAGCTAACCTTGGGGTAAAGCAATGGCCTGCTCAACGCTGAATTTTGGCCGGTCAGGTTCCGAATTTTTTGAAGCAACCAGGAACCTACTCTGTTTGAGGGGCGCAGCTAGCGATGCCAGGCTCTAAGTATCCTCCCTTCCTTCACGGTCTTGCTCGGTGGCCCCACTGGCGCAACCTGGCGATCTACGCCCTGCTGCTGGTGATTGCCCTGGTGATGGTGTTTCCGCTGCTGTGGCTGCTGAGCACCTCGTTTAAAGGCCCCACCGAAAACCTGCTGGCCAACCCACCCCAGCTGCTGCCCCAGCAGCCGACCCTGGCCAACTACCGGCAGGTGTGGCAGGCCAACCCCTTTGGCCAGTACTTCATCAACAGCACCATTGTGGCGGTGCTCACGGTGGTGGCCAACCTGCTGCTGTGCTCACTGGCGGCCTACCCCCTGGCCAGGCTGTCGTTTCTGGGCCGCGATACGATTTTGGCCGTCATCGTCGCCACCATCATGATTCCGTTTCAGGTGGTGATGATACCGCTGTACATTTTGGCGGTCAATTTGGGTCTGCGGAATACCTACCTGGGCCTGGTGCTGCCCTACCTGGCCTCGGCTTTTGGTATTTTTCTCCTCCGCCAGGCGTTTCAGGGGGTGCCCAAGGAACTGGAAGAAGCCGCCCGCATGGATGGCTGCTCTGACCTGGGCATCTGGTGGAATGTGATGCTGCCCGCCACCCGCCCGGCCCTGGTGACGCTGGGTATTTTTGTGTTTATTGGCACCTGGGGTGAGTTTCTCTGGCCGCTGATTTTGCTCGATCGCCCCGAGCGCTACACCCTGCCGTTGGGGGTAGCGCGGCTGGCGGGCAGTTTTTCCCTAGACTGGCGGCTGATTGCGGCGGGGTCGATATTGTCGGTGCTGCCCGCCATTGTGGTTTTTGTGCTGCTGCAACGCTACATTGTGCCGACGGAGGCCGGTAGCGGGGTGAAGGGCTAGATGGGGCAGGGGCAGGCCCCTGGGTCCATCCCTGAGAGCGTTAGATTGGCGATTTTGAGCCGGGCGATGGGGAGATACATGCCTGGGTAACGATAGCGGCAAGATTGCCCCCGCCCGGTATGAGGGCGCTGTTGTTATACTACTGATTAGTAATAAAATAATTTTTTACCATTCCTGCTGCCGGGTCTACGTCTATGGCTTCTTCCATGGTTGAACAATCGCCTCTCCTCGATCGCGATCAATCGCCTATTCAGTTATCTCCAGAGACCCTACAGATGGTGGCCGACTTTTTTAAGGTGCTGTCGGAGTCGAGCCGATTGCAAATTGTGTGCGCCCTCAAGCTGGGCGAAAAAAACGTCTCTGAAATCATTGAGAT
>DATIVG010000528.1:0-1541 GCA_035466075.1 Nodosilinea sp. | reverse complement strand
GACGACCATGCCCCGGTCACTATCACCCGCAGTAACGCTCGGCCCGTGGTGATGCTGTCTTTAGAAGACTATCAGGCGCTCGAAGAAACAGCCTATTTGCTCCGTAGCCCCAAAAATGCAAAACGCCTACTCGATGCTGTGGTCGAGCTCGAATCTGGCCAGGGTCAGGCGCGGGAGCTGCTTGAGTGACGCTTATTTTTGCCGCCAACGCCTGGGAAGATTATCTCTACTGGCAAAAAAGCGATCGCAAAGTTCTCAACCGCATCAATGCTCTGATCAAAGACATTCAGCGCCAACCCTTTGAGGGCATCGGCAAACCAGAACCCCTCAAACATGGCCTGTCTGGCTATTGGTCGAGGCGCATTACCGACGAACACCGCATAGTCTATAAGGTTGAAGGCGATTCGATCCTGATCGCTCAACTGCGATACCACTACTGATATGGCTAGCCCCCACATCAGGCGATGCGTCTTCTATTCAAGAGGTACGGATGTAGCGAGATAGGTGGTAAGCCGCGAGTTTTACGTCTTCTGGGCTCACCCGCTGCGGTTCGTTGTCGATGAAGCTGGGGAGTGCTTTGGGGTTGAGCACCCAAACATCGGCAGACCCCTTTGGCTTAGACGACTCCACAAACCAGCCTGGAAAAACCACCACGGGCTTGACTGCGAAAGACCTGCCGGTGCTTTCTTTCAAAACCTCTGCCACCCAGGATGCCTGCGCTTTGGCCTGTTCAACCGCATTGCGCTCCATCAACTGACCATTGACCTGGATGGTTTCGCCATCGAAGTGAATGATGGACTTGCCAGAGGATGATTTGCTGTAGGTTTTGGTTTCGATTGTGTAAATGCCGCGATCGCAGATCAACACATGATCCACGTTAAACCCTTTCCCCACCACGTCATGGAAGACTCGATAGCCCTTCTCCCGCAAATCTGACAGGTATTGGCCGACCGCCTTCTCGCCATCTCGGGCCATCCTCAAGCGCCTGAGCTGCAATCGCAATCGGTAGAGCCGAAAGAGGGCATAGCTTGATATAGGAATGCTAACGGCGAGAACTACTAAAGGTTGCGGCGGGGCACTGCTCACCGCGCGCCACCACTCGTACCCGGTCAAGATAATGGGTAGTAAAAATAGGCACAGCCAGGTGTTGAGGTCTTCATCCCACAACCGCTGGAGCTCTTCATCGAGGGATTGCCCTGGATTCCGCAAAGGTTTGTCTTTGAGGGGAGATACCCGTTGGCTACGGGTGCTTGGCTTCATAGTTGATAGATTTCCTGGGGCAGGCTAGTAGGCACGCTGAGAGTATGCCCCGGCGGCCCGCTGAAAAGGACATCGGTGGCCTGGTAGTCACCACCGTGCTGGGCAGACGGTGAGATGTTGCAATGTAACTACAACATGGGGCTGCCGCTACCAACATTGAATACCGTTACAGAGGAGAGCAATGGAGGACTGAGCGCATGGTCTATGCATTTCCGCCGGGGTTTCAGTGGGGGGTGGCGACCGCCGCGTACCAGATTGAGGGGGCTGCCGCAGAGCGCGGC
>DATIVG010000527.1:0-2022 GCA_035466075.1 Nodosilinea sp. | reverse complement strand
GCGGTCTCCATCGACTTGCGCTCGCGCTTGATGTTGCGCCGCTGGTTGGCGTTAAACATGCCCAGGTAGTCGTCAAAATTTTGAAAGCCGTGGTTTTGCCACACGTAGCTGTGGTGCAGCCACTCAGAAAAACCCAGCTGGATCATGGTGGCCCGCCACTGGGGGTCAACGTAGAGAAAGTGACAGCCGGAGATGGAGTTGCGATCGCAGAACCCATCAATGGCCTCCACCATCGCCAGGGTGACTGCTCGCTCATCCTCGCCGGGAGCAATCAAAAATTGATAGCCCTCCGCCGGCGTAAACGGCGCCATCCCCAGCAGCTTTGGGTAATACTGCACCCCCAACCGCTCAGCCAGATCAGCCCACTGGTGGTCAAACACAAACTCGCCGTAGCTGTGGCCCTTGAGGTACATGGGGGCCGCCCCCACCAGGGTCTTACCGCGCCACACCGTCAGGTGGCAGGGCAGCCAGCCCGTATTGGGCCCCACGCTGCCCGAGCGCTCCATATTGTGCAGCCAGCTCCACTCCAAAAAGGGCGTCGCCAACGGCTGGGCCAGCTCATCCCATACCGCCTCCGGCACTTCCTCCAGGTGGCCAATCCAGGTGGCAGTCAGCGGCGGCGCGGCGGGGTAGCCCATGGGTGGTTAACCATTAGAAGAAGCAGGTTATTCTCCAGGGTAAAGGAATTTGCTGTCCTGTGCAGGGGGCTGCACCCGGTAGTGCAAAAACACCTCCCCCGCCACCACTCGGTGGGCAATCAGCTCCAGACGCGGGGCGGCAGCGGCCAAAAACCCCTCCCCTTCCACCGGCGTCGGCGCCGCTGCGCCCCCTAAAATCAGCGGGCACACCGTGATAAAAATCTCGTGAATACAGCCACAGCGCAACAGCTCAGCCGCCAGCCCCCCACCCCCCAGCAGCGCCAGGCGGCAAATGCCCGCAGACTTAAACTGAGCCAAAACCCAGCGCCAATCCCAGGGCTGCGTTTTTGGGGCGGGCACTGTCCAGATTTTTTCAAAATGCTCTGGCCCCCACCCCCTGGCCCCCAGGGGTGTCGTGACGATCCCCCGCGGCACCGGCTGCTGAAAATAGCGCAAGCTCGGGTCCAACTGCCCCGAAGGCGACCAGACAATCTGAATCGGTTGGTCCGCCTGCCGCCGCTGCCGCCGCTGGCTCAGCAGGTCGGGGTGGCGTACGCTCAGGGTCGTGCCGTAGGCCCGCAAAGTCCCCCCCCCAAACAGCACCCCATCCGCCGCCGCCACCTGGGTCTCCAGGTGGGCCAAATCGGCCGCCGACGAAAACCGGGCGGCCCCGCGCTGGATATCGGCAATCTTGCCATCCAGGCTCATGGCCAGCACCAGGGTAACCTGGGGAATCGGTGAGGGAGCAGCGATCGCCAACGGTCAGCGCCCTAGGGGTTACCCCTAGCTTACCGAAGCCTGCACCAGCGAGGGCTGACCTTCACCGAGGTCCCAACTGCTGTGGCACTTCCAGTTTTGGTTGGTGAGCTGTTGGTAAAACCGCATTTCCCACAGGGTTGGGGTTTCCCAGTCAATGGCGGCCTTGGCTTCGGCGACTACGGCCTTAGCCTGCTTGCGGTTAGAGCCATAGACCAGGGGTAGACCCAGCTCATCTTGAATGCGCAGGGGCATCTTGCGAGTGGGCGATTTGACCGTGCAGGCAAAATTTACCATCACCTGCTTCAGCCAGGGAGAGGTGATCGCCAGCCCACTCCAGTCGGGCTTGGTCACCAGCCCTTCCACAGTCAGCGCCGGCGTCGGGCGGGCCTTGAGGCTACGGTTGTAGGCCCGATCGAGGCTGCGGGTATACACCGGAGCCGCCCCAGACTGCTCTTCAAAGCCTTCAATCAGCAGGCAGCAGGCATCTGGACCTTGCTCACGGGGCGCGGCTGTTTCTCTGTGCTCAGCCAAAAACCGCTGGATTTGCTCAGCTAGGCTTCCGGTCGGGCAAACATAAATAGCAAATTTTGTCATAGGGCATTCCCAGAGAAACAACGGACTGGGA
>DATIVG010000526.1:0-1887 GCA_035466075.1 Nodosilinea sp. | reverse complement strand
GGGGTTGGCGACGGTGCCGCTGGCCGCTGCCGACACCTGCTCTGCCAACTTAGACACCACCCGAATTGTGCAGCTCCAGCGCAGCCTGGCGGTAGAAGAGGCCCGGCGGCAGCCGCCCAGCCGCCCAGCTCCATCGGTGGCAGCCGACGGCAATCTGTAGGGTGAGTATCTAAACAGGTATAGCCGCAGTTGGGTTGGCGAGGGTATCGAGGCGAGGCTAAGAACGTTCAACCGGTTGAATGTTTACATGAGCCCTGTCCTAACCGGATGGCCAGAGCTATGGGAGCGGTGGACTGGTACAGCCAGGGATAATTTGCTGATGAGCTAGCGGCGCAGGTTTTGCCACAGCTCGGCGTAGCGCGCCTCGGCGTCTGCCGCCAGGGGCTGCAAAAACTCGCTCTGGCGGGCCGCTGCGGGGGAGAGCACCAGGCCCGGCGCCCGCCGCAGGGGCTCGGGCAGCTGATCGGCGCTGGCCCCCCACAGCCGGGGCGAGGCTCCCTGGCCAAAGATGGCAAGCTGGGTGGCAAAGTCGGCCTGGAGACAAAAGTTTAGCCAGTTAGTCGCTAGGGCCGAGCTGGCCTCGGTGGCCTGGGGCCGCACCCACAGCTGGGCACTGAGCAGCGTGCCCTCGGGGGGCACGGCGGCGGCCAGATGGCGATACTGGCTGAGCAGCGGCAGCACATCGTCTGACCAGCCCACTACGGCGGTGGCGTTGCCCGTGACCAGCGACTCCAGGTAGCGGTCGGAGTCGTAGGTGCGCACCTGCTGGTGCAGCTGGGTGAGAAAGTCGGTGAGACCTGCGATCGCAGCTGGGTCTTCTCCATTGGCCGAGGTCCCCAGCGCCTTTTGGGCCAGGCCCACCACCAGCCGAGGATGGTCGGGCAAAATCACCCGCCGGGCCAGCTCGGGGCGCAGCAGATCGGCCCAGGTGGTGAGCTGGGCCTGGGCGCGGGGCAGGCGGGCGGGGTCGTAGAGCATCACCAGATGGCTCCAGCGGTAGGGCACCGCCCAAACGCTGCCCTGGTCGCTGGGCAACCCCTCGGGGCTGCGGCGCACCAGCGCGGGCCACACCGCCGCCAGCTCATCCCAGGCGGCCAGCGCCGAGACATCCACCGGCTGCACCAGGCCCTGGCGAATGGCGGGGGCGAGCCAGTAGTCGGCCAGGCTCACCCAGTCGGCCACCGGGGGCGGCGTAGCCCCCTCGGGCGGCGCTTGCCAGGTCTGGAGCAGGCCGTAGAGACCCGCCAGGGTCTCGGCGGGGGTGACTGCCACGGGGCTACCCTGCTCGGGCAAATTTTGAAACGCGCCGAGCAGCTGGGCGGGCACCGAGTTGGCCAGCATAGCCAGGCGCAGGCTGCCGTCTGATGCTTGGCGACACCCGGCCAGCAGGGCGGCCACCGCCGCCCCGCTCACAGTAGTCAAAAAGCTGCGACGATTCATGAGCATGGGCCCCCTGCGCCCCCTCGGCGGGGGAGAATACTGATCAACCATAGCGCTTTAGTCTACGCCCATGAAAGCCGTTCGCGATCTTGTCAGCGTCTCCATCACCGTGATTTTGGTGTCGTTTATTGGCCTCAGCCTGGCTCGGTTGGTGTACTTTTTTCTCCACAGCCAGCAGATTCTTTAGGGCCGAGGGTGAGGCTTGGAGTGCGAGGTGGGCTGGGCTCCGGCGGGGCCGAGGGTAGAGGCAATGCGCAGGGCCAGCTCGGTGAGCTGATCGCCATCGCTGCAAACCTGCTCAGCCTGGGGGCGCGGCACTCCGGCCGACACCAGGTATTCCACCAGCAGGTTAAACAGCATGTCTTCGGCCAGCTGGCGCTGGTCGGCCCAGCCCCGCTCCTGGTAGTAGAGGTACTCCTGGCAGCGCAGGGCCAGGTCTTGGTAGGT
>DATIVG010000525.1:0-5940 GCA_035466075.1 Nodosilinea sp. | reverse complement strand
AGCCACCCAAGCCACCCCCGACAACTAGCCCCACCCCACCGCCCCCTCCAATTCAAAACTAAAAATTTCTCCTCTGGAGACGCTTCGCGTAGGCCGAGCCAGTCCGAAGGACTTACAAAACTTTCCCCCCACTCCCCCACTCTCCACTCCCCACTCCCCCCTCCCCATGCCCACCGTCACCTTCCCCCTCGCCTACCTGCAGCGGCTCACCACCACCGCCCCCCAGCAGCTGGCCCAGCAGGCCTTTGACTACGGCCTCGACGCCACCCTGGGCGAGCAAACCCTAGAGGTTGAAGTCACCGCCGAGCGCCCCGACCTGCTGGCGGCGGAGGGGTTTACCCGCGCCATCAACATCTACAACGGCCAAGACCGGCCGGTGCCTGAGCACCTGACGCCCTCGGGTCTGCGGGTGACAGTGCAGCCCGAGGTGTTGCCCCTGCGGCCTCACCTGGCGGCCCTGGTGGTGCGGGGTGCCAACCTGCAAGATGGGGGCCTGGAGGTGCTGGTGCAGTTTCAAGAAAAGGTGACCCAGACCTTTGGCCGCCAGCGCAAAAAAATTGCCATTGGCGTCTACGACCTCGACCGCATCGGTGGCGACCTCACCTACGGGGCCGAGCCCCTGGATGCCCTCAGCTTTGTGCCCCTGCACGGCACCGAGCCGCTGAGCGGGCAGCAAATCTTGCGCGACCACCCCGCCGGTAGGGCCTACGGCGCGGCCCTGCCCCAGGGGAATTTGGCCCCGGTGCTGCGCGACAGTAGCGGCGCGGTGCTCTCCATGCCGCCCATTGTCAACGGGGCGGGGGCGGGGGAAGTCACCGCCGACAGCCGCAATCTGCTGATCGATGTGACCGGCATTTTGGCCCAAACGGTGGCCGAGACAGCCAATATTTTGGCCCACAACTTTTTAGACACCGGGGCCGCTGTGCAAACGGTGGAAATTGTGACCCCTTCAGGAACCTGCCTTACCCCCAGCCTGCAGCGGCGACCGGTGGCGTTTTCGGCCAAGTACCTGAACGAAATCATGGGGACGGCCATTGCCAAGACCAGCCTGGGGCAGGTGCTGGCGCGGATGGATCTCGATGTGAGCGGTACCGATGTGGTGCATGTGCCCACCTACCGCACCGATATTTTTAGCCAGGTGGATCTGGCGGGCGATCTGCTGGTGGCCCTGGGCATTGGCACATTGCAGGCCGAGCCCCTGGCGGTGAAGTTTCACCTGGGGGAGGCCGACCCCCTGCGGCAGGCCATGTTTAGGGTGGGCGATTTGGCCCAGCGCATGGGGCTGATGGAGGTGAAGAGCTTTGTGCTCACCGACCCCGACATTCTCGACTGGTTTGTCGCGCTCTACGGACAGACCGGCAACGCCAAAAGCCGCACCTTTAGCGCCACCCGCACGACCCTCCAGGCGGGGCTGCTGGATATTTTGGCCCGCAACATCGGCGCTCCCAAGCCGATCAATATCTACGAAACCGGCGAGGTGCTGCGGTTTACGGCGGCGGGCAGCCTGGATGAAAGCCAGGGCTGGGCCTTTGCCAGCCTCGACGCGCGGGCGTCGTTTACGGCGGCGAAGGCCTACATGCAGACGATGCTCAAGGCCCTGGGGCTGAGCTACGAGCTGGTGGCCTGCGAGGCGCCCTACTACATTGCTGGACGGGCGGCCACCGTGCTGGTGCAGGGGCAGCCCGTGGGCGAGTTTGGCGAGATTCACCCCGAGGTGCTGGCGTACTTTTCGTTTCCGGAGCCGGTGTGCGCGGGGGAGCTAGACTGCACGGCCACGCTGGCTGCGGGGCGCTAGGGGCCGTTATCAGCTCTGACTAAAGCTTGAATCTGTTCACCCCACCTACACGACCCCTCATCCTTTGATTTGATAAAGCACCAGAGGGATCAGAATCTTAGCCAGAGTTGATGATATTCCCTGGGATGACGCTATGGTTTGCCTCCCTGTCATCCAGCGCGACCCCGTCACTATTCGCGTTTCAGGACATGGACTCTGGCGGTGCGGCCTAGGGCTAGACACCCTGGTCATAATGTTAGAGGTCCTTCACGAATGCGAACTTACCATGCGACTACTACACACCATGCTGCGGGTCGGCGATCTGGATAAATCGCTGGCCTTTTATTGCGATGTGCTGGGTATGCAGCTGCTGCGCAAGAAAGATTACCCCGGCGGCGAGTTTACCCTGGCCTTTGTGGGCTACGGCGAGGAGTCTGACCACACGGTGCTAGAGCTGACCTACAACTGGGGCGTGGAGTCCTACGACTTGGGCAGCGCCTACGGCCACATTGCCCTGGGGGTCGATGATATCTACGGCACCTGCGATCGCATCAAGGCCATGGGGGGCCAGGTGGTGCGCGAGCCCGGCCCGATGAAGCACGGCTCGACGGTGATTGCCTTTGTGCAAGACCCCGATGGCTACAAGGTGGAGCTGATTCAGCTGGGCAGTTCTGAGGGGCACCGCCAGGCCGCTGCCCCGGAGATGGCGGTGAGCTAGGTGGGCGCTACGGCCCTATCCCCGAGCGGGGATAGGGCGATCAGACATCCTTAAAACACGTAGTTGAGGGTGGCGGTCAGCTCGGTGTCGGTGTCGCTGGGCTTAAACAAGACGCTGCCGTTGAGGTCGAGCACCAGATGGCGGCCCAGGCCCAGGTCGAGCCCGGCGGTGATCATCGGGTCCACCGAGGAGTTGCCGTCGGCGTTGTAGGTTACCCCGGCTCCGGCGTAGGGGTAGAGGCCCCGGTCGAGGGCAAAGTCTAGGGAAAGCGGCAGCCGCAGCTCGGTGTTGCCGCTAAACACCACCGAGGGGCGCACCGAGAGGGTGGCGGCGCTGCCCAGGTCGAGCAGCTTTGCCTTGGAGTCGATCACCACCGAGGTGTTGTCGTTAAACCCGGCCCGCACGCCCGCTCCTAGGTAGTAGTCGGGGCGCTCCTGGGCCTGGGCGCTGGTGCCCAGGGCGAGGGCCAGGGCGGTGCCGAGAGCGGTGTTGAGGGCTAGAGAGGGTCGCATGGGGGTGCTCCTTAACGCTATGGGGGTGATTCGTACCACAGTTTGCCATTGGTCGGCAGGTCTGCCGATCGATTTTGGTGAAGTCGGGGCAAAAATCGATGCGGCGGTCAAGCGCGTGTGAAGCAGCGGCAGGGGGTAGGCTAACGGCAGCAGCGCTGCGCATATTAAGCTGCGATCGCGCTGGGCCGCCGCCGGTTGAAACGGCTGGCCCCAGGCACTGCCCGGAGCCCTGCTGTTTCGTTCATCCCTGAGCGCACTAGAATAAGGACGCCCCCCACGGTACCAGCCGCGTGCTAGACCTCGCCCAGCTATTTCCCTTTCCCCTCGACGATTTTCAGCGCCAGGCGGTCGATGCCCTCGATGCCGACAAGTCTGTGGTGGTGTGCGCGCCGACCGGCTCCGGCAAAACCCTGATTGGTGAATACGCCATTTACCGGGCCATGGCCCACGGCAAGCGGGTATTCTACACCACCCCGCTGAAGGCCCTCTCCAACCAAAAACTGCGGGATTTTCGCGACCAGTTTGGCTACGACAATGTCGGGTTGCTGACCGGCGATCTCTCCATCAACCGCGACGCCCCCATCGTGGTGATGACCACCGAAATCTTTCGCAACATGCTCTATGGCACTCGCATTGGCGAGACCGGCACCAGCCTGCAACAGGTCGAGGCCGTGGTGCTCGACGAATGCCACTACATGAACGACCGCCAGCGCGGCACCGTGTGGGAAGAGTCGATTATCTACTGCCCGCCCGAGATTCAGCTGCTGGCCCTCTCCGCTACGGTCGAAAACTCAGGCCAGCTCACCGACTGGCTGCAAAAGGTCCACGGCCCCACGGAGCTGATCTACTCCGACTTTCGCCCGGTGCCTCTGCAGTTTCACTACTGCACCGGCAAGCGGCTGGTGCCCCTGCTCGACCCCTCCCAAAAGGCGATCAACCCCCAGCTCAAAAAGCAGCGGGCCCCCCAGCGACAGCCCGGTCGGCGCGGCGGCGGGCGGGTCAGCCTGCCCTTTGTGATGGGTCAGCTGGCCGAGCGCGACATGCTGCCCGCCATCTACTTTATTTTTAGCCGTCGGGGCTGCGACAAATCGGTGGATGAGGTCAGCCACATGTCGCTGGTCACCGAGGACGAAGCCCGCCAGCTCAAACTGCGCATCGACGACTTTTTGGCCCACAACCCCGACGCCGGGCGGGCCGGGCAGGTGGGGCCGCTGTACCGGGGGGTGGCGGCCCACCACGCGGGCATTTTGCCCCTGTGGAAGGGGCTGGTGGAAGAGTTGTTTCAGGCCGGGCTGATCAAGGTGGTGTTTGCCACCGAGACCCTGGCCGCGGGCATCAACATGCCCGCCCGCACCACCGTCATCGCCAGCCTCTCGAAGCGCACCGACAGCGGCCACCGCCTGCTCACCTCCTCGGAGTTTTTGCAGATGGCCGGGCGGGCCGGGCGGCGCGGCATGGATGAGCAGGGCCACGTGGTCACCGTGGAGAGCCCCTTTGAGGGGTCGCGGGAGGCGGTGCACCTGGCCACCTCCGGGGCCGACCCGCTGGTCAGCCAGTTTACCCCCGGCTACGGCATGGTGCTCAACCTGCTGCAAACCCACAGCCTCAGCGAGGCCAAAGACCTGATCGAGCGCAGCTTTGGCCAATACCTGGCCACCCTGCACCTGGTGCCCCAGCAGCAGGAGATCGACCGGCTAGAGGCGGCGGTGGCCCACCAGCAGGCCCAGCTGGCCGCCTTTGACGAAGATCTGTTGGCCGAGTACGCCAAGCTCAAAGAACGCCTGAAAGAAGAGCGGCGACTGCTGAAAACCCTGCAACAGCAGGCCGCTCAAGTGCTGGCCGACGACGTGGGCAAGATGGTGCCCTTTGCGATCGCAGGTACCCTGCTCTCCCTCAAGGGCAAGCACCTGCCCGTGGCCGAGCCCGTGGCGGCGGTGCTGGTCACCAAGGTGCAGGGCTCAGGGCAGTTTCCCTACCTGGTGTGCCTGACTCGCACCAACCACTGGTGCGTGGTCACCGCCGCCGATGTGGTGGGCCTGCACGCCGATATTCCCCGCTTGCAGTCGGTCGATCGGCTGGCCCCGCCCACCGATCTGGCCCCCAGCCCGGGCCAGCGCCGCCGGGGCGACGACGACACCGCCGCCATTGCCGCCGCCATGGCCCTGCCCCCCACCCTCGAAATGCTGGCCCCCGAGGTGCAGGAGCAGCTCGACCGCATGCGCGAGGTGGAGCATGCCCTGGCCACCCACCCCGCCAGCCAGTGGGAAAACGCCAAGGGCCTGCTAAAGCGCCAAAAGCGCCTCCAAGACCTGCAGGATGAACTGCGCGATCGCAAAACCAAACTCTCCCAGTACACCGGCCGCTACTGGCAAGAATTTCTCCACATCATGGAGGTGCTCAAGCACTTCGACGGCCTTGCCGACGACCGCCCCACCGAGCTAGGCGAAATGGCCGCCGCCATTCGCGGTGACAACGAGCTGTGGCTGGCCCTGGCCCTAGAGTCGGGCGTATTTGACCACCTCAGCGCCACCGAGCTGGCCGCCGCCTTCGCCGCCCTGGTGACCGAAAACTCCCGCCCCGACAGCTGGTGCCGCTACAAACTCTCCGGCCCCGTCGAAGAAGCCCTGGGCGGCCTGCACTACCTGCGCCGCCAGCTCTACCAGCAGCAGCACCGCCGCCACATCGCCGCCCCCATCTGGCTCGAGTACGACCTGGTGGGGCTGGTCGAGCAGTGGGCCAACCAGGTGGACTGGGTCACCCTGTGCAGCAACACCAGCCTCGACGAGGGCGATATCGTGCGCATTTTGCGGCGCACCCTCGACGTGCTGTCGCAGATTCCCCACGTGCCCTACATCAGCGACACCCTGCGCACCAACGCCCGCGACGCCAAAGACCTGCTCAACCGCTTCCCCGTCAACGAAGAAATCGGCTAGGGC
>DATIVG010000524.1:0-4629 GCA_035466075.1 Nodosilinea sp. | reverse complement strand
GGGCCGTCAATAGCCCATCAATGGGCCACCAATAGCCCGTTGATAGGGTGGTTTAATGGTAAAAGTTTCCCCGTCAAAGTTTCTCGGCCCGCAGGAGTATATAGCCTTGTATCGATGCCCCAAGGAAGGCGACATAGACCTTCAAGACAGTGAGCTGGCCCCAGGGCTATCGGTCAAAGCCTGCCCCAGCTGTAGCGGCACCTGGATTCCGCCGGAGCAGTACGCAGACTGGCAACGGCAGCAGATTGACCCCGAGGAGCCGGTGCGGGTGGCGGTGCTGCCGCTCTCGCTGAGCACCGCGTTTCAGCCCCCCGCCCTCGACAACCGGGCGGCCCTCTGCCCCGACTGCCGCAGCTACCTGGTGCGGGGGCGCATCAACCTCCAGCAGGGCTCGTTTTATGTCGAGCGCTGCCCCAGCTGCCACGGCATTTGGTGCGACGCGGGCGAGTGGGAGGTGCTGCACCAGCTCGGCTTGCAGGCCCACATCGACTATATTTTTTCTGCCGACTGGCAGGCCCTGGTGCGCGAGCTTGAGCACAGCGAGCGGGAGCGGCTGGCCACCATTGATAAGCTGGGGCCCGACATTGCCCAGCGGATTTTTGAGCTGGCTACGCTGCTGGAGCAGCACCCCAACGGTGACTTTGGGGTAGCCTACCTGATGCGGCGGGTCGATCAGTAAATCATTTCAGCAAATCAGTACAGTAAAGCCAGTCAATCAGCCGTTTTGAGGGCTTGAGCCAGGGCATGGGTTGCAGTCTCGCGCCTCCTGCCTCAACGCTCCACCCTTGCCCCTTAGCCCACACCCCCGCCGCCATGGCCGATGCCCTGCTTGCCCTCGACAGTTTTTCGGTTGCCTACCCCGGCCAGAGCCAGCGGTCGGTCGATCGGGTTTCGCTATCGCTTGCCGCCGGAGAAAAGCTGGGTCTGGTGGGGGAGTCGGGCTGCGGCAAGAGCACCCTGGGCAAGGCGGTGCTGCGGCTGTTGCCCAAGGCCACAGACATCCAGGGGCGGGTGTGGTTTAACGGGGAGTCGGTGCTCGACTTTAGCCCCCAGCGGCTGCGCCGGTTTCGGGGCGAGGCGGTGGCCCTGGTGTTTCAAGACCCGATGACCCGCCTCAACCCGCTGATGACCATTGGCGACCACTGCGTTGAAACCCTGCGGGCCCATCGGCCGCAGGTGTCGCCCGGCGAGGCCAAGGCCCGCGCCATCGCGGTGCTGGAAAAGGTTGAGATTCCGGCCAGCCGGTTTGACCAGTATCCCCACGAGTTTAGCGGCGGCATGCGGCAGCGGGTGGCGATTGCCCTGGCGATGATTTTGCAGCCCAAGCTGATTGTGGCCGACGAGCCTACCACCAGCCTGGATGTGACGGTGTCGGCCCAAATTTTGACGGAGCTCACCCGCCTGTGCGACGAGCTAGGGACGGCGCTGGTGCTGATTTCCCACGACCTGTCGCTGGTGGCTGAATACTGCGATCGCGTCGCGGTCATGTACGAGGGCCGGGTGGTGGAAGAGGGGGCTGCCGCCACGGTGCTGCAAACCCCCCAGGATGCCTACACCCGCTCGCTGGTGGAGTCAGCTCTGCAACTTCAGCAGGCGGAGGGGCTGCTCTACAGCGGCACTGCCACCGAGCCGATTTTGTCACTGCGGCAGGTGAGCCAGCACTACAGTCTGGAGGCCAACCCCATTGGCCGCCTGCTGGGGGGGCCGCCTCCGCCGGTGATCAAGGCGGTGGATGGGGTGTCGCTCGATATTTACCCCGGCGAGGTGGTGGGGCTGGTGGGTGAGTCGGGCTGCGGCAAGAGCACCCTATCGCGAACGATTTTGCAGCTGGTCAAGCCCACGGCGGGCCAGGTGGAGTTTTGCGGCACGGAGCTCACCACCCTCTCGCGGGAGCAGATGCGCCAGCAGCGGCGGCAGCTGCAAATGGTGTTTCAAGACCCCCACGCCTGCCTCAACCCGATGATGACCGTGGGCCGCGGCATTGCCGACCCGCTGCTGATCCACGGGCTGGCCACGGTGGCGGAGGCCGAGCGGCAGGCCCGCGACATGCTGGCGCGGGTCAGCCTCACCCCCGTCGATGACTACTTTGATCGGTTTCCGGGAGATTTGTCGGGGGGGCAGCAGCAGCGGGTGGCGATCGCCCGCGCCCTGATCACCAAGCCCAAGCTGGTGATCTGCGATGAGCCGGTCAGCATGCTCGACGCCACGGTGCAAACCCAGGTGCTAGAACTCATGCTGGCCCTCAAGGCGGAGTTTGACCTCACCTATCTGTTTATTACCCACGACCTGTGGGTGGCGCGGTATATGTGCGATCGCATCGCCGTCATGCAGGCGGGTCAGCTGGTTGAGCTGGCCTCCACCCAAACCCTGTTTGCCTCCCCCCAGCACCCCTACACCCAGGCCCTGCTGAAGTCGGCGCCGGTGCTGGCGGTGCCCTAGCTAATCGCGCCCCCGGCGACGCCAGCGAGAAGATGAAGCCCCCTCGGCCTCGATACGGCGGGCAAGTTTTTGCAGCCGGGCCTGCTCGGCCGGGGTGAGGCCAAACAAAATGTAGCGGCTCTCGGCCACCAGCAGGGCCACCGTCAGCCCCAGGCACAGGCCCAGGCCCAGGGCCGCAGGGCGGTTGTAGGCCAGCCCGTAGCGCACCGCCGCCCAGGTAAAGTAGCGCCGCACCTGGGCAATGTCGTCGCGCAGCGCCCACAGGCTGAGGCTGCCCACCGTCAGCCACAACAGCCCGCTCAGCGCCCACCAGCGGCGCAGCAGCTGCGATCGCAGCTGCTCCAGGGTCGGGGGTGAGGCCATGGCCACGATCAGCTAGCCCGCCGGGGCGGGGGGTTCGGCGGCCGCCTCGGCCTCGCCACCGTAGGCCTGACCGCTGCGCTCCCGCCACAGGGCCAGCAGCGAGCTGGCCACAAAAATACTGGAGTAGGCCCCCGCCAAAAAGCCGACAATCAGCGCCAGGGCAAAGTACTTCAGGGTTTGGCCGCCAAAGATAACGATCGCAACCAGCGGCAGCACCGTTGTAAACGTCGTGTTGATCGAGCGGCCCAGGGTTTGATTGACGGCGCTATCGACCACCTCGTTGATGTGCAGGCCGGGGTTGAGCTTGAGGTTTTCGCGCACCCGGTCGTAGATCACCACCGTGTCATTCACCGAAAAACCCACAATGGTCAGCAGCGACACGATAAACAGGCTGTCGACCTCCACCCCCAGCACCAAGCCCAAAATCGCAAACACCCCAGCGGTAATCACCACGTCGTGGGCCAGGGCCAAGATGGCCAGCAGCGCGTAGTCGATCTTAAACCGCAGGCTGAGGTAGATCACAATCCCCGCAAAGGAGACCAGCAGCGCCAGCAGCCCCGACACCAGCAGCTGCCGCCCAATCACCGGGCCCACCGTGTCAATCTGGGTAGAGCTGGGGTCAAAGGGGCCAATTGCCTCATCGAGGGCCGATTGCAGAGCGGTGCGCTCATCCACCGACAGGTTGCGGGTGCGAATGGAGAGCACCTGCTGGTCGTCACCCAAAATTTGCAGACTGCTGGAGTCGAGCCCCTGCTGCCCCATCAGCTGCCGCACCTCGGCCAGGTCGAGGGCCCCGGTGCAGCTGTTGCTGGCCACACAGGCGCGGGTGAGCTGCAGCCGGGTGCCGCCAGCAAAGTCGAGCCCCGGCTTCAGAGGGGCACCAAACTGCTGCCATGAGACCGCCATGGCAATCAGGCTAACCAGCACCAAAATCCCTGAGATGATCCACCACAGGCCGCGCTGCTGAATGATGTTGAGCTTCATGGGCACTCCTAGGGGCGAACGGTGTCGGGGCGAACGGTCTCTAGACCGGGGCAAAACAGGCTGGGCCGCCGAAACTGGGGCAGGCTAATGGCCAAAAACATCAGGGTACGGGTGCAGGTCAGGGCCGTAAACATGCTGATCAGCACGCCCAGGCCCAGGGTGAGGGCAAAGCCCTTGACCAGGCCCGCTCCAAAGTAAAACAGCGCCAGGCAGGAGATCAGCGTGGTGACGTTGCCGTCGAGAATGCTGGAAAAGGCGCGGAAAAACCCCGACTCCACCGAGCGATACAGGGTTTTGTTGGATTTCAGCTCCTCGCGGGTGCGCTCGAAGATCAGCACGTTGGCATCGACCGCCATGCCGATACTGAGAATAAATCCAGCGATGCCCGGCAGGGTGAGGGTGACCCCCAGCAGGTTAAAGGCCGCCAGGGTGAGCAGGGCGTAGATCACCAGCGAAATATCGGCCAGCACCCCCGGCAGACGGTAGTAGACCGCCATAAAGACCAGCACCAGCACCAGGCCCACAATGCCGGCGTAGAGGCTGCGCTGAATGCTGTCGCGGCCCAGGGTAGGCCCTACGGTGCGATTCTCAACCACTTCTACGGGTAAGGGCAGGGCACCACCGCGCAGCTGAATTTCCAAGTCGCGGGCCGACTCAGCGGTGAAGTTGCCAGAAATAACGGCGCTGCCCCCGGTAATGCCGGTCTCGGCGTACTGCACGTTTACCGTTGGCGCGCTGAGCAGCCGGTTGTCCAGAAAGATACCGATGGTGCGCCCGGTACCGGCGATCGCCTTGCTAATTTCGGCAAACTCGTTGCCCCCCTCGCTGTTGAACTGAATCACC
>DATIVG010000523.1:0-12884 GCA_035466075.1 Nodosilinea sp. | reverse complement strand
TGGCCCAAAATCTCCTGCCCAGGGGACTGTTTCGTCGTTAGTGGTTGTGGTAGCACCCCAACCACCGGCAGTATCGGTCTGAGGGCTGGCTCCCCAGCCGCTAGCATCATTGGTCTGGGAGGGTGTCCCCCAGCCGGATGTGTCGCTTGAGCCAGGTGATACAACCCGTCGCCACACTTGGCTGATGCCCGCCAGGCTAAGCAAACTAGCCCCGCCCATACCCGCCCATCGCAAAAACTTTTGCCGGGTTATCGCTGTTTGGTTGGATGGCAGCCTATGGCGAAAGTGGTTTGGTCGGTGGAGCAAAAATTCTGTTGAGGCAGGGGACAATTTAGCCTGGCGAAAATAGCGACTGAGTCCTTCGATCAGGCGATCCATATCTTTGTGAAAGTCGGGGTCAGGGCGGGCTTCTCGGTAGTTTCGAAAGGCCAAGTTTTGCAGACTGTTGGGCAGGTCATCGGGCCGGGGCATGGCGGCATGGCTAACCAGTAGAGGTATTACCAGTACGCCCTCGCGCTCCAACGCTTCTTCGATTTCAACCCGCACCCAGTCGGCGGGGTTCTTGAGGCGGCGATGCCCTTGGTCGTCGGTAGCGGTGAGCCAGGTAGGGCCAATAACCGCCAAAACTACAGAGCATTGGTTGAGAGTGCGGTTGAGGTAGTCGCGAAAGTCTACCCCTGGGGGAATGTCATCGACATCCTTAAAGACGGAGCCTTTGCCAAAATGGGCGGCTAGGCGATCGTAGATGCGTCCAGCATCGGCGTGGCTATCGCTGCGGCGATAGGAGATAAATATTGAGGGCATCCCTGGGCGTGGGTGGATGAGCTTTCCTCCATTAAAGGCTAGATCTTGCCTGTCCGCGATACCCAGCCGAGGCAGGGGTTCCTAATCGACTAGCGATCGCGCTACCGCCCCGTGCCGCTCCAGCACCACCGGCAGATCGAGCGTCAGCAGCCCTGCCGGGTTTAGCACCTCCCTACCGTGGATAAAGCTGTAGTCAACCCGGTCGATGGTGCAGAAAATCAGCGCCGCCACCGGGTCGTAGGCGGTGCCCGACAGCGCCAATCGGTCAAGATTTACCGTGACAAAATCCGCCGCCATGCCAGGGGCCAGGTGGCCAATGTCGGTGCGGCCCAGCACTCTGGCACCGCCGCGGGTGGCGATTTCTAGCGCTTCGCGGGCGGTCAGGGCCCCGGCATCTTCTTCGCGCACGCGGGCCATCAGAAAGGCCTGGCGGGCCTCGGCCAGCAGGTGGCTGCCGTCGTTAGAGGCTGAGCCATCTACCCCCAGGCCCACGGGCACATTGTGGTCAAGCAGTTGGCGAATCGGGGCCATGCCGCTGGCCAGGCGCATGTTGCTACAGGGGCAGTGGGCCACCCCGGTACCGGTCTGGCCAAAGCTGTGAATGGCCCGGTCGTCGAGCTTGACGCAGTGGGCGTGCCACACATCCTCACCCAGCCAGCCCACCGAGGCGGCGTAGTCGCCGGGGGTGAGGCCAAAGGTGTCGAGGCTGTAGGCGACATCGGCGTTGTTTTCCGCCAGGTGGGTGTGCAGGCGCACGCCGGGGTAAGAGCGGGCCAGGGCCGCCGACTCGCGCATCAGATCCGTAGACACGCTAAAGGGCGAGCAGGGGGCCAGGGTAATGCGCACCAGGGCGTAGGGGTCGTTGTTGTGGTACTGCTCGATCAGCCGCTGGGAGTCTTTGAGAATGTCGGCCTCGGCCTCCACAATTGAGTCGGGGGGCAGGCCGCCCTGGCTTTCGCCTACACTCATGCTGCCCCGGCTGGCGTGAAACCGCAGCCCGGTTTGGGCCACCGCCTCAATTTCGTCATCCAGGGTGCAGCCGTTGGGGAACAGGTACAGGTGGTCGCTGGCGGTGGTGCAGCCCGAGTAGATCAGCTCGGCGGCGGCCACCTGGGCGCTGAGGCGAATCGCCTCGGGGGTGAGCTGCTGCCACAGCGGGTAGAGCGAGCTGAGCCAGGTAAACAGCGATGAGTTTTGCGCCCCCGGCACCACCCGCGTGAGGGTTTGGTAGAAGTGGTGGTGGGTGTTGACCAGGCCGGGCAGCACCAGGTGGCGATCGCCCAGGTCCAGCACTCGGTCGGCCTCGGTGGGCAGCTCTGCCGTGGTGCCCACCTGCTCGATCACATGGTCGCGAATGAACAGCGCGCCAGAGCGAATCTCCCGTCGCTCGCCATCCATGGTGATCAAGGTATGGATGTTTTTGACCAGGAGGGTGGCCATCGGGACAGAGGCTCCGCAGTGCAACAATTTCATGGGAGTTTAGCAGCACCGCTACCCTGTTGCTGCACGGCTAGTCAGCACTTGGCCTCCTCAAGTCGCTGATCGGCCTCCAGACAGCACTCCTGTAAACCGTCAAATCTTTCCCATGATGGCCATTACACCTGTAATTTGCCTGGCGAGTGCCCTTGGCAGGAGTGGATGTGCCCGACAAAATTACGCATTTAACTTTGCTGATTCATAAAACTGCTCGGCCAAAACCCAGTCTGCTATGACAGGCCGATGAATTTGCGAAACAGCTTTACCTTGCCGTCGTAGGGGGGATAGCGCCAGTCCATATCCATCCAGAAGGGTTTTTTGAGCACGCTTTTGAGGTTAGAGAAGGTGTTAAAGCTGTGCAGGCCGTGGTAGCCGCCGATGCCGCTGCTGCCCACACCGCCAAAGGGCATATCCCAGATGGCGATCTGCAAAATCACGTCGTTAATGCACACCGACCCGGCGGTGGTGCGCTCTAGCACCTGCGCTTGCACCTGGCGATCGCGGGAAAACAGGTACAGCGCCAGGGGTTTGGGGCGTTGGTTGATGGCCGCGATCGCACCCCCCAGATCCTTATAGGTCAAGATCGGCAAAATTGGCCCAAAGATCTCCTCCTGCATGATTGGATCCTCCCAGCCCACCCCATCGATCAACGTCGGGGCGATGTAGCGATCGCGGCGGCTGTGGTCGCCCCCCACCAAAATGTTGCCCCGGCCCAGCAGACCCACCAGACGGTCAAACTGCCGCTCGTTCACTACCCGCGACAGGTCGGGGCTGGCGGCGGGCTGGTCGCCGTAGCATTCGTGGATGCGCTGGGTGAGAGCCGCCACCAGATCGTCCTTGATGCGCTCATCGACCAGCAGGTAGTCGGGGGCCACGCAGGTCTGCCCGGCGTTGAGAAACTTGCCCCACACAATGCGCCGGGCCGCCACCTCCAGATTCACATCGGCATCGACCAGGCAGGGGCTCTTGCCGCCCAGCTCCAGGGTGACCGGGGTGAGGTGCTGGGCGGCCGCCTGCATGACGAGCTTGCCCACCCGCTCGCCGCCGGTGAAAAAGATGTGGTCAAACGGCTCCGCCAGCAGCGCCTGGGCGGTCTCGACGCCGCCCTCCACCAGGGCCACGTGGGCCGGGTCAAAGGTGGTGTCGATCAGCCGGGCCAGCATTTTAGAGGTGGCGGGGGCCAGCTCCGAGGGCTTGAGCAGGGCGCAGTTGCCCGCTGCGATCGCACCCATCAGCGGCGACATCATCAGCTGAAACGGGTAGTTCCAGGGGCCAATGATCAGCGCCACCCCCAGGGGCTCGGGCTGCACCCAGGCCGAGCCCGGCAGCTGACTCAGCGGCAGCGACGCCCGGCGCGGCTTCACCCAGCCGGGCAGGTGCTTAATGATGTAGTCGAGCTCGCTGATGGCACCCACCTCAAAGTAGCCCTCAAACTCGGGCCGACCCAGATCCTGCTTGGCGGCATCAATGATATCGGCCTGGTAGGTGACAATGGCGGCCCGCAGCGCCTTCAGCTGGCCCAGGCGAAAGTCGAGGCTGCGGGTAGCGCCCGTGGCCCAGTACTCTCGCTGGCGGCGAATCAAGGCGGCGATGGGGGCGGGGGCGGCAAGGGTAGTCATAGCGGATCGCTGTAAAGGGGGCAAGACCTGGAGGTTGACCTCACTGTCTCATGCTACAAGCCTCCTCATGTTACAAACCCCAAGGCCCGCCCTGCCAGGCCCAGGCCCCAAAAAAGCTGCTAACCTGGCCGACCGCCGGTTTTTTAGGCGATCTCCGCCGCCAGGGTGCGGCGCACCGCCAAACTGACCAAACTTGATAAACTCTCTAGGAGAGCCACCTACGAATGCAAACGTTTCACCATGCTGACATCGGTTTTTCGCCTCCTGTTTGGGGTCGCTCTGGTTATGCTTACTCTGCTGGGCAATGCTCACCCCAGCGCTGCTGTTTCTTTAGAGGTCGGCCCCATGGGCGTACTACCGTTTAATCTAGCGGGCAACCGCCCCACCAACCTGGGCGTCAAGGAGGGCAAGCTGGCCCCCTGCCCCGGCTCCCCCAACTGCGTGGTCAGCCAGGGTGCCGCCGATGCCGAACATGCGATCGCACCCCTCCCCTACAGCGGCGACCCGGCCCAGGCCATGGCCCAGCTCGTAGCCATCGTCACCGCCATGCCCCGCACCACCATCGTCGAATCCACCGACAACTACCTCTACGCCGAGTTCGCCACCAAGCTGATGGGCTTCGTTGACGATGTCGAGTTCTACCTCGACCCCGCCGAGTCCGTCATTCAGGTGCGCTCGGCCTCCCGCCTGGGCAAGTCCGACCTGGGGGTCAACCGCCAGCGGGTCGAAGCCATTCGCCAGGCCCTCACCGCCGCCCCATAGCCGTCCTCAAGCCCGGGTGTAGCAGTCCGGGCTTGAGCTGGCGCCAGTCTAGTCTTTCTAGTCTTTAAAGATGGCGGTTTCGAGCTGCCCTAGGGCCACCTCCAGGTCGTCGTTGACGATCTGCTCGTCAAACTCCGCCGCCGCATCGATCTCCACCAGGGCCCGCTGCAGGCGGCGCTCAATCGCCTCTTCAGCGTCCTTGCCCCGCAGGCGAATGCGGCTTTCCAACTCCTCCAGGGAGGGGGGCAACACAAACAGCTGGAGGGCGTTGGGGAAGGTTTCCCGCACCTGGCGCGCCCCCTCCAGCTCAATTTCTAAAATCACCCAGCGGCCCGCCTCGATATCATCCATCACCGGGGTTTTGGGGGTGCCATAGAGGTTGCCCGCAAACTCCGCCCACTCCAGCAGCTCCCCCTGGGCGATCATGGCCTCAAAGGCGTCGCGGCTGACAAAGAAATAGTCCTGCCCATCCACCTCCCCGGGCCGCGGCGCTCGGGTAGTGGCCGAGATCGACACCTTCAGGGTCGGGTACCGGTGGCGCAGCGCCCGCAGCAGCGTCCCCTTGCCCACCCCGCTGGGGCCCGTAAACACAATCAGTCGGCCCAGTCGCGGGGCGGCCACCGGCCCAGCCTCAAGGCTGAGAGCGTCTGGGCTGAGCGTATTCGGAGGGGTGGGGGTGCTGACGGTCATGGCGGCAGGTGTATAACTTAAGGTTTTCTATTCTAGTGAACCCAGCGGGTTGAAAGCGCTAAATTCTCGATGAAGTTATGCCGCGAGGCTATCCAACTAAGTCATACCGGCGGCAGGTCAAACAGCACCGTGGTCATGTAGCGCTCAGCCCAGGCTTCCCCAAAGGCTTTTTCCAGCACCCGCCGGGTCTTGTCGTTCTTTTGCTGCTGCTGGCAGTAGTGGCGCTGGCCCGCCACAATCTGCTCCAGCTGGGCCGGGGTGGCGGGAGTGGCCACCGCCCGCTGGCAGTGCAGCGCCAGGTAAGTGCCAATCAAATCGACAAAGGCCTGCTCTTCCGCCGCCGTAGTCGGGCGAATAAACCGACAGTAGGGCGAAAAAATGCTGCCCCAGCCCGGCAGATCGCGCTCCTCAGCGAAGCGCTGATCGGGCAGCGCCCCCAGGGCCTCGCCGTAGCCCTCCGGCAGCGCCTCAGCCACCGGCGACAGATCGACAATGGCGGCGCTAATTTGCCCTCTCCCCCCCACCAGGTCGCAGCCAAACATCGGCAGGTGAAACTCGGGGCGGGGAAACATCACGCAGTGCAAAATATCCAAATTGTTGCCCACCCGGGCCAGCTCCAGGTGCAGCTTGCGAAACTGAGGGGTCTGATAGCAGAGGTTTTCAATGGTCAGCCGTTCCCCCTCCAGGCGGCCCTCAATATAGCCAAGATCCTCCGGCAGCTGGTAGGGCGACAGCTCCAAATGCTGGTTCCAGGTGGCCTCAATGCGGTCGGCCAAACCCCGAATCATCGGGTGCTGCTGGGCGCGCAGGGACGTGGGAATTGGGGCTACCATATCACTCACAACAGAATGTGATAAATTCCCAGCATACCAGCCAGCGCCAGGTGGTCTGAACCAGCCTTGGCGGTTCTTTACCCCCGGCTACCCTCTCCCCCCAAGGTGCCATTGCAGTGAAGCTAACCGACTGGATCAACCTAGTCTTGCTGGGCATTGTGCTCGTCATTCTCTGGCAGTTTCGCCAGATTGTCTTGCTCATCTTTGCGGCCGTGGTGATCACCATTGCCCTCAACAGCCTGGTGCGGTTCTTTGCGCGGGTATACGGCTGGCCCCGCGATCGCGCCGTCCTGGTCACCGGGGCACTGGTGCTCCTCGGCGGTGTGATCTTCCTGGGTCTGGTGCTGCCGCTGTTTGTCAGCCAGTTTCAAGAGCTGCTGCTGCTCACCCCCAAAGGCTTTGAGCAGCTGGGCATTTGGTTCGACGCCTTTCAGGCCCGCCCCCCCAGGTGGTTCCCCGATCAAGATCTGCGACTGCTGCCCGCCCTACCCGATCTGCTCCGCCAGGCGGCCTCCATCGGGTCCACCGTCTTTGGCAACTTTTTGACCTTCTTCTCCAGCTCTGTGGCCATTGTGTTGCAGGTGCTGCTGCTGGTGGTGCTCGCCCTCATGATGCTGTCCAACCCCTCGGCCTACCGACGCCTGTTGCTGCGGCTGTTTCCATCCAGCTATCGCCGCCGCGCCGACGACATTTTGACCAAGTGCGAAAAATCCCTCATGTTTTGGCTGGGGGGAGTCGCCCTCAGCTCAATCTTTGTCGCCACCCTGAGCTTCACCGGGCTCGTGATCTTGGGGGTACCCTACGCCTTTGCCCATGCCGTGCTGGCCGGACTGTTCAACTTCATCCCCAACCTGGGTCCCACGCTCAGCGCCGTGTTTCCCGTGTTTGTGGCCCTGCTTCAGTCCCCCGGCACAGCCCTGGCGGTGATTGTGCTCTACGTGCTCATTCAAAACGTTGAAAGCTACTGGTTCTCCCCCATGGTGATGCAGAAGCAGATCTCGCTGCTGCCCGCCGCCACGCTCATTTCCCAAATCTTTTTTGCCACCTTCCTCGGGCCCCTGGGGCTGGTGCTGGCGCTGCCGTTAGCCGTGGTCTGCAAAACCTGGATTGAAGAAGCCTGGGTCATTGATGTGCTCGAGCAGTCGCCGGGGAGCACCGGGGCCGCAGATCCCGAGGCTCCCCTCGGGCCCACCGCTCAAGAGGGTGACCTTCCCCCCAGCAACGCCTAGCCCGACGGGTTGCCGCAGGCCGGTAACCCTTCCCTAGCTCGACGGCCCCTCGCAGAGTCAGCAACGACCCATAAATTTTCCATAAAAACTATGGGAAAGAGTGGGCATTGGCCGTAAGAACCTCTACATTCCATAGGGAAACGGTAAAGCTCAAACCACCTGTCCGGGAGCGTCTTCCCCCGCGCGAATAGAGGAGATTACCGCTAGGCTCTGCGGTCCCGGTGCTCCCCCAGCGCATCCCTGTGCTCACGCTCAGTCATTCAGCTCTAGTCTCGAGGTCTAAATATCCAGATTCAAATATTTAGGTTCAAAGCTCGACCGGCGTTGGGGCTGTGCATTTAGCCGATCGTCACCTTGATCCATCTCTTGGCCCACTGCTTGGCCTATCTACGGAGTTCCCTCGCTATGCCTCACTATCCCGTTGTCATCATTGGAGCTGGGCCGGCGGGGCTAACCGCCAGCTATGAATTGATGAAGCAGGGCGTACAGTCGATTGTGTTAGAAAAAGCCGGCCAGGTGGGAGGAATCTCACGCACCGAGGTCTACAAAGGCTATCGGTTTGACATCGGTGGGCATCGCTTTTTTACCAAAGTCAATGAAGTCAACGCGCTCTGGCAAGAGATCCTCGGCGATGAATTTATTCAGGTGCCCAGACTGTCGCGCATCTACTATCAAGGCAAGTTTTACGACTATCCGCTGGCCCTAGGTAAAACCCTCAAAAACCTGGGGCCGGGGCAAAGTATGCTCATGGTGCTCAGCTACCTCAACGCCAAACTCAAAAAGTTCCTCAATCCCAGCTTTGAGGCTGAAACCTTTGAGGAGTGGGTGATCGACAGTTTTGGGGAGAGACTCTACAAAACCTTTTTCAAGACCTACACCGAGAAGGTATGGGGTATTCCCTGTAACCAAATTCGGGCTGATTGGGCGGCGCAGCGCATTCAAAATATGTCGCTCAAGCAGGTACTCATCAATGCGATATTTGGTAGCCAAACCGCCAAAAGCCTGATCAAGACCTTTGACTACCCCCGCCTGGGGCCGGGCATGATGTGGGAGCGCTGCCAGGAGATTTTAGTGGCCCATCATTCCCCGGTGCAGCTCAACACCGAAATTGTGCGGATAGAGCACCACCATAACCGGGTTAAACGGGTGATAGCGAAGCAAACTGATCCTGCCGGTCAGGGGCCTGCCGGTCAGGGGGCTGAGCATACTTTTGAGATTACCGGCGATTACGTGATTAATTCCATGCCAATCTCGGCGCTGATTCACCGACTGGATCCGCCGCCGCCGCCCGAGGTGATGGCCGCCGCTAACGGGCTAAAGTACCGCGACTTTCTGATCGTGTCGCTGATCATCGATCAGCCTCACCTGTTTCCCGATAACTGGCTGTACATCCACAGCCCCGAGTTTCAGGTGGGCCGCATCCAAAATTTTAAGAACTGGAGCCCGGCAATGGTGCCCGATCCAACAAAGACCTGTCTGGGGTTGGAGTATTTTTGCAGTGCAGGGGATAGTCTCTGGACGATGACTGACGCTCAGCTGGTAAAGCTGGCGGCGCAAGAGATTGTGCGGCTCAACCTGGGGGTGCGGGCTGGGGATATTGAAGATGGCTGCGTCATTCGCCAGCCCAAGGCCTACCCGGTCTATGACGGTGAGTACCGCCAGCATTTGCAGGTGCTGCAACGCTATCTTGAACCCTTTGAAAATCTGCAAACCGTTGGCCGCAACGGCATGCATCGGTACAATAACCAGGATCATTCCATGCTGACGGCCTCTCTAGCGGCAAAAAATACCCTCGGGGAGCACCACAGCCTCTGGGATGTAAACGTTGAGCGGTCTTACCACGAAAACTTCACCGATGCGGAGTGGTCGAACCTGAAGCAGCAGCAGACCGCCACCCAGGAGACTGACCCCCAGCCCCTCAACCCCATAGCCCAGGCAATAGGAAATTAAGTGCTATGCAGAGTGCAGACCGTCCGCTAGTTTCAGTCATTGTTCCGGTCTTTAACGATGAAGCAGGGCTCTATCGCTGCTTGGCCGCGCTGTCGCAGCAGACCTATCCGGCGGCCTGCCTGGAGATCATTGTGGTGGACAACGGCTCTGACTCTCTAGAGGCGGTGAGGCGACTGGTGGATGACTACATGGGCGTGAAGCTGGTGCAGGAGCCGACTCCGGGCTCCTACGCGGCTCGCAACCGGGGCATTAGCGTAGCCCAGGGCGATATTCTGGCCTTTACCGATGCCGACTGTATTCCAGACCTGGCCTGGGTAGAGCGAGGCGTGGCCCATTTTATGGAGCCGCATTCCTACGACATGGTGGTGGGTAAGGTCGAGATTTTTCCGCAGGATAGCCACAACCCCAACCTGGTGGAGCTCTACCAGATGGTGTCGCTGTTTCCCCAGGAACGGTACTTGAAGATCTTTAAGGGCGGGGCCACCGCCAACGTGCTGGTGCGCCGCTCGGTGATTGATGATGTGGGGCCGTTTGATCAGTCGCTGAAGTCCTTTGGGGATCTGGAGTGGGGGGGACGGGTGTTTCAGGCGGGCTATGCTCAAACCTATGCCGAAGATGTCAGGGTGCGGCACCCGGCTCGGCCCACCTGGGATGCCCTGCGTCGCCGCACGATGAGGACGGCTGGGGGCATGTACGATCACTTTATTCGCCCGGAGGATAGCTGGCTACAGCAGACCAAAATGCTGGGTCGGTTGATCGTGCAAGACCTGATTCCGCCGATTAATTTCACCATCAGCAACTTTAAAAATCCGGCGCTGAAGACGATTAGGCAGCGGTTGGGGGTCTCTGCCCTGCTGATGGGGGTGCGCTACGTCAGCGCGCTGGAGAAAATGCGGCTGCGCCTGGGGGGTACCTCCCGACGGGCGTAATGGGGTGCTGGCGGCCAGTAGCCAAAAACCCAGTAAACAAAAACCTAGTAGACAAAAACCCCATGGATCTTAAACAGAAGGCCGCTAAGGGAGTGGTCTGGACGGCGGTGCAAAACTGGGGCAGCCAGGCGGTTTCTTTAGTTGTCTTTTTTATCTTGGCGCGGCTGCTGGGGCCGGCGGATTTTGGTTTGGTGGCCCTGGCCAATGTGTTTTTGGCGTTTATGCAGGTGTTTTTGGCCCAGGGGTTTGCCAAGGCGCTGATTCAGCGTCGGCAGATTGACCAGACCCATTTGGATACGGTTTTTTGGCTTAATTTTGGCGTTAGCGTGGTGCTGTGCGCCTCTACGCTGGGGTCGGCAAGCTGGATTGCGGGGTGGTTTGAGGCCCCGGAGCTGGTGCCGATTTTGCGGGCTTTTTCGGTGTTGTTTGTGATTACTTCGTTTAGCACGGTGCAGCAGGCGGTGCTGGAGCGGGCGTTTGCGTTTAGGGCGATTGCCCTGCGATCGCTAGTGGCGACGGCGCTCAGCGGCGGGGTGGGGGTGGCCATGGCGCTGGCGGGCCTGGGGGTGTGGAGCTTGGTGGGCCAGCAGCTGGTGTATGAACTGGTGGCGGTGGTGGTGCTGTGGCGGCTCAGCGACTGGCGACCGGGGCTGCATGTGGCGCTGGCCCCCCTGAAGGAGCTGTGGAACTTTGGCGTGACCACCTTTGGCTTTAACGCGCTGACCTTTTTTCATACGCGGGCGGACGACCTGCTGATTGGCTATTTTTTGGATGCCACGGCCCTGGGCTACTACAGCCTGGCCTACCGGATTTTGACGATTATGACCTACCTGTTGGTGAACACCAGTAACCAGGTGGCGCTGCCGACTTTTTCGCGGTTGCAGGATGATCTCGATCAGCTGAGGCGGGCCTACTACCGGGCCACTCAGCTCACCAGTCTGGTGGCGTTTCCGGCGTTTGTGGGGGTGGCGGTGCTGGCCCTGCCCCTGGTGGTGGTGATCTTTGGGGAGCAGTGGTTACCGGCGGTGCCGGTGTTGCAGTTGCTGTCGCTGGCCGGGGTGATGCGCTCGGTCACGTTCTTTAAAAGTTCGGTGCTGATGGCGATGGATAAGCCCCACTGGCGCTTGGGTCTGGGGCTGGTGGATACCACGCTGAACGTGGTGGGCTTTGTGCTGGCGGTGCGGTGGGGGATTGAGGCGGTGGCGCTGGCCTATTTAATTCGGGCCTACGTCATGTTTCCGGTGGGGCAGTGGGTGGTGGGCGCTTTGATTGAGGTGCCGTGGTTGACGTACCTGAAACAGTTTGTGGGGCCGCTGGTGAGCACGGCCCTGATGGCGACGGTGATGCTGAGCCTCGGTTGGGCGGTGGGCGATCGGCTGAGCCCCCTGGTGCTGGCGGTGGTGAGCACGGCGGCGGGGACGCTGACCTACGGGCTGGCGGTGATGGTGGTGGCGCCCGATTTGTTTAAGGAGGTGCAGCAGCTGACGCGGCTGGCCTTAGGCAGCGCCTCCGATGGGTGATAGGCAGGGGGTGACGGGAAAGGGGAGACGGGTTGATGTTTAGGGCTCTAGGGGTATGACTGATTTGAAGCGGCGGGTGGCCCAGAAAATGGCCAAGGTGGCGATGTTTCACATTGGCCGCAGTGGCAGCACGGTGACTGGCGACCTGCTGAGCCAGAACCCGAATATCTATTGGGATGGGGAGCTGTTTGAGGCGACCATGCACGGCAGCTTTAGGTATTTCTCGCAGCTGTTGCCGGGTCGGTTGACGGAGTTTGTGCGGCTGCATGCCCTGAAAGCCCGGCTGCTGAAGGGGGGCGCGAAATACTATGGGTTTGAAACTAAGTTTTTTCACCTGAGCCGAGCGCAGGTTGCCCTAGAGGACTATTTGGCCGACTTGGGTGGTCTGGGGTTGAGCCATGTGATTGTGTTGAAGCGAAAAAATTATCTGAGAAAGATGATCTCAAGTGCGATCGCACAACAGCGCCAGCAGTATCACCTCGGTGCCCACGAGGCCTCATCGCTGACCAAGGTGAGCCTGCCGGTAGAAGCGGCGGCGATCGACCGGGCGACGCAGCCGCTGGTCAGCCATTTTCAGCAGTGGGATGAGAGCTTTAGGGCTCTGGATCGGGCGGTGGGGGAGCTGCCGGTGCTGCGCCTGACCTACGAAGACGATGTCTCTGACAACCCCCAGGTGGCCTACGGCAAGATCTGCGATTTTTTGGGCATTGAGGTGGAGCAGGCCCAGGTGGGGTTTGCCAAGACCAATCCGTTTGCGGTGCAGGAGATGTTGCTCAACTTTGAGCAGGTGGCTGAGGCGCTGGCGGGGACGCCCTACGAGTGGATGCTGTGGGACTAGGGGCGCGGGCCTGGGCAACTAGAGTCAAACACTGAAAAAGGGGAGGGCGCATGCGCCCTCCCCTTTTTCAGCCGCTGATTAGGCGCTAGGCGTTAGGCGTCGTCTAGGGCGGCGATGCCCGGCAGCTCTTTGCCTTCGAGCAGCTCCAGGCTGGCGCCGCCGCCGGTGGAGATGTGGCTCATTTTTTCGGCGACACCGACTTTTTCGACGGCGGCCACGGAGTCGCCACCGCCG
>DATIVG010000522.1:0-5583 GCA_035466075.1 Nodosilinea sp. | reverse complement strand
ACTCTACTGGCTACTGCTATGGCTATAGACCGCTGAATCTAACTCTGGTGGGGAGATTGAGCGGGATATCTGTAGCTGTCAAAAAACGCGCATCAGCTTGATTTTTAGCAGTAGGTTAAGCCTTGGCAAAGCGCTTAAAGTCTTGCCACAGAGGGTTTTCAAGTCCTGCGCAGCGCTATGTTTTGAGGCTCCATCAGCAAAAATTAAAGTACCTATAAACTGCTCTTGATTTCCTGGCGATATTCTCGTTTTTGGTGCGATCGGTGCGTCCAAAAATTTAGGGCCATGCAGCGTTGATCGCACTGGTATAGACAGATCGGCAGAGGTGCGATCGCACCCCATTCTTTAGCGGCTACCCTGCCCTCCTAATGCTCTGCAAAGTCCCTCACAACTAAACCCTATGGCCATTCGCTTTGCTACCTTTAACGCTTCCCTCAACCGTGCCGCTGAGGGAGACCTAATCACTGATCTGTCAACGCCCGAAAATACCCAGGCCCAGGCGATTGCCGAAACCATCCAGCGCAACAACCCCGACGTCGTCTTGATCAACGAGTTCGACTACGACGCCACCGGCACCGCCGCTGCCCTCTTCCAAAAGAACTACCTGGCTGTCTCCCAAAACGGTGTGGACCCGGTCGACTATCCCTACGTCTACGCCGCCCCTTCCAACACCGGTATTCCCTCCGGCCTCGACCTCAACAACGACGGCAGCATCGGTGGCCCCGACGACGCCTACGGCTTTGGCTTCTTCCCTGGGCAGTTCGCCTTCGTCATCTACTCCAAATACCCCATCGTCGAAGACCAAATTCGCACGTTTCAGGAATTTCTCTGGGCCGACATGCCCGGTGCCCTGCTGCCCACCGACCCCAACGATGCCGACGGCAACGGCGACACCGCCAATTGGTTCACCTCTGAAGAACTCGCCGCCGTACGACTCTCCTCCAAAAACCACGTCGATCTGCCCGTTGAGGTCAACGGTGAGATCATCCACGTCCTTGCCAGCCACCCCACCCCACCCGTATTTGACGGCCCCGAAGACCGCAACGGTCGCCGCAACTACGACGAGATTCGCTTCTGGGCCGACTACATCGAAGGGGCCGACTACATCTACGACGACAACGGCCTCAGCGGCGGGCTCGCCGCCGGAACCAAATTCGTCATCATGGGCGATCAAAACTCTGACCCCTTTGACGGCGACAGCATTCCTGGCTCAGCCCAGCTCTTGCTAGACAACCCGCTGGTGAATACCGCCGTTACCCCCAGCAGCCAGGGCGGGGTAGATGCGGCGGAGCGCCAGGGATTAGATAACCTCACCCACCTGGGCAATCCAGCCTTTGACACAGCTGATTTTGGCGAAGCGCCCTTTGGCCCCGGCAACCTGCGGGCCGACTACGCCCTACCCTCCAGCAGCTTAGGCATTACCGACGCTGGCGTTTTCTGGCTGCCCGCTGAAGACCCGCTGTTCGATCGCCTCAATGGCGACTTTCCCTTCCCTACCTCTGACCACCGCCTCGTATACGTCGATGTGGCCGACACCCTGCCCAACGGCGTCGCCAGCGGCGATGTCACCCAAGATTCCGTTGTGCTGTGGGCGCGCAGCACCGCAGCTGGGGAGGTGACCTTTGACTATTCCACCGATGCCGATTTTGCCAGCATCGCGGGCACCGTCACCGCCACCGTCACCGACGGCATCCTCCCTGTCAAAGTCGAGGTCGAGGGCCTCGATGCGGGCACCGAATACTACTTTCGCGCTACCGATGCCGCTGGTCTGACCAAAGCCGGCCGCTTTATCACCGCCGCAGAACAGGGCACCTACACCGGCTTCACCTTTGGCATCGGCGGCGACTGGCAGCAAGCCCCCCCCTACCCGATCCTGAATTCTGCCGCCAACCGCAACCTGGATGTCTTCGTCAAACTGGGCGACACCATCTACGCTGACCTAGAAACCCCCGCCCTCCCTGGGGTGACCCAGGCCCGCGCCCTGAGCGACTTCCGCACTAAGCACAGCGAAGTGCTCAGCCCCCGCTTTGGCCTCAGCGCCACGGCTGACTTGCAGGCCACCACGTCAATTATCGCCACCATCGACGACCACGAAATTGTGGACAACTTTGCGGGCGGTGCAGCGCCAGGCGAATCCCCTGACGCCCCAGACATCGGCTCCTCGCCCGACCCCCTGTTTACCGATGCCGTAGAGTTTGTCAACGACACCCAGGTCTACGAAGACGCGCTGCAGGCCTACCAGGAGTATCAGCCGATCCGCGATGAATTCTACGGCGAGACCGGGGACGAGCGCACTGCCGGTGAACGGCAGCTCTATCGGGCCCAGTCCTTTGGCAGCGACGCGTCGATTTTTGTCACCGACAGCCGTTCTTTCCGCGACGGGCAGCTAGAGCCCGCCAGCCTGGCGAACCCCACCGAGTTTTTAGTGCAGGCCTTTGACCCTAGCCGTACCCTGCTCGGTCGCGCCCAGGTCGATCTGCTCAAGGCTGACCTGCTAGAAGCTCAGGAAAATGGCACTACCTGGAAGTTTGTGGTCATTCCAGAACCCATTCAAAACTTTGGGGTGGCCAATGCTGAAGACCGCTTTGAGGGCTATGCCGCCGAGCGCACGGAGCTGCTGAGCTTTATTGACCAAAACGCCATCGACAACGTGGTGTTTATGGCGGGCGACTTCCACGGCACCATCGTTAACAACCTCACCTATCAAGCGGGCCCTGGCCAGGCGCAGATCGCCACCAATGCTTTCGAGATTGTGACCGGCCCGGTGGCCTTCTTTGATGGCCGGTTTGGCCCTAACGTGATCGATATTGCCGCCAATTTTGGGCTGATTACCCCCGAGCAGCGAGCCTTCTATGATGCCCTGCCGGTCAACCCCGACCTCGACGACACCCCCAACGACAAAGATGATTTCCTCAAGCAGGTGCTAGTTTCTCAAACCGACCTGCTGGGCTACGACCCTGTTGGGTTGAATGACAACCTGGCGGCGGCAGAGGGGTTAATCAACGCCACGCTGCTCCAGGGAGACTATGTGTCGGCCCACACGTTTAGCTGGACCGAGCTGGATGTAGACGCTGAGACCCAAACGCTAACTGTTACCACCTACGGCATCGACGCCTATAGCGAAGCCGACTTGCTGGCCAACCCCCAGGCTGTTCTCGACCTCATGCCCCGCATTGTCAGCCAGTTTGAGGTGCAGCCTACCCTTGACGCACCGACTCCCGTGGCGGAATTGATTGACCTGACCGGGTTTGATGGCGATGTCGCGGTGAATGTCACCGTGACTCGGGAAGCTGCCTTTGACAATGTGCTCAAGTTTTACGAAACCGATGCCCGGGGTGCCGTAGGCGGGCTATTGCCCGGTGAAGCAGGGTATGAAGCAGCCGTGGCGGCTAACCTGCTCGATGCCGAGCTATTTGTCGGCAACAACGCCGCCGCTGACCTCGACCTCACCCTGGTCGGCGGTGCGTACTATGCCCCGGCGCTGCTAATTGACGGTAGCCTGACTAACCTGGCCACTGTCGAAGATGTCACCCTGGGCAGTGCGCAAGTCAAACGCGAGGGCAATACCTGGAGCTTTGAAGACCACAGTGACAACGACTTCAACGACCTCATGGTAACCCTCAACTCAGCTGAGGCCGTTTGATCTAGATTTCCTTTGGGGCAAACGACCGTTTGCCCCTGCCCAAATTTCTGTCACCGTTCAGCAATACCTAAAGCCCCGGCGCTCAACATTGAGCGCCGGGGCTTCGATTTAGCACCTGGGGCTAACTGGGCAGGGGTTATTCGGCGTCGTCCAGGTAGGCTTCGTCTTCGACTTCAATCTCCACATCGGCCACATCGGCAACGGCACCGCCGATCTCTAGCTTTTCTCGCACCTGGGCTTCAACCTTGGCGGCAAACTCGGCATCCTCTTGCAGGCGCTGAATCGTGTTTTCGCGGCCCTGGCCGATGTTGTCGCCCTCGTAGCTGTACCAGGCCCCCTTGCGGACGATCACGCCGTGCTGCTCGGCCAGGTCAACCAGGCAGCCCATGCTGGAGATGCCCTGGCCAAAGAGAATGTCAAACTCCCCAATTCGGAAGGGGGGAGCGACTTTGTTTTTGGCCACTTTGACCTTGGCGCGAATGCCGTACTCCTCGGTGCCCTTCTTGAGGGTTTGGATGCGGCGAATGTCGAGGCGGACCGAGGCGTAAAACTTGAGCGCATTGCCCCCGGTGGTGACCTCAGGGTTGCCGTAGGAGATGCCGATTTTTTGGCGCAGCTGGTTCAAAAAGATTACGGTGCACTGCGACTTACCGATGCTGCCGGTGATCTTGCGCAGGGCCTGGCTCATCAGGCGCGCCTGGAGGCCCACGTGGGCATCGCCCATTTCCCCTTCGATTTCAGCGCGGGGCACCAGGGCGGCCACCGAGTCTACCACCACCACATCAATGGCCGATGAGCGCACCAGCTGATCGACCACCTCCAGGCCCATTTCGCCGGTGTCGGGCTGGGAGACCAGCAGTTCTTCTACATTGACCCCCAGGGCGGCGGCATAGATGGGGTCGAGGGCGTGCTCGGCATCCACAAAGGCGGCGACACCGCCCATTTTTTGCACTTCGGCCAGCACGTGGAGGGCCACGGTGGTTTTACCGGAGCTCTCTGGGCCATAGATTTCGATGATGCGCCCCTTGGGGAGGCCGCCGCCCAGGGCCAAATCGAGGGTAAGGGCACCGGTGGGAATGGTCTCAACCTTCATGCGGGCGGCATCGCCGAGGCGCATAATCGCGCCTTTGCCAAAGTTGCGCTCAATCTGACCGAGCACCATGGTGAGCGCTTTTTCTTTCTCGGTCTGCTCTTTGCCTTTCTTTGCCGCCATAGTCGCCTCAGTGCTGTAGGACAAGACCCCTGAACCCTGACCAGTTGTCTTTAGACATTTAGTATAGTACACTTGTGCTAAATAGCAATAGGTAACTATCCGAATTGCATCGGCAGCGTGGCGTCGGTCGGTGACGGTCATCTATGACTGCCCGTGACGTTAGCTGCCCATGACTTCGGTATCTTTGCCACCATGCTCCCAGGTTTGGGGAGGGGTTTGCCCATGGTAACTGACCAGCTCAATACTCTGATCGCCCTGACCGACTGGCTGGTGGCGGTCACCTACCGGCGCTCAACGGGTTTCTGCTGCTGGGTGATTACGCCGGAGTTTACGCCGCTCACCGATGGCGAAACCTATGCTACCAGCACCGCCGCCCTGGCCGCGGGCCGCAGCCTGGTGCAGTGCTCGACCGGGCCGCAAATCGACTTTAGCCGCTGCCGCCTCTCTGAGTAGTTTGGCTTTAGCTGAGCTTCTGCCCGGGGGCGGCCTTCCCCAGTTCTAGCGGTGAGACCGATGGCTTCTCGGGGGATTTCTTGGGAGCTGACTGGGGGCTGCCTAGGGTTCTATCGGGCGCCTGGGGCTGTCGCGCGAGCTTCTTTACAAGATCTCTACAATATATAGCTGTGCCCTAGCCGAGGAAGCCTGCCGTGGAATCCGCTCAAACCCAGCGACAGCCGACCATGATTGGGTTTTCCGCTGTGCTGATGTGGGCAACGCTGGCCCTGCT
>DATIVG010000521.1:0-6810 GCA_035466075.1 Nodosilinea sp. | reverse complement strand
CCCCTTCGATCGCTTTCTCTACATCGACACCGACGTGGTGGTGTTTAGCGCCATTGCCCAGGTGCTCGACTACCTCGACGACTACGACTTCATCAGCTACGACTACCAGCACCGGGGTGGCATTCGCAACGTGTTTGCCCCGGCGGTGGTCGACCAGGGCGTCTTTACTGCCGCTGAACTGGAGGATATGTTCAACTGCGGCTTTTGGGGCTCCAAAAAGGGTCTGGTCAGCGAGCAAGACCTGTACGACACTTTTGCCAAATGCGCCGCCCACCCCGACTACTTCGACTTTTCTGAAAAAACCTCCGACCAGCCGATCATCAACTACCTGATTCTCGAGCGGGTGGCGCGGCGGTTTAACCTGGTGCGCCAGCCCGGCGGCGGCCCGGGCAACTGGGCGGGCAGCCCCCACTTTGTGCCCCTGGCGCCCGAGGGCATGGCGCTGCATGACCCCAAGGGCATGGCGCTGTATGACCCAAAGGTCAATAAGCCCCTCGACTACCTGCACTGGGCGGGCTACCGCATTCAACCCGGCTGCCCCTACTGGGAGATCTGGGCCCACTACCGCTACCTGCGCGATCCCGACAGTCGGCCGGTGGCTGTGCCGGTGGCGCGTCCCGCCCGGCTCACAACCCTGCGCCGCAGTCTCCGTCGTACTCTGGAGCGCACCTTCAGTCGCACCGGCGGGTAGTCAAGGTGCCGATTGGTGGGGGCCAGCCGGGCTAACTTTTGGTCGCTGGCCCCCACCTCACTGGGGGTGGGGCCAGCGCAGCAGTAGCTGCTCGGCCTCGGCGGCGGGCAGCGGTTTGGCAAAGCGGTAGCCCTGGGCGTAGGGGCAGCCCAGCTGGCGCAGCTGCTCTAGCTGGCTTTCGGTCTCGACCCCTTCTGCGATCGCAGCCATACCCAGGCTCTGGGCCAGGGCCAAAATCGCCTGCACCATGGCCACCCCGCGGGGGTCCACCTCCATGGCCTCAATAAACGAGCGGTCGATCTTGAGAATCTGCATGGGAAACTGATGCACCATGCTCAGCGACGAGTAGCCGGTGCCAAAGTCGTCGATGCCCAGCTGAATGCCCCGCTCCCGCAGGGCCTGCAAAATCGCCTCGGCGGTCTTGGGGTTTTCGATCAGGGCGCTTTCGGTAATTTCGAGGCGCAGGTGGCGGCTGCTGAGGCCGGTGGCCGCCAGGGCCTCGTCAATGGTGGCAATCAGGCGGGGGTGGGCAAACTGCTTCACCGACAGGTTGACGCCAATCACCAGCTCCTGGGCCTCGGCATGCTGCTGCCGCCACTGCTGGAGCTGCTGGCAGGCGGCCAGCTGGGTCCATTCGCCGATGGCCAAAATCAGGCCGGTTTCTTCGGCCAGCGGCACAAAGGTGTGGGGCGAGATCAGCCCCCAGCGGGGGTGCTGCCAGCGCACCAGGGCCTCAAAGCCGATCAGCCGGTGGTCGGCCAGCGCGACAATGGGCTGGTAGTGCAGGATCAGCTCCTGGCGCTCCACGGCCCGCTGGAGGTCGTTTTCGAGCATCAGCCGGGTGGCCACCTGCTCGTGCATGTCGGGGTCAAACAGGGCCGACTGGCCCCGCCCGCTTTCTTTGGCCTTGTACATGGCGGTGTCGGCGTCGCGCAAAAAGTCCACCGCCTCCACCGCCCCGGTGAGGTTGGAGGCAATGCCGACGCTGGCGCTGATAAAAATTTCGCGCCCCTCCAGCATCATCGGCGCTTGCAGCACCTGGTGAATGCGCTCGGCCACCTTGGTGGCGTCGGGAATGACGGTGATGGGGTTGAGCAAAATGGCAAACTCGTCGCCCCCCAGGCGGGCCACCAGGTCGCTCTCCCGCACCACCGAGCCCAGGCGCTGGGCGCATTCCACCAGCAGCTGGTCGCCCACCAGGTGCCCCAAACTGTCGTTGATCACCTTAAACCGGTCGAGGTCGATAAACAGCACCGCAAACACCAGGTCGCTGGTGGCCTTGGCGGCCAGCACGGCCCCGTGCAGCTGCTCCATAAAAAAGGCCCGGTTGGGGGAGCCGGTGAGCGGGTCGTGGAGCGCCTCGTAGACCAGGCGCGCCTCAATGGTTTTGCGGTCGGTGATGTCGGTGAGGGTGCCCACCAGGCTGACCAGGCCGCCGGTGGCGTTGCGCTCGGCCTGCCCCAGCAGCTGCACAAAGCGGTGGCTGCCGTCGGGGCGCAAAATCTCGCCCTCCAGGTTGAGGGGCTGGCCGCTGCGGCTGGCCGCCTCCAGCTGCTGCTGCCACAGGGGCCGATCGCCGGGGGCCAGGGCGTCTAGCTGCTGTGCCCAGGTCAGGGGCTGCTGCTGGGGGCTGAGGCCGTAAATGCGAAACATTTCCTCCGACCAGGCGACCTGCTGGTCGCTCAGGTGCAGCTCCCAGCTGCCGGTGTGGGCAATGCGCTGGGCCTCTTTGAGCCGGGCTTCCACCCGCTGGCGCTCCTTTAGTTCGCGCTGGGCCTGGGCCAGGGTTTGGGCCTGCTGCAGTGCGATCGCAAGTTGGGCGGCCACGGTTTGCACCAGCTCAATGTCCGAGGTTTTCCAGGGCTCGGGCTCAAGCTGGGCCACCCGGCGGTGAATGCCCAGGCAGCCCCAGGGCAGAGGCCCACTGGTGTGTAGCGGCACCAGCAGCCAGCAGCCGGGTAGCGCCGTCAGCAGCTCGTTTTGCTGCCCTAGCTCGCCCTCGTTCTGGCCGCAGCCGGGGCCAAGCCGCACAATCTCCAGCTGGTTCAGCCGGTGGGCCACCGGGGTATCGTCGCCCAGGGTGCGGTGCAGCAGACTGGGCAGGCGGTCATCCTCCCGGTGCTCAGCCAGCACCCGCCAGCGGCCATCGGCGGGCTGCCGCATCTGAATATCCACATGGTCAGCCTGGAGCAGGTGGGCAATTTCGCGGGCGGCGGTGTCAAAAATACTGTCCAGCTCCAGCGACTGGCGAATCGCCTGCACCACCCGGTTGAGGCCCTGCTCGCGGCGAATCTGGTGTTCGATCTGCTCGTAGGCCCGGCGGCGGCCCGTCACATCTTGAAAGTACACCGCCAGCCCCTCCTGGGTGGGGTACACGTGGAACTCGCACCAGCTGTCGGAGTGGGCCACGTACTCCTCAAAGGTGAGGCTTACCCGCTCCGCCATGGCCTGGCGCAGCTGCTTTGCCAGGGCCGTACCCAGCACCTCCGGAAACTCGTACCAGAGGTTTTGGCCCAGGACGCTGTGGCGCGAGCGGCGCAAAAACTGCTCGGCCCGCTGGTTGAGGTAGGTAAACTGCCAGTGCTGGTCGAGGGCAAAAAACGCGTCGGTAATGCTCTCCAAAATATTGTTAATCCGCCGCAGCGACGACTGCAAGGCCAGCTCCGCCGCCCGCCGCTCCGCCTCGCCCCGCCTGCGATCGCTAATATCCTGCGACACCCCAATGCTAAACAGTGGCCGCCCCTCCCCGTCGCACACCAGGCCCACCGTCAGCGCCACCCAGATAAACCCGCCCTGCTGGCGGCGATAGCGCTTCTCCAGCGAAAACGAGCTGATCTCCCCCGCCAGCAGCCGCTGGTACTGGCGCAGATCCTCCGCCCGGTCGTTGGGGTGGGTGATGTCGGCAATGGTTTGGCTGCGCAACTCCTGACGGCTAAACCCCAGCATTTGGCACATGCCGGGGTTGACATCCATCAGGTGGCCGTCCAGGTCGGCCTGGCAGATCGCCACCTGCACCTGCTCAAAAATCGCCCGAAACCGCTCCTCCGCCGCCCGCAGAGTCGCCTGAATCGCCTTGCGCTCGGTAATGTCCTTGCCAATCGAGATCAGGCAGGTCTGGTCATTAAACTGGGTCAGCTCCGACGACACCAGCAGGGTCTTGGTTTGGCCCTGGCCCAGGCGCGATTCAATCTCCACATTGCGAATGGTGCCCTGCTGGCGCAGCTGCCGCCGCAGCTGGGCAAACTGGCGGCGGTCGTGCACCAGCCCCAGGTCGGCGGGGCGCTGCCCGACAATGTCGGCGCTGGGGCGACCCACCCAGCGGGCATAGCTGGCGTTTACCAGCAGGTGCCGCCCCGCCGGAAAGGTGGTCACCGCAATCGGGTCGGGGCAGTGGTGAAACAGGCTGGCAAAGGCAGTCTGGGTCTGGCGCAGACAGGACTGCATGGTGTACTGCTCACAGGCCAGCGACAGGCTGATCGACGCCGTGCGCAGCAGCCTGACCGTGGCGGTGGGCCACTCTGGGCCCCCCTGGCCACTAAAATACAAAAACCCAAAGTATTGCCCCCGGCAGCGCAGCGGCAGCATCAGCACCGTCTCGCCCCCCAGCGCCCGCAGCAGGGGCTGCTCCGCCGCCGGAAACTCGGCCACGCTGCCCCGCAGCAGGCCCCCCCGAGCCAGCACCTCGTGCCACCGCTGCAAGGCCCCCAGCGGTAGATTCTGTAAGCTGCTGGGGTCCATGGCCGGGGTATCGGGCCGGTTCCAGGCCGCCCGCAGACTGGTCAGAGGCCGCCCACTGCCGTCGAGGTGGGTTTCAAACAGGGCCGCCGCCCGCGCCGCGCTGGCCATCCCCAGCAGCTTTAGACAGCGACCGTAAACCCGCAGCCGGTTCTGGCCCTCTAGCCCCAGCAGCAGATAGTGAATGTTGGTGAGCACCGTCAGCCCCCGATCCAGTGACGGGGCGGGCGGCGAGGCGGGGGGTGACGTAGGCGGCAAGGGCAGTGCCGCACCCTCCAGCCACAGCGCCTCACAGTCCAGGCTCAGGCTGTCTCGATCGGGGGCCCGATCTGAAGCCTGATAAGGGTCTCGGTCGGGGCTCCAGGGGGTCGCCCCGCCGGTCAGGTTACCTGCCACCACCGCCCGGTAGAGGCGCTGCTGGGGCACCAGCCCGCAGATCTGCCCCTGCTCCTCTACCACGAGCAGGTAGGGCAGGTTGGCCGCCTGCACCACTTCCAGCGCTTCCGCCAAACTGTGGCTGGGCCGCAAAATCGGCACCTGGGGCACGCGCCCCAGGCCAATCGGCGTGGTGTTGATATCGAGCCCGGCGGCCACGGCATCGAGCACCTCTTGCTCGGTAAACAGCCCTAAAATGGTGCCCCCCTCGGCCACCACCACGCAGTTGAGGGTCTGTTCCCGCATCACCTGGGCGGCCTGGCGAATTGAGCACTGGGGGGTGAGCACCGCAGGCGGCTGCTCCACCAGATCGCTGAGGCAGGTCGCGGGTCTGGGGGGCACCCCCGCCGACGGCGCGGGGGCTACGGTCTGGCCCGGTTCGCAGGCCGTCGTGAAGTCAGAATTGGAAAGAGCGGCCATAGCCGACGCACCCCTGGCGGTAGAGTGAAGAACGGGCCAGATAGCGATCGACACAGGGATTGGGTTGCTAACGCGGGGGGGCTATCTGGTGAGCAACAACAGTGTGTCTAGGGTACCCACTTTGACCTCGGAGGCGACAGAGGCCGCCACCCTACGACCGGGCCGAAACCCCCGCCAGGCTAGCCTGCAACTCCTGCCGCAGGCGGGCCAGGGCGGTGGAGTGGTCGGTTTCGTTGAGCAGGGCGGCCAGGGTGGCGCTCACCCCCTCCGGACCCCAGGTGCAGCCTTGCTCCAGGTAGGTTTTGGCCGCCTGGCCCACGGCGTAGGTGCCGTAGCCAGCGGCACTGGCCTGGGCGGTCATGGCTCCGGCCAGGGCGGCTACCCCGGTGGCGCTATCCACCAGGGTGACCAGGGCGGCGGTGGTTTTGCCGGCCCCCAGCAGGCCGCTGCCCAGCTCGCTGAGCAGCAGAGTGCCCGAGCTTTTCAGAATTGCCCGCCACAGCCGCCCGGCCTCGTGCCCCGTAATCGGAAAGCCGTAGAGCCGGGCCAGGGTGCGAATCATCACCAGGTCGGTGATCACGCCGCCCAGCAGGTCGAGCCCGGCAATGGGGTTGAAGGCGACGGCGGCGGCTTTGTACTTGGCAAACTGCCAGATCACGTCATCGGCGCGATCGCGGTGCAGCTTGGCCACGTGACCAACCATGTCGCCCTCGATGGTGCGGGCGCTGTGCAGGGCGTTGAGGGCGACTAGCGCCGGGCCATCTTCGGCCACCAGGGTGAGCAGGGCCTGGCGCAGCGGCTCGATCTGGGCGGGCTGGGGCTCCCAGGTCTGGGTGGTGCGGCCATCGGGCCACTCGGTGCGCACCGCCAGGGGGGCCGGGCTGGCGGCCACCATTACCACGGCGTCGAGGGCCAGCTGGGGGCCGGGGCCCAGGGCGGCCCGCCGCTCGGTGAGGGTGCGGTAGACTGCCTGGCGATCGACTTCGGGGTAGAGGTCAATTTTGTTGAACACCAGCAGCATGGGCTTTTGGCTGCGCTGGAGCTCTAGCAGGGCGGCGTATTCAAGCTGGGTAATCTCTCCGGCCACCACAAACAAAATCAGATCGGCCTGGGCGGCGACGCTCTGGGCCATGTCGGCGCGCACGTCGCCCCCCACCTCATCGAGGCCCGGGGTGTCGATCAGCTCAATTTGCCAGGGCTGGCCCTCGGCGAGGGCGGGCTGCCAGTAGACCGAGCGCGGCCAGCGGGTGACGCCGTGCAGGGGGCCGGTTTCGACTACGGTTTCGCCGACCAGGGCGTTGATCACCGCCGACTTGCCCCGGCTGACCAGGCCAAACACCGCCACCCGCAGGCAGCGGGACTCCAGCTTGGCGGTGAGGCTCTGGAGCTGCCCCAGCCCGGTTTTCACCGCCGCCTGGTGGGGCATCGCCGCCGGGGGCGGGCTGCCCTGGAGCGCGGTGGAGTAGCGGGATACCGCCTGACTGAGGGTTTGGCGGGCGCGGTGGAGCAGGGGGGAGGGGGAGGGCATA
>DATIVG010000520.1:0-6201 GCA_035466075.1 Nodosilinea sp. | reverse complement strand
TTTTGCCCCTGGGCGTAGAGCTGGCGGCTTTCGTAGGAGAGGATGAAGAGGGCTTGGGTGAGGGGGCGATCGAGGGTGGGTTCGTTTTTGAGGCCTTCAAACAGCACTTTGAGGGCCAGCAGCAGGGAGGTGACCTGGCCGGGGATGGGGGGTTTGCCCTGGCGCAGACAGGCGATGAAGGTGTCGGGCAGGTCGGCGCTGGTGCCGAGGGTTTGGCGGACTACAAATTCGCGGGCGGTTTCAAAATCCATGGGGGTAAGGGGGCTGAATGGGGTGGTTTAGCTGCGCGGGGGCCGAACCTGGCGGCTCAAACTGGGGTCTAAGGCCTAGGCGGGTGGCTACCGCCCTGAGCCCCAGCCAGGGCTGCCCCAGTTTACCGTTTGCCCTGGGCGGGGAATGCCTGGGGTTGCCAATTCGAGAATTGGCTGGCTGGGGGGTCTGTTACGGGTTTGTTGCAATCGGGCAATCTGAGCAGCAAGGGCGCGGTGGCTGTGGGCGCTGGTCTTCTACGCAGACTTCTACGCAGATATGGGCAGGCGAGTATGACGTTTTCTTCCTCAAGGGCGGTTCCTTTTGTGGATTTGACCTGGCAGCATGGGCCGCTGCGGGAGGCGCTGCAGGGGGTGATGAATGCGGTGCTGACCCAGGGAGATTTTGTACTGGGTCAGGCGTTGGGCGAGTTTGAGAGTAGCTTTGCGACGGCCTGTGGCAGTCGGTTTGGGGTGGGGGTGGGCTGCGGCACCGACGCGATTGCCCTGGGGCTGGTGGCCTGCGGCATTGGCCCGGGGGATGAGGTGATTTTGCCCGCCAATACGTTTATTGCCACGCTGATGGGGGTGCTGCGGACGGGGGCAACGCCGGTGTTTGTGGACTGCGATCGCACCACCGCCCTGATCGACCTCGCCGCCGCCGAGCGCGCCATTACCCCCCGCACCCGCGCCCTGGTGCCCGTGCATCTCTACGGCCAGATGGTCTCTCCCCAGGGCCTGCTGGCGCTAGCCCAGCGCCACCGGCTGATCATTTTTGAAGACGCGGCCCAGGCCCACCTGGCCCAGCGCGAGGGCTACCGGGCCGGAGGCGTCGGCATTGGGGCCGCCTTTAGCTTTTACCCCAGCAAAAATCTTGGCGCCCTGGGCGATGGCGGCATGGTGGTGACCAGCGATGCCCTGGTGACCCGCACGGTGCGATCGCTGCGCAACTACGGCGCCACCAGCAAGTACTACCACACCGAGCCCCAGGGCACCAACAGCCGCCTCGACACCCTGCAAGCCGCCGTGCTGAATGTCAAACTGCCCCACCTGAGCGGCTGGAACCAGGCCCGCTACGCCATTGCCCAATACTACGACCGCCGCCTCGCCCCCCTGGCCGAGCACGGCCTGCTGCCCATGCGCAACGAGGCCGGGGCGGGGCACATCTACCACCTCTACGTGGTGCGCGTGGCCGAGACCTGCCCCACCAGCCGCGCCAATCTCCAGGCCCAGCTGACCGCCGCCGGCATTCAAACCGGCATTCATTACCCGATTCCCTGCCATCTGCAACCGGCGTTTCGCTCCCTCGGCTACGGCCCCGGCAGCTTTCCCCAGGCCGAGGCCCTGAGCCAGGAAATTCTCTCGCTGCCCATGTACCCCGGCATCACCCTGGAGCAGGTGGACTATGTCGTAGACGCTATGGTGGAATCAGTCACCGCCGCCGCCGAGGCCAATAGTTTGCAAGTCGTCAATGGATGACGAAGGTTTTGAGTTTTAAGTTTTGAATTCAAGCCAAACTCCAGAACTCAAAATTCAAAATTAAACCCTCCCCAACTCCCCAACTCCCCAACTCCCCCACCCCACTCCCATGCTCTCCCTCCGCCGCTACCCCCTCACCACCTGGGCCATCCCTGCCCTGCTGGCGATCCTCTACGGGCCGCTGCTCGTCCACTGGGTCGATGGCTGGCTGAGCAAATCGATCAGCATTCAGCACGAGTACTTTAGCCACGGGCTGCTGGGGCTACCCTTTGCCGCCTACCTGGCCTGGGGCAAACGCCGGGCCTGGGGCGCGCTGCCCAACCGCTGCCATCCCCTGGGGCTGGGGCTGGTGGGGTTGGCGAGCCTCATGTATCTGACCCGCCTGCCCGACTGGATGAATCTGTCGCTGCCGGTGATGCTGGTGGGGCTGTGCCTGGCCATGAAAGGGCGAGCGGGGCTGAGATTGCAGGCGATTTCGCTGCTTTTAGTGGGGCTGGCAACGCCCAACCAGCTGCCCTACCTGATCGAGCCCTATATTTTGCCGTTGCAGCGGTTGATTGCCTCGGTGGCGGGGTTTTTGCTGGTGCAGCTGGGCATGCCGGTGACGGTGCAGAGTATTTACCTCTACGTGAATGACCAGACGGTGGAGGTGGCCCCCCACTGCGCCGGGCTGAAGATGCTGTTTACCAGCCTCTACGTGGGGCTAATGCTGGCCTACTGGACGGGGATTTACAGCTCTCGACTGAGAACGGGGCTGTTTTTTGGCGGCACGGTGGCGGTGAGCGTGGTGGGCAATATTTTTCGCAATGCGCTGCTGAGCTATTTCCACGGCACCGGGCGCGACGGGGCCTTTGACTGGCTCCACGAAAGCTGGGGCGGCGACCTCTACTCGGCGCTGATGCTGGTGGCGATCATATTGCTGCTGCGGTTCATTCAGGCGCGGGTGCCCGCCAGCCTGGCGGTGGCGGTGCAGGCCCCGTCATCGGTATAGGTCGATATAGGTTTGCTCTGTTGTTTGTTGTGTAGGCGCGATCGCACCCTATGACTACCCACCCCCCCGCCGCTGCCAGCCCCTTGCCCCGCCGCTGGGTAAGAGCTGTGCTGGTGATGGCCCTCGCCGCGCTGGCGGCGGTGGGCATTGTACCCGCCTACCTGACCGGCCAGTGGCCCTGGGCCAACACCCCCCAGGTGGCGCAGATCGACCAGCTGCGCGCCCTTGAAACCACGGGCCTGCCGCTGCCGGGCTGGCAGCTCGTAACCGTCGATGACATTCCCATCAACCGCCAAACCTGGAGCCTGGCCGAGTACCAGCCCGCCGGTGCCGACGCCTCCGTGTCGCGGGTGGCGGTGCTGCTGCACCCCCAGCCCTGGCACAGCAACCAGCCCCAGCTGGAATGGGTTGACCTGGCCGGAGCGCAAAACTGGCGTTTAGAGTCGCTGGGGCGGCTCCAGGTGGCCGCCGCCGGGGCGACGGGGCCAGTCACCGCGCGCTGGTTTCGCGCCTGGGGCGATCGCCAGAGCTTTGCGGTGGTGCAGTGGTACGCCATGCCCACCGGGGGGCACCCTTCCCCCAGCCGCTGGTTTTGGGCCAACCAGCGATCGCAGCTCACCCACCGTGCCCTCACCCCGTGGGTGGCGGTGAGCCTGCTGCTGCCGATGGCCCCCCTCGACACCCTCGACGCCTACCAACCCCTGGCGGTGGAGCTCACCGCCCTGATTCAGCAGCAGCTCACCGAGACCGTATTCAGCGAAGTGCCAAACTAAACGCCGCGATTACAGCTCTAGTCAGCCTGGGGGAGACATTTTCCCTAGAACGTTCGAACGGTTGAACGTTTTCAGGTTTTTGGCTGTTCTCACCCAGATGACGAGGGCGATGAAAACGTCACGCCGGGTGAAACGCTGTTGGTGTCCCTAGACAACCTTGAGGTTGCCAAGGGAGATGTCATTGCAAAAGAATGCCCCTGCCGGGCCTTTCCAGCAGGGGCGGTGCGAGTTCGCTAGGCCATGGGCTCAATGATCAGCCGGTTGCCTTCCCGATCGACGGAGCGCACGGGGTCGCCCGCCTGAAAGCTATGGCCAGCTAGCGCGGCGCGGGCCGTCCAGTAGACGCCGTTGACGCGCACTACCCATTCCAGGTCGGGGGTTGTCACCGACTCAACTATCCCGGTGCCGGGGTTGAGCTTTCTTTCTAAAACAGCACTGAGAGACCGCTTGCAAATAGACATAGTGGACTGCCTCCTTGCTTACCCACATCCATAAGTGCAGGTCAGGGCAGTCGTGTGACAGGTGTAGTATGTGGGACTACTCGACCACCAGGCGAGAGAGGCTAGTGCCGGGGTAGTAGTTGCCCAAAATTTGGGTGTAGTTGTAGCCCTTGGTGGCTAGCTCCATGGCGCCGGTCTGGCTCATGCCGTTGCCGCCGTGGGCGGCCTGCACAATGGCATCGGAGGCGGCGTAGAGCGACTCGACAATGCCGCCGTTGTGGCTAATAAACTCGCCGGTGGTGCCAGCTACCGCCGCCTGGGTGGTGTTGGTCTCTTTGGCAATGCCCAGGTAGGCCTGATAGCGCTGGGTGTTGTCGAGGTCGTAGGGGCGCTTGGCGTGGCGCACATGGTGCACCAGGGCATAGGAGCGGGCCGCGACGGCCTGGGCCTTGAGGGCTTCCATGGGCCAGTCAACGTACATTTCGCTGCCGACCACGCTGCTCAGGTAGTCGTGCATGAGCACAAAGTTGACCGCCATCAGCCCAGCGCCATCGGTGAGCAGCAGCACGCGGCCTTTGTACCAGCTGTCGCCCACGTAGACGTAGCCGCCGTCGCCGGGCTCTAGCCAGACGCTATTGGTGAGGGTGCAGCTACCGGCGGCCATGCCCGACCCCTGGGGCTTGAGCACCAGACTGCTCTGGGCGGGCAGGTTGCAGTAGTTTTGGCCGTTGAGATCCATCAGGTAGCCGTCCACGGAGGTGGCGACCTCTAGGGTGGAGGCATTTTTTGCGATCGCAACCCGCATCTCCAGGTTGGTATCGATGGTTTTGCCCGCGTCAAAGTTCACATTGGCGGCGGTTTGAGGGGCGGGCGGGGGCGCGGGCTGCGATCCCGCACTTGGCGCGCCAGGAGTGCTGGGGCCGTCGGGGGCGCTGGCCGGGGCCGCCGCACTGGCCGCCGGGGGGGCAGCAGCGGTCTCCCCCGCTGGGGCCACACTGGCCTGGGCCATCAGTCGCCGGGCCCGGTAGAGATCCACAATCGACTGGCGCACCAGGCCAGTGGTTTGCCACAGGGCTGGCGATAGCTGACCGTCATTGTCAGCGCCCCTCAACCCATCCAGGGGCGAGGCCGACACCTGCACCAGCACCAGGCCCGCAAACGCCAGGCCACCAAATACTTTGAGTTTGGCCGTCGGGCCACCCGCACCCAGGGGCGCAGGGGCAACGCCCGTCGCCAGGGGTTTCAGTTTGACCGATTTGAGTCGCACCGGCCTCAGCCTTGGCAGCTGAACCTTCCAGAGATCTCTCATGGTGGTTTAACCCGACACCCACGCGTAACAGTTCAGGAAATACGGCCCAAGCCATCTCCCATTTAAGGATAGACGTTAACAAATACGTCGATCAGGACACATTCGTAACATATATCTAAAGGTAGAGATTACAAAAGTCTGACTTTTAAATTTGAGAGCAGGGAACTACTGCCCCCCAAAGCCAGTCTTACCGCCGCATTGCACCCTGACCTGGCCCCCCTGGCTGGGCCCCAAACTACACCTCAGCCACAGAGTTGAGGCCGACAATATCTTCGTAGGCGGCGGCAATAATGCACACCGACAGCGGAATTGTCACCAGCAGGCCCACCCCCAGCAGCATGGCCCCAACCACATTGAGCAAGAAAATCAGCAGCAGCAGCCCAAAAAACGAAAACCACTTTTTGGTGATCAGCTGGCGGCTGGTTTCCATGGCCTGCCAAAAGTCGGCGCTTTTATCAATCACCAGGGGTTGGGCAAACAGGTAGGCCACCGCCAGATAGATGCCCGGCAACAGCAGCAGGGCAAAGCCAATAATCGTCAAAAGACCGGCCACCAGAGCGGTGAGAAAGATCGGCAAGAACTTGTTGAAGCCCTGAAAAAAGTCGCCAAAAACGGCGCTGCGCCCCCGCGCCAGCTGAAAAGCCACAAAGTAATAGCCCGCCGTCAGCGCCGGAGAAATGACGTTGAAGGCGAAGTTGAGAATGCCGCCAGCGCCGCCTTCTTCACTTCTGGCCCCGAGGGGAAACGGCAGCAGGGACAGCACCACCTGAATCAGCACCAGCATGACCGTGAACAACACAAAGAGCGGTGCTTTTTGCTTGAACAGCTCCCAACCGCGGCTGAAATAATCGCCAATTTTTACCTCGTAGTCTCGACTGACTAAATCTGCGCTAAAGCTACTCACCGCCGTTCTCCTAAAGCCACAAAAGGTATGTGTAGAATATCGGCTGCCCGTTAACTG
>DATIVG010000519.1:0-3631 GCA_035466075.1 Nodosilinea sp. | reverse complement strand
TACAGCACAATGTCGGCCTGAAACCACTGGCCCAGCACGTTTTCTTCGGGCAGCGCCCCGGTATAGCCAAAGGCGCGAATGTTGGTCAGGTGAATGGCATCCATGGGCTGGAGGGTGCTCAATGGCGTACGTGAGTTGGCTATGCAGATCGATCCCCCAATATTTGCTGCCAACATTCCAACTAAAACCCCCCTTGATTAAGGGGGGCAGGGGGGATCTTAGAAGGAAATTTGAGAGGGAAAATTTGGCAGAAAAAACTGAATACCGGCGGGCAAACCACCGTTTGCCCCTACTTGAGCCAGCCCTTGAGGCGGGCCGCCACCTGGGGTCGCCGCAGCTTGCGCATGGCCTTGGTTTGAATCTGGCGCACCCGCTCCCGGGACAGGTTAAAAATGCCGCCCACCTCTTCTAAGGTATGGGTCTCGCCGGTCGCCAGACCATAGCGCAGGGTAATGATGTCTTTTTCGCGTTCGGTCAGCACCTCGGCCAGCACGCTGGTAATTTCCTGGCGCATCATGTTTTCGCTAATTTTAGACTCCGGCGTCTGGGTGCTGCTGTCTTCGAGCAGCTCCATGAGTTCGGTGTCTTCGCCTTTGCCTACGCGGTGGTTGAGCGACAGCGACCGCCGCCGCACCTGCTGCAAACTCCTCAGTTGATCGACGGTTACATCGAGGGCATCGGCGAGCTCTTGCTCGCTGGGGTTGCGCTGCAAATCGCGGCGCAGATCGCGGTGGGCTTTCTTGAGCTTGTTGAGCTTTTCCACAATGTGGATCGGCAGACGAATGGTGCGGGCATCGTTGGCGATGGTGCGAGTAATGCCCTGGCGAATCCACCAGTAGGCGTAGGTCGAAAATTTATAGCCCTTGTCGGGATCAAATTTTTCGGTGGCGCGGTTGAGGCCGAGGGCACCTTCCTGAATTAAATCGAGAAAGGGCACCCCCCGATTTAAATAGCGCTTGGCGATCGACACCACCAGCCGCAAATTAGATCGAATCATTCTCCGCTTCGCGGTGCGGCCCTCGTGGAGCTTTTGGGTAAACTCAGCCTCGCTGAGCTTCAGCTTCTCCACCAGCTCCTGGCGGGTGGGTTTGCGACCCAATTCTTTTTGTAGTTTTTCGCTGGCGGTTTCGACCTTCGACAAAAATCTGACCTGCCGAGCCAGCTCAATTTCTTCGCTCGGTTTAAGCAGTGGATAGCGCGCCATCTCTTTAAAGAAGGCACCCACGGCATCGTCGGTCAGGGTCTTGCTGTAGCCCGACATCCCCATCTCCGACATCGCCTCCGACTGGGAGAATTTAGCCAGTACCTCTCGATCTTCGTCCCAGGCAGTGAGGTCGGGAGTGAGCTGGCTATCGGCAGCGGAGACTTTTTCCGCCACCCGATTTAGGTCGGTGTCGAACCCGTCCAGGGGTTCGTCGGCCCAGGCGATGGAACTGTCTCTGTCGGAGTTATATGTAGTAGTCATGGGGTAAATAGAACTGTATACCTACAGGTCGAAGCATGCAGATTTGAGGCATTTATATTCGAGTTGCCCTGCCGATGGCAACCCCTAACAAAACGGTTGATCCCAGACTTGAATCTTGGACTTATTTTGTGAGTCCACAATACGGATTTTTTTGTGAATTCCCAGGCAATGTAACATTTCTTTGGCAACTTGCGTAGTCTAACAGCGAAATCGAAAAATGAACCGCGAATCTAAGGAAAACCTGAAGCGATCTTTTGCTGTCCTGAGGCACTTTGCCCCGAGATTGATCGCCACCCAGCGATAACGCCCCCCGCTGGCAAGCCGGTGGGATTGCTGTTGGCCCATTCGTCGATCTCTATTTTTTCTTTTATGCCCTGCGAGAGAGTTTTCCACAGGGTCTAAAAAGTTTTCCACAGAAAATAGCCTGTGGAAAACTATCGCTCGCCGCGATAGAAACCCAGGCGGTGAGCGGCCGCGATCGCAGGGGGTTCGGCTCTACACTACATAGGTAATGTCGGGGGTAAAAACGCGTGGGCTTTGGCGACGGTGAAACCCAGCTCCAGTGGGTCAACGTTCTGGTGGACTACGGTGGTCAGCCCGCCGAGTATACCTACGCGGTGCCAGAGGAGCTGGCGGTGCAGGTGGGCGACATTTTAACGGTGCCTTTTCGTCAGCAGAGCATCGGTGCGATCGCACTTTCCCTCTCCACCACGCCGCCCGCCAATCTGGTGCCCCACCAAATTCGCCCGGTGGAAGGCATTGTCGAGCAGCGGTTTTTTGCCCCCGCCTACTGGGCGCTGCTACAGCGGGTTGCCCACCACTACCAGGTGCCGCTAATTCAGGTGCTCAAGACAGCGCTGCCGCCGGGTATGTTGGCGCGATCGCAGCGTCGCCTGCGGCTGCGCCGCCACGCCCTGCCCCAGCCGCTGCCCCACCCCCACGCCCCAGCGATCGCAGCCCTGATCGACGATCTCCAGCGCTCCCCCAGCGCCGACTACACCTGGCCCTACCTGCAAAAGCGCGGCCACAGCTACCGCACCCTGCAACAGCTGATCCAGCTGGGCTGGGCCGAGTCGTACCTGGCCCCGCCCCAGCCGCCCCAGGCCAAACAGCGCCAGGCCGTGACTGTGGTCGCCAGCGACCCCCTGCCCCCCGATCTCACCCCCCGGCAGCAGGCCATCATCGCCACCCTGCGCCGCCACGGCGGCGATGTGTGGCTCAGCGACGCCCTGCAGCTGTGCCAAACCACCAGCCCCACCCTCAAGCGCATGGCCCAGGCGGGCTGCCTGGTGATCGAGCCGCGCCAGCAGCTGCGGGCCGAGGTTGGCCCCGCCCTGAGCGCCGACCAACCCAAGCCCCTCACCGCCGACCAGGCCGCCGCCCTTGACTCTATAAATAAGCCCCAAAATAAGCCCCAGACCAGCCGCCAGTTTTTGCTCCACGGCGTCACCGGCTCGGGCAAAACAGAAGTGTATCTGCAAGCCATTGCCCCGCGCCTGGCCGCCGGACAATCGGCCCTGGTGCTGGTGCCCGAAATTGGCCTCACCCCCCAGCTCACCGATCGCTTTCGCCGCCGGTTTGGCCACCAGGTGTGGGTCTACCACAGCGGCCTGGCCGACGGTGAGCGCTACGACACCTGGCGGCAGAGCCTCAAGCCGCCCCAGCCCCTGGTCATTATCGGCACCCGCTCCGCCATCTTTATGCCCCTGCCCGATCTGGGGCTGATCATTCTCGACGAAGAGCACGACAGCAGCTATAAGCAGGACGTGCCCCCCTGCTACCACGCCCGCACCGTTGCCCGCTGGCGGGCCGAGTTAGAAAACTGCCCTCTGGTGCTGGGCTCAGCCACCCCTTCCCTCGAAACCTGGGTGCAGTGCCAGGGTTTAGACGGCGAATCTTCAGTAGGGTGGGCACTGCCCACCCTCAGCCCAGCCTCGGCAGATTTACCCACAGCTCCAAAATCAGCCGATTCGCCCCCAGCCGAAGCCCCAAAAAGCCCCTCAAAGTCCTCCACGCCAGGGAACTCGGCACCTCCCTTACCCACCCACTCATTTACCCATCTACCCATCCACCCATCTACTCCCCCCGCGCCCCCCGCTTCCCCCGCGCCCCCCTCTCTCCCCTGGACCTACCTGTCACTGCCCCAGCGGGTGCAGGCCCAGCCCC
>DATIVG010000518.1:0-2912 GCA_035466075.1 Nodosilinea sp. | reverse complement strand
GGATGAGCTTGGTCATGACGCCGCCCAGGGTTTCGACCCCTAGGGACAGAGGAGTGACGTCGAGCAGCAGGATGTCTTTGACTTCGCCCGCTAGTACACCGCCCTGGATGGCGGCCCCTACGGCCACCACCTCGTCGGGGTTGACGGTTTCGTTGGGCTCTTTGTCGAGGGTGCGCTTGACCACATCTTTGATGGCGGGGATGCGGGTGGAACCACCCACCAGCACCACTTCGTCGATGGCGGTTTTGGCGATCTTGGCGTCTTTGAGGGCCTGCTCGACGGGGATGCGGCAGCGATCGATCAGATCGGCGCAGAGCTCTTCAAACTTGGCCCGGGTGAGGGTCATTTCCAGGTGCTTGGGGCCATCCTGGGTAGCGGTGATGAAGGGCAGGTTGATCTCAGACTGGGTGACGCTGGACAGCTCAATTTTGGCTTTTTCAGCGGCTTCGGTGAGCCGCTGGAGGGCCTGCTTGTCTTTGCGCAGGTCAATGCCTTCGAGCTTTTGAAATTCGCCAGCCAGGTAATCAACGATTTTTTTGTCGAAGTCGTCGCCGCCCAGGTGGGTGTCGCCGGAGGTGGCCAGCACCTCAAACACGCCGTCGCCCACTTCGAGAATGGAGACGTCGAAGGTACCGCCGCCCAGGTCAAACACGAGGATGGTTTCGTTGCTCTTGCGGTCGAGGCCGTAGGCCAAGGACGCCGCCGTGGGCTCGTTGATGATGCGCAGGACTTCTAGACCGGCGATTTTACCGGCGTCTTTGGTGGCCTGGCGCTGGGAGTCGTTGAAGTAGGCAGGCACGGTGATGACGGCCTGGGTGACTTTTTCGCCCAGGTACTTACCGGCGTCGTCGGCTAGCTTGCGCAGAATTTGAGCCGAAATTTCCTCGGGGGAGAACTGCTGGCCCGCCTGGGGACAGTCGATTTTGACGTTGTTGCCAACGTTCATCACTTTGTAGGCGACTTCGGTGGATTCGGTGCCGACTTCGTCGTAGCGGCGACCGATGAAGCGCTTGACGGAATAAAAGGTGTTCTCGGTGTTCATGACCGCCTGGCGCTTGGCGATCTGACCGACGAGGCGATCGCCGTTTTTGGCATAGGCGACGACCGAGGGGGTGGTACGAAAGCCTTCGGCGTTGGCGATAACGGTGGGCTTGCCCCCTTCCATGACGGCAACCACCGAGTTGGTGGTACCGAGGTCAATTCCAACTACTTTTCCCATATTTTCTTTGCTCCGGCTTGACAGCTATATCTATAGTGCTTGCTCAGGCCATTTCTCTGAAGGAGGGGATACCGAACCGAGGAAGGCGGGGTGGGGAGTGGGGAGTGGGGGAGGTAGGGGAGTGGGGCTATTCTGTCTGTTGCGTAGGTTTATTGCAGGTGGCGGTGGCTGGCGGGGGTGAGGTGGAGGTTTGCGATCGCACGTCCGTACACCACCACAAGCCCCTGCTGGGCCAGGCCTTCTACCAGGCGCTGGCGGTCGTACTCTGGCACCCGGCGGTGGATTTGGTGGGGGCCAATCCGCCCCCCTAGGCAGGAGCGCAGCACCAGCAGCTCGTCGGGGGTGACGGGCCACACCGACAGATCGAGCTTGAGCAGGGTTTTGCCGGTTAGGGTAAGGCCAAATTGGGCAATCTCGTGGTCGTAGTCGAGCCAGCCGCGATCGCGCAGGGTCTGACAGGTTTTCTCGCGCTGGCGCATCGAACTTTTGCGCTCGACGGGCAGGGCGGTGAGGGTGTCGCAGGTGCCGCCCATGGCCCAGAGCTGGCCTAGAATAGCCAGCTCAAGGGGAGTGAGCGCTAAAGCGGTGGTCTGGGTGGCGCGCATGGGGGCTGAAAATGATGCGGTTGTCCTGAAACGATTGGCCTGGGGTGAAGTGTAATGGAAGGGGGCGGGGCGATGGATTTTGGGGTGAGCCGCTGGCCTCCAGAAACTAGCTGCCAAAAACTAGTTCATAGCAACTAGTTTTACCACACGCCTGCATCTTACCGTTGTGATCGCTGCTGTGTCTTTGAATTCTCAAACCTACCTGGGGCACAACCAGGAAGCCTACCAGGAACTGCGGCTCGCCCTGCAACTCAACCTGCGACGCCAGCTGCTGCTGGCGGTGTGCGACGATGCAGCCCTGCAAGCGCAGCTGGCCCAGCGTCTGGAGGCGCACTTTAGCCCCCTGCCCGAGACGGTGCCCCTGGCGGCGGAGGTGCGATCGCGCCAGATCACCCTGGTCACCCTGCGGCTGAGCGGCGAGCGCCCCGACCTGGTGCGCGAAGTCTTGCTGTGGCTGAAGCAGCAGCGACGGATCCAGGGCAGCCTGCCCCCTACGCCGGTGTTTCAAATTGTGGGCATCGACCAGCTCACCCGCCAGTCGCCCCCGGTGCAAAACCGCTTTTTGGCCTCGCTGATTCGAGTCGATGCGCTGCTCACTCAGCTCGACTGTCGGCTGGTGGTGTGGGTGCCGCGCCCCTGGCTGGGCAAAATTCGCCAGTCGGTGCCGGGGTTTTGGCGATCGCGCAGCGGCCTGTTTGAGTTTGTGGGCGAGCCCAGCCCCCAGACCGACCACCCGGCTAGCGCCCCAGCCCCGGCGACGAGTGCCCCACCCCCCGCCAAGCCGCCCGACCTCTGGCGGGTGCTGCGCGACGACCTCTCCACCTTTGAGCAGCCGCCCGCGCCCCCGGCTGAGGCAGTGCCAACCCCATCACCCGCCACCCCATCACCCGCCGCCGCCTCGCCCGCCGCCCCATCCCCCCTGCTCAATCTGCCGACCCTGTTGGGTACCCCAGGCCCAGGGACCGAAACCGGGGAAACTAATGCCACCGGCCTCGACGCACCCCCACCTAACCACCAGACCAACCCCCAGGGCTACACCGTAGTCAAAACAGGGACGCTGTCTAGCCTAGTGATGCCGCCGGTGGGGG
>DATIVG010000517.1:0-5787 GCA_035466075.1 Nodosilinea sp. | reverse complement strand
TCTTCGCCACGGCGACCATTTCGGCTCTTAGCGCAGCGGCGGCGGGGGGTCTGGCGGTAATTAGCTAGGTTCTAGCTGGTCGCTAATACAGCTAAGGGGGCGGGCGATTGAATCGCCTGCCCCCTTTAGTGTTGGTGTATGGAGGGGGTGCGATCGCACCCCCCTCCCCCAATATCCATACACCCTCCCCCCGCCAAATCTCACCTTCACCCCGGCAGCGGCTCAGCCGCCGCCACCCCCGGCGGGGCAACCACCGCAGTCGGCAAATGCCCCGTCTTCACATAGATCGTGCAGCCCTCCCGGCTGAAGGGGCGGTGGCAACTGCGGCTGGGGTTGCGCAGCCAGGTGCCCGCCGGGTAAGCGCCAAACTCATCCTCAAAGGTGCCCGCCAGCACAAAGATCTCTTCGCCACCCCAGTGCTGGTGGGGCTGAAACACCGTGCCCGGTGCCCATTTCACCAGGGCCACCGCCTCGGTGCCAAAGCTGTGCAGAGGCATCACCTCCAGCCCCGCCACCAGGCCGGGTCGCCAGGGTGCCTGGGTGGTGTCTACCACCACTCGGGTTTGGTCGTCGGGGTCCATCTGCCAGAGCTTGACCAAAATCGTGCAGCCCTCCCGGCTGGAGGGGGTGTGGGTCGAGCCCACCGGGTTGCGCACGTAGGTGCCCGCCGGGTAGTCGCCCTGCTCGTCGGTGAACACCCCCTCCAGCACCAAAAATTCTTCGCCGCCGCCGTGGGTGTGGGGCGAAAACGCGCTGCCCGGCGCGTAGCGCACCACCGAGGTGGCGCGGGCTACCTCGTCGCCGTCGCGCTCCAGCAGGCGGCGATGGACCCCGGCCATGGGCGATTCGACCCAGGGCAGGTCGGCGGTGTGGAGCACAACGCGCTGGCTGTAGTCGGCGTGGAGTTTCATAGGGTGATGGGATGGGGAGATGGGATGGAGAAGGTGGGGGAGTAATGGGGTGGGCTATGGTCTACGGTGCTCAGTATGGGGCATTAATTGGGGTTTTGATCGGGTTCTGGCCAGGGGCCGGTGGCGTCTAAAAACGGTGACACCTCCGGGGCCGACCAGCCCGGGGGTAGGCTGCCCTCAACCCGCTCGCCCCGGTGGAGGTGGAAGCGCAGCAGGCGCTCGGCCCCGGGGTATTGGCCGATTTCGTCGCCCTCCCACAGCACCTCGGCGGTGCCGGTGAGGTACAGCAAATCGCCCCGCTCAAAGTCAAGGAACAGCAGCCCGGCGCGGGGGTTGAGCTCCAGATTGCCAAAGGTGTTGAAATGGCCATTGCCGGAGAAGTCTGGCACGGTGAGGGTGTGGGCATCGTCGATGCGCACAAAGCCGGGGTGCCCCCCCCGGTGGGAGACATCAACGCCGCTGGCGGCTCCGGCTGAGGCAGCCCGGTAGGCGGTGGCAATGAAAAATGTATCCGCTGCTGAGATCATGGCCCGTTCGGCGGGGCCGAGGATGGTGAGGGCACGGCGGGGCCTGGGCCGGGTGGGGGCAAACCCCTGTAAGTCAAACCGCCGCGCCTGAATGTACTGGGGGCAGTTGCCAAAGCTCTGGCCTACCGCCACCGCCATGCCGCTGGCATCTACGGCCTGGATGGTGCCGTTCATGCGGTTGCGGCGGCGGGTGTGAAGCTCAATGCCCAGCAGGCCAATGTCGCCGCCCTGGGCCAAATGGTTGGCCAGCGGGTCGCCAAACAGCGGCTGGGCGGCAATGTGCAGGGTGCGCTCATCGGGGGCAGACATAAACCCCGGCTCCCCCACCAAAATAGAGGCCCAGGGCTGGCCGTCGCCGTCCACCGTGCCAACCATGACGTAGGGCAGCTGGGCAAAAAACTGCCGGTGCTGCTCGGGCATATAGTCGCGAATAACGTGTCGCCCCTGGCGATCCATGCGCTCTAGAATGCCGAGCCGAGCCTGGATGGCGCGCTCCCCCCCGTGGAAGGGCGATGCGGCGTGGGGCCAGCCTGGGTTTGCCATAGGTTTCTCCTCTCTAATGCTCAGGGGTCGGGCCGTTTTGATGACGAAACAATTCAGGAATTTTGTGTGTTGCTGAACATCCAGACTTCGCCGCCCATTCATCTCGATCGGTGGGCAGGTCTGCTGTTCTAGCCAGCTCATCAGGCCCGGCGCAGGGCAACATAGACTCCGGTGCCCACCATCAGCGTCCCGGCGCTGCGGTTCAGCCGTTGGCGTGCCCTGGGGCCTCTAAAAAATCTCCCGGCCCTGGCAGCACCGTAGGCATACAGCGCCAAAACCAGGAATAGGGCCAGACTGATGACGCCCATGGCAATCAGGCTATCGGCCCAGTTAAACCGGGTCAGATCCAGGAATGTGGGCAGCAAACTGACATAAAAAACAATTACCGCTGAGTTGCTCAAGGGCACCACTAGCCCGGCCAGAAAGCTTGACCAGGGGCTCGACTGCGACTGGCCAATATCTACCGAGTTGGCGGAAACATCACTTCTCCAAAGCCTGAGGCCGAGCCAGATGAGATAGAGCGCGCCGAGATATTTAATGGCGATGAAAAAATTGCCCAGAGCACTGGCGGCGGCGACCAAACCCAGGATGGCAATCATCAGGAAGACCAGATTGCCCAGTAAAATACCGCCGATGATATAGAGCGTAGATCGAAAGCCTGAGGCGATCGCCCGGGCTACGCAGGCCAACACCCCTGGCCCCGGCACGGCTGCTGAAATCACCATGGCCATAAATAGTGCGACGATCGATTCTAGAGTCATCATTTTGAGCCTCTCTCTGACGTTGCTGCTATCGTCCGCTGCTTTGCTTAACTACCCATGAGACGGCTTGCTCAGGGTTGCATACCATCGCGTCAATGCTGCTAGACCATGCCCAAACCAGGAGCGGTTTTCTCAGCTGAACTGACTCAGATAGCTGACAATTGCGGCCATAGAACCGGATTTTTTTGCGGTGTGCGTGGAGCTGGCGATCGCCCCACGCACACCCGATTGCTCGACCTAGGCTAGATACCCGCCATCGGCATAAATCCTGGCAATTGCTTGACCCGCTCAATCCAGGCCAGCACGTGGGGGTACGGTTCCAGCTCGATTTTGCCATCGCGGGCCAGGGCCACGTAGGGGAACACGGCCACATCGGCGATGGTGGGGCGCTCAAACTCCAGCCACTGGTGGTGGCTCCGGTGCTGGTCTAGCACGGTGAGAATGTCGGTGGCCTTTTGCTGCGATCGCACAATGTCGATCGCCTGGGCGCCAAACAAGTGGTGCAGCCTCGCATGCTCCGGCCCCTGGCGAATTTCGCCAGCGGTGGTCGAGAGCCAGCGCACCACCCGGGCCAGCTCCAGAGGGGCTAGGGGCAGCCAGAGTTCGTTACCGTACCGGCGAGCCAGGTAGACCAAAATAGCCTGGGCATCGGGCAGCACCACCTCACCATCGACGATCACCGGCACCTGGCCCAGGGGGTTGAGGGCCAAAAAGTCGGGCGACTTGTGGGCCTCCTTCATGAGATCGACAGGAATCCATTCGTAGTCAAGGTTGAGCAGTTCCAAAAACAGACGCACTTTGTAGCTGTTGCCAGACACCTCGTGACCGTAGAGCTGAATCATGGGATAGCCTCTCTGGATTGGGTAAACAGTCAGGAAAACAATCGAACTCAGGCATGAACCGAAATCAGGGGAGTCGGACTACACATACTGGTTGCGACCGGCCATCACGCCGCCGTCCACATCCCAGATCGCCCCGGTCACCCAGGCCGCCTGGTCGGAGAGCAGATATGCGATCGCACCTGCCACATCCTCCGGCCTCCCCACCCGACCAATCGGGTGAAAGCCGTTGAACCCCTGCAACGTGCTGTGCACCTGATCCTTAGGGATAAACCCCTCATAGATCGGGGTTTCAACCACCGCCGGAGCCACCGCATTGACCCGAATGCGGTGGCCAGCCAACTCCATCGCCAGGTGCTGGGTCAAAGCATGTAGCCCCGCCTTAGCCATCGAGTAGGCCGACGACGGCGTGGCCTGCACCGCCTGCCGGGCCCACATCGAGCCAATGTTCACGATCGCCCCGCCCCGCCCGCCAGTCACCATATGTTGGGCGATCGCCTGGGTGATAAAGAACATCGCCTTATTCAGCTCCAGGTACAGGTCGTAGTCAGCCTCGCTGTGCTCCAAAAATGCCTTCGGCAAAAACACCCCAGCGGCATTGACCAGCAGCGTGGCGTCGCTGTACTGGGCGTGGATGCGGGCAATCAAATCATTGCGGTCAGAGGGGTTGGCAATGTCGGCCCGCTCACCCACCACCGCCCCAAATTCGGCAAGCTCGGCGACGGCGGCGTCCAGCCGATCGCCCCGCTTGCCCACCAGCACAGCCCTGCCGCCCTGCCTCACCACGGCCTCGGCGGCAGCCTTACCAATGCCGCTAGAGCCCCCCACCACAATCAACCGCTGCCCCGCAAAATCATGAACCATGCTCGACATCCTCAGCAAATAAACAACAGATTACCCAGACTTCCTACCAATAGGTAGCTAGCAAGTCAAAAAAATGGCCCTGAGGCCTGCGCCTCGGGCTATTCCCGGCGGCCCGGTCCCTACCCCCCAATCACCAGCCGCATCAGCTGCTCCACCGTCTGGTGAAACTGGGCCGCCCCGCCCCGCACTCGGGCCAGCAGCATACTCCCCTGCAGCAGCTCAAACACCAGCGCCGCCATCGCCGGGGTCTCCCCCCCAAAGCAAAAACTGCCCTCCTGGCGGCCCTGCTCCAGCATGGTGGCCAGTCGCGCCTCGTTGCCCTGGCAGAAGGCGCGCACATCCTCCACCAGCGACACGCTCAGGGTCACGGTTTCGGCCCCGAGCATGGCGCAGAGGCAGGCTTTGTCCTGGTTGCCAGCGCTGAGGGTGGCCTCAAACAGCCCGCAATACCGCCGCAGCATCACCTCCGGGCTGTCGCCCGACGCCAACACCCCGTCCACAATCCGCAAAAAGCGATCGCTGTACCGCTCCAGCAGCGCCACCAGCAGGTCATCCTTTTTGGGGAAATGGCTGTGCACGCTGGCCTTGCGAATGCCCACCCGATCGCTGATGTCCTGGTAGCTCATGGCGTTGACGCCGCGCCGCTGAATCAGGTCTTGGGCCACGTCGAGAATCTGGGTCTTGGTGTCGGTGTGCTTCATGCCAGCATCCTACCTATAGGTAGGCAGAGGTGTCAAGCAATTCTGGGTCTAGAGTTGCTGAATGCAGGTGGAAATCAAGCCTCTAACGCCTTCCGTAGGGGCAAACGCCGCTTGCCCTCTCCAAATTCATGCCTCAATTTAGAACGCCTCGCCGGGGCAGCCCTGTACCCCCAGCCGCCCCGCCGCCGATAAAATCTGGCTTGTGGCAAGCTGGCCGAGCCGCACAGTTCCCGCCGCAGGTTAGCCAGCAGCACCTGCGCAGGAGGCGGGCTACACATACTGCCAGACCTGGCCACGTTCCCCTGTCTTGCCCCTGCCCCTGCCTCTGAAGACGAGGGCCAAGATCTGGCTGGCCAAGCAGCTCAGCCGCGCTTCGGTCAATTGCTCCGGTGCATTTTACTGAATCCAGATAGTTCTAATACAAACTATCTGAGCTAGAATGATTACAGATGACGCCTCCTTGCTGACTCATCTCCCCTATGCCATGGCTCTCCCCACCCTCTTCATTTCCCACGGCGCGCCGGATCTGCCCCTTCGCAGCGGCCCCACCCAAGACTTTTTGCGCCAGCTGCTGGCTACCCTGCCCGAGCGGCCCGCCGCCATGCTGGTGATCTCGGCCCACTGGCTCACCGCCCAGCCCA
>DATIVG010000516.1:0-4173 GCA_035466075.1 Nodosilinea sp. | reverse complement strand
TCCGGCAATCTAGATTCTGGCAATCTGGACGCTGGCAATCTAGAAGCCGCCGCCCCGGCCACCGAGGGGTCGGGAACCGTCATTCTGTGGGGGTTGTTCAGCCTGGTGGGGCTGTGCGGCTTCGGCTGCTTTGTGCTCACCCAGCAAATCAAGGCCTCCGCCCGGCCCAAGCCCAAAAAGGCCCCGCCCCGCCCCAGCGCCAAAGCTATTCCTCCCCGGCGGCCGCCGGGGCCCAAGCGGCTCACCCCCTACTCTCCCCAGCGCGACGGGGTGCTCATGCCCGGGGTGATGGTGGTAGAAGCCCCTGGGCCCGACCCCAGCCGCTTGCCGTCCCCGATTTCGCCGCCCCCGATCTCACCGCCCCAGCCGATGCAGCCCCCCACCCGCTCGCCCCAAATTTCCTCGCCCGCCGCCTTCACTGAACCGTCTTTAGGAACGGTGCAGCCGCCGCGCCAGGGGGCAGTCTCAGCTCCCGCTCCCCAGCCCCGGCCCGCCACGCTGGTGCCCGCCACCGCCGATCTGCCCCTCGACTGGTCGGAGGGCAGCGTGGCCCACGCCCTCGATGTGCGCCAGCGGCGGTCTCTGTCATCGTTTATGTAGCTGGGGTTGGCCAGGGGTTTTGAGTCAGCTGCCGGTTATTTACCATCCCGACTACGTGTCGCCCCTGCCCGCTGGGCATCGCTTTCCGATGCCCAAGTTTCGGCTGCTGCGCGACCGGCTGCTGCACGACGGGGTGATTGCCGCCGACCAGCTCTACCAGCCCGGCGAGCCGCCCCAGAGCTGGCTGGAGTTTGTGCACCACCCCGCCTACGTCAACGCCTACCGCCAGGGCACCCTCGACGCCAAGGCCCAGCGCCGCATTGGCCTGCCCTGGAGTGCTGCGCTGGTAAAGCGCACCTGCACGGCGGTGGGGGGCACTATTCTCACCGCCAAGCTGGCCCTCAGCCACGGGCTGGCCTGCAACACCGCCGGGGGCACCCACCACGCCTTTCCCGACTACGGCTCGGGGTTTTGCATTTTTAATGATCTTGCGATCGCAACCCGCGTGCTGCAAACCCAGGGCCGGGTGGAGCGGGTGCTGATTTTAGACTTAGACGTGCACCAGGGCGACGGCACCGCCTGGATTTTTCGCGACGACCCCGGCGTGTTTACCTTTTCCATGCACTGCCACGACAACTTCCCCGCCCGCAAACAGGTCAGCGACCTGGATGTGCCCCTGGCCCTGGGCCTGGAGGATGACGCCTACCTGGCCTGCCTGGCGGCCTACCTGCCCGATCTGCTGGCCCAGGTGCGGCCCGACCTGGTGCTCTACGACGCCGGGGCCGACCCCCACCGCGACGACCTGCTGGGCAAGCTGGCGCTGACCAATACGGGACTTTACGGGCGCGATCGCTACGTGCTCGACACCTGCGTTCGAGCGGGCTACCCCGTCGCCTGCGTGATCGGCGGCGGCTACGGCAAATCGATGGATGACCTGATCTTTCGCCACTCGCTGCTGCACCGGGCCGCCGCCGAGGTGTACCGCGCCCACCGCCTGTGATGCGGCACCAACCCGGCCCCCTATAATGAGAACCTTGGTAATTAGAGCCTTGCCCGTCGAGATGTCGTCATGGTTTGGGTGATCGCCACCTTTTATAAATTTGTGCCCCTGGGCGAGCCCCAGGCCCTGCGCACCGAGCTGCTAGAACGCTGCGAGGACTGGGGGCTGCGGGGCACCATTTTGCTGGCTGCCGAGGGGCTCAACGCTACGGTAGCCGGGGCGCGCCAGGACATTGACCAGCTGCTGGCCTGGCTCCAGGCCCACCCCGCCATCGGCCCTTTCCCCCACCAGGAGTCCATCACCGATGAAGCGCCCTTTGAGCGCATGAAGGTGAAGCTCAAGGCCGAAATTGTCACCCTGGGGCGGCCCGAGGTGAACCCGGCCCGGCAGAGCGTGGGCACCTACGTGGAGCCCCAGGACTGGAACCAGGTGATCGGCGACCCGGAGGTGGTGGTGATCGACGCCCGCAACCGCTTTGAGGTCGAGCTGGGCAGCTTTGAGGGGGCGATCAACCCCGAGACCCAGGCGTTTCGAGAGCTGCCCGACTACGTGGCCACCCACCTCGACCCGGCCCAGCACAAAAAAGTGGCGATGTTTTGCACCGGCGGCATTCGCTGCGAAAAGGCGACGGCCTACCTGCTGCAGCAGGGCTTTGAGCAGGTCTACCACCTGCGGGGCGGCATTTTGAACTACCTCAAGACCGTGCCCGTGGCCGACAGCCGGTGGCGGGGCGACTGCTTTGTGTTTGACGAACGGGTGGCCGTAGACCACCACCTGCAGCCCAGCAGCTATGCCCTCTGCCTCGGCTGTGGGCAGCCGCTCAGCCCCGCCGAACTGGCGACCCCGGAGTATGAGCATGGGGTGAGCTGCCCCCACTGCTATGCTGCGCTCACCCCCGCCAAGCTCGCCCGCCTGCGGGCCCGCCAACGCCGCCGCTAACCCCCAGACACTATGCTGCCTACCGATTCATCGCTGCCATCGCTGACCTACGGCCCGGCCCATGCCGACTGGTGCCTGGTGGCGCTCCACGGCTGGGGGGCCAATGCCGCTGACCTGGTGGGGTTGGCCCCCTACCTGGGGCTGGAGGGGTTTACCATGCTGTTTCCCGACGCCCCCTGGCCCCACCCCCAGGTGCCGGGCGGGCGGATGTGGTATGGCTTTCCGGCGGGGTACGACTTTCGCCGCCCCCACGACTTTGCCGCCCAGGCCGATTTGCAGAGCAGCCGCGATCGCACCATCGCCTGGCTTCTAAATCTGGCTAAAACCACCCAAATCCCGCTGGAGCGCACCATTTTGGCTGGGTTTTCCCAGGGGGGCGCGATGGCGCTGGATGTGGGGTCGCAGCTGCCCCTGGCGGGCCAGATCATTCTCAGTGGCTACCTGCACAGTCCGGCGCGGCCCCCGGTTGCCCCCCGCCCGGTGATGATGGTGCACGGGGCCTTTGACCCGGTGGTGCCGGTGACCCTGGCGCAGCGGGCCAAGGCCGAGCTAGAGGCCCTGGGCCAGCCGGTCAGCTGGCATGAACTGGCCATGGGCCATGAAATTCCGCCCCCGGCCATGGGGTTAATTGCCGGGTTTTGCGAAGATTTGAGGCTGGCGGCGGGGAATACCCCGGTCCAGCCCTTAGGATAAGGGAAGGTGAACTGACCCTGGGCTGCGTGGTCATCGACCAGCCCCCTCAAAGGGCTATTGCGCAGCGGCAGGGCGGCTGTCGCTAAGGGGGAAAAGACTATGCTGAGCCTACATGTTTCGCAGCAGACCGTTTCAGACATGACGCCGGATACGGTGGCTGAACTGGCCTCTCGGTTAGAAACCGATGCGTACGACAATGCGTTTGAGGGTCTGCAAGACTGGCACCTGCTGCGGGCGATCGCGTTTCAGCGACCCGAGCTGGTGGAGTCCTACGTCTACCTGCTCGATCTAGAACCCTACGACGAGTCGTAAGCCCCTCGTCGCAGGCATGACGGATCGCTCTACACCGGCGGCACCGCCAGCAGATTTACCAGCGGCGGCAGCGCCCCGCCGGGTGCTGGTGGGCATAAGCGGCGGCATTGCCGCCTACAAGGTCTGCACCGTAATTTCGGCGCTGGCTCAGCAGGGCGTGGCGGTGCGGGTGGTGCTGACCCAGCAGGGGCAGGCGTTTATGCCGCCGCTGACGGTGGCCACCCTGGCCCGGCACCCCGCCTACACCGATGACAGCTTTTGGCAGGCCACCCAGGGTCGCCCCCTGCACATTGAGCTGGGCGAATGGGCGGAGCTGCTGGTGATCGCGCCGCTGAGCGCCAACACCCTGGGCAAGCTGGCCCACGGCCTGGCCGACAATTTGTTGACCAATACGGTGCTGGCCTCGACCTGCCCAGTGCTGCTGGCCCCGGCCATGAATACCGACATGTGGCAGCAGCAGGCGGTGCAGCGCAACTGGCACCAGGTGCGCCAGGACCCTCGCTACCACGCCATTGACCCTGGCAGCGGGGTGCTGGCCTGTGATCGCATCGGCACCGGGCGCATGGCCGAGCCCGAGGATCTGCTGGCCCACATCGCCTCGCTGCTGCACAGCGGCGGGCGGCGCGACCTGGCGGGCAAGCACCTGCTGATCAGCACCGGCAGCACCCGCGAACATTTGGATCCGGTAC
>DATIVG010000515.1:0-2540 GCA_035466075.1 Nodosilinea sp. | reverse complement strand
ATCCCCGAGGGGGTCCTGGTCAACGAGTCGGCCTTTTTGGTGCCCGAGCGCCAGGTTGAGCCCCTCACCGAGCGTCTGGCCTACCTGGTCAGTCAGCCAGCCCAGCGGCAGCGCCTGGGCCAAGCGGGCCAGGCCTTTGTGCGGCAGACCTTTGACATTGCCCTGCTCACCGACCAGCTGCTGACTCTCTACAAAGGGCTGCTATGACCGATCCGGCCTCCCTGCGCTGTCTCTTTCTGCACAACTACTACCAGCAGGCCGGGGGAGAAGACCTCTCCATGGCCGCCGAGATCGAGATTTTGCGCCAGGCCCACCACACCGTCGAGCTGCTGGCCTGGCACAACGACGCCATTGCCGACCTGGCGGGGGCAGAGAAGCTCAGCTTGTTTTGGCAAACCACCTGGAACAGCGCCTCAAAGCGCCGGGTCTACGACGCGCTGCAACGGTTCAACGCCGATCTGCTCCATGTGCAAAATTTCTTTCCGCTGGCCTCGCCCGCAGTGTACTCTGCGGCGCGCCAGCTGGGCGTACCGGTGGTGCAGCACCTGCGCAACTTTCGCCTGGGCTGCCTCAATGGCTACCTGTATCGCCAGGGCCGAGTCTGCGAGGCCTGCGTGGGGCGCAACCCCTGGCGCGGGGTGGCCTACCGCTGCTACCGAGGGTCGCTCCCGGCCTCCCTGAGCCTGTGGCAAATGCTGACCGCCCACCGCTGGCGGCGCACCTGGCATCGCGAGGTAGATGTGTTTATCACACCCAGCCGGTTTGCCGCCGCCAAGCTGATCGAGATCGGCCTCCCCGCCGAAAAAATGCAGGTCAAGCCCAACTTTGTGGCCGACCCCCTGGCGGGCAACTCGCCGCCACCGCCGCCCGACCGGCCGATCTTTACCTTTGTGGGGCGGCTGTCGCCCGAAAAGGGGGCCCTAGAGTTGTTGCAGGCCTGGCAGCAGGTGCGCCAACCCGACTGGCAGCTTTGGATCGTGGGCGACGGCCCCGAAAAAGCGACGCTGGAACGGTTTTGCCAGGAGCACCACCTGGGGAACGTGCGGTTTTGGGGCCACTGCTCGCCGCCTCAAACCCTTGAGCTCTTGCAGCGCTCCACCCTGCTGGTTTTGCCCTGCCGGTGGTACGAAACCTTTGGCCGAGTGGTCATTGAGGCCTTTGCCTGCGGTCGGCCCGCCCTGGTCTCTAACATTGGGGCGGTGGCCGAATTGGTCAGCGACGGGGAAACCGGCTTTCAGGTGCCCTACACCGACACCGCCGCCTGGGTGGAGCGACTCACCTGGTGCGGCCAAAATTTGGCAACCCTGGCCCGCTTTGGCACCCGGGCCCGCCAAACCTATCTGCAACACTACACCCCAGCGATCAACTACCAGCGCCTGCGAGAAATCTATCAGCAGGTGTTGCGCTAGGGTTTTTGGGCGACAAAGCAAAATTGCCCGCAAAACAACAGCTTCTTGAGATTGATCGCCTGCACACTTTGGCGAGACAGTTTTCCCCACAGGTTAATCACCTGGTTGAGGGGAGATTCGTGCTCCCAGTAGCGCCCGAGAACCTTGGGCTTGCCCAGGCCGCTGCGCAAAATCAGCGTCAGCGCGTCAATGCTGGGTCTAATTTCTACCAGCTCCAAACCGGCTTCTTCGATCAGTAGCTGAAACCCGTAGGGGGTGTAGTTCCAGGTGCTAAAGGAGTGGTAGGGCTCCAGTTGCGAGGTAGACCCCACAAAATAGCCCCCTGGCCGCAGCACCCGCTGCACCTCAAGCAGCAGGGGGCGGGGGTGTCTCACATGCTCCAGGGCCTGGTTGGTGAAAATCAGGTCAAAGTGCTGATCGGCAAAGGGAATGTGGATGCCATCGAAAGTGGCAAAGGTGGCATCCTGGCGCTGGCGTTGGCCCACCTCGGGGGAAGCCTCAATATCTAAGCCCACCCAGTTGATGTGGGGATTGAGGCGGCGAAATAGATCGACGGAGTTGCCCGCGCCGCAGCCCAAATCCATCACCTGGGTAATGGCCGATTGCCCCTGCCCAAGCACCTGAGCCACGCAGCTAGACGCCGTCACCTGCCGACAGTGATCGGTGGGAATTGGCCAGGTTTTGTACTGGGGACTGAGCATGATTTTGGCCAGGACAATGGGTAGATAGGGCTCTCTCCCAGCGGCGGCAAGAGCACCGGAGCCGGGCTCCTGGAGAACGCGCTGGCAAGGCATGACTCCGGCCCTCGCCGCTCGGCGGGCCTGCTAAATCTTAGTAGGTTTACCGATCCCAACGGAGCAGGGGGAACAAAGATTTATTAACCCATCGGCTCACCTGCGGAGGCCCGGGCCGGAGGGCCAGTTCACTCTTTTCCCCAGTCGAGTAGCTTTTCGGGTGTCTTTACCTAAGCTTCATGTAACATTTGGAACCTGACGACCTCTGAGTGCGGTCTATTACCCTGTCTCACCTGTTGATGGATTAAACCACAATGAAACAGCGGTACGGAGCCTTTAGTCTATTAGGAGCAGCGGCCATTAGCACGATGGCGCTACCGGTTTTTGCCAATACGGC
>DATIVG010000514.1:0-5730 GCA_035466075.1 Nodosilinea sp. | reverse complement strand
AGCGAGCGCAAGCGCCGCGAGGCCAACGCGGCGTTTTTGGCAGAGATCACTGCGGATCTGTCGCGGTTGACCGCCGCCGATGAGATTATGCAAACCATCGGGGCCAAGCTGGGGGCCTACCTACAGCTGTCGGCCTGCGCGTTTGTGGTGCTCAACCACATTGCCCAGGAAGCCACCATTACCTACGACTGGCACTTGGAGGGCGGCACCGACCTGAGCGGGGTGTACCGCCTCTCCGACTTTTTGACCCCCGACTTTTTGTGCGATACCCGCGACGGCAAACCCTTCGTGGTCTGCGATACGGAGCGCGATGGGCGCACCAATGCCGCCAGCTATGCCAGCCTCGGCATTCACGCCTTCTGCACGGTGTCGTTTCACCAGGACGGAAAGCTGCGATCGCTACTGGCCATCTACAGCGACACCCCCCGCCAGTGGCGCACCGACGAAATCGACCTGGTGGGAGAACTGGCCAACCAAATCTTTCCCCGCCTGGAGCGGGCCCGGGCCGAAGCCGCCCTGCAACGCTACAACGAGACCCTAGAAGTGCGGGTAGCCGAGCGCACCGCCGAGCTCTCCCAAAGCCTGAGTGCCCTGCAACAGTCGGAGGAGCGGCTGCACCACCTGGCCCACCACGACCCGCTCACCGGGTTGCCCAACCGGCTGTGGCTCAACGCGCACCTGGAGCAAAGCATTCAGCAGGCCACCCGACAGCAGAGCAAGCTAGCGGTGTTGTTTGTCGATCTAGACCGCTTCAAACACATCAACGACAGCCTGGGCCACCGGGCCGGAGACAGTCTGCTTCAGCAGCTGGGCGATCGCCTGCGCCAGGCCCTGCGGGCCAACGACTGCATTGCTCGCATCAGCGGCGATGAGTTTGTGGTTGTGCTCGAAGACATTAAGGATGTGCCCCACATTGGCGCGACTATCGCTCGCCTGATGACGGTGTTTGAAGCGCCCTTTGATCTCGAGGGCCAAACCGTTCACATGACCTCCAGCATTGGCATCAGCCTGTTTCCCGACGACAGCCGCGAAGCGGCGACGCTGCTGCGCTACGCCGACACGGCCATGTACGAAGCCAAGGCCGAAGGCCGCAACACCTATCGGTTTTATGCCGAGGAAATGACCGCCACGGCCTTTGAGCATGTGCTGTTTGGCAATGCCCTGCGCAGCGCTCTCCACCACCAGCAGCTGCACCTGGTGTATCAGCCCCAGGTCAACCTTCAGTCGCAGCGGTGGGTGGGGTTGGAGGTGCTGCTGCGCTGGCAGCATCCAGAGCTGGGGGTGGTCTCCCCGGCCCAATTTATCCCCATTGCTGAGCAGAGCGGCCTGATCCACGAGATTGGCACCTGGGTGCTCCAGTCGGCCTGCGACCAGGCCAAGACCTGGCTCGACCTGGGGCTCGACTTTGGCCGCGTTGCCGTCAACGTGGCGGCCTCGCAGCTCAACCACGAAAACTTTGTGCAAATTGTTGAAGGCGTGCTGAGCACAAGCGGCCTGCCCCCCCAGTACCTGGAGCTAGAGGTGACGGAGCGCCTGGTGATGCAGCGCACGGAGGCCAAAATTCAGCAGCTCAAACAGCTGCGGCAGCTGGGTATTCAAATTGCCATTGACGACTTTGGCACGGGCTATTCGTCGCTGAGCTACCTGAAGCTGCTGCCCATCGACAAGCTCAAAATTGACAAGTCCTTTGTCTGCGATATTCCCCATGATGCCAACGACATGGCGATTGCCGCAGCGGTGATTGCCCTGGGGCAGGCCCTGGGCATGACCATCATTGCCGAGGGGGTTGAGGACGAAGCCCAGGTGGCGTTTTTGAAACTCAAGGGCTGCCACGAGGCCCAGGGATACCTCTACAGCCGACCGCTCAACCCAGAGATGGTTCCCAAGTTCAGGCGTCATTCCCCTTGGGGGGAGCCGCTGTCCTGCTAGGGCCGGTAGTGTTTGGGACCCCAATTGATCCCTAATTGCTCCCCAATTGCTCCCTAATGCAACAGAATGGGTCTGCGTCTAGATTGTTTTACCCAATACCGTTTTACCTAGAGACCAGGCCATGACTCAGCGGCGGCGGTTTTTGAAAGTGTTGGCCCGTCTGCGCCGTCAGCAGCGCAAGCTGTGGCTGAGCAACAGCGGCGACTGGCAGTGGCTGACCAGCAAACCCACGCCCATCGCCAGCATGAACCGGCTGCTGTGGCGCGAGTCGGTGCCCTCGCTGAGCTTCTTTGTCATGCTCATTCTGTCGGGGGTGATTTCTACCCTGGGGCTGCTGGCGGGCAGCACGGCCACGGTGATTGGGGCGATGATCATTGCGCCGCTGATGGGGCCGATCATTGGCATTGCCTACGCGGTGGCGGTGTCCAACCGGCGACTGATGAAGCGGGCCGGCCTGACCCTGCTGTGGGGCACGCTGGCCACGGTGGCCAGCGCCACCGTGATTGCCAGTCTGCTGGGCCTGCAAACCCTCAACGATGAGATTTTGCTGCGCACCGAGCCCACCCTGATCGACCTGATGGTGGCCATGGCGGCGGGGGCGGCGGGGGCCTTTGCCAAGTCGCGCAGGCATGTGGCCGATGCGTTTCCGGGGGTTGCGATCGCAGTTGCCCTGGTGCCGCCGCTGAGCGTCATTGGCATTGGCCTGGCGCAGCTCGACCAGGGGGTGTTTTGGGGGGCCACGCTGCTGTTTGCCACCAACCTAACGGGCATTATTTTTAGCGGCATTTTGGTGTTTTTGTGGCAGCGCTACGGCACCCTGCAAAGGGCCCAGGGGGGCATTGTGGTGTCGGCCCTGGCCATGGTCGTCATTGGCATTCCGCTGGCGTTTTCGCTCAACAGTTTGCTGGTGCAGGCCAACTCGCGCGAGCAGGTCAGCCGCCTGATTCGCAACGAACTGCCCATGTCGCAGCGCGCCAACCTTCAGTCCATTGACCTGCAACCCGACAACGGTGTGCTCAACATCACCCTGGAGTTTGCCGCCCCAGCCAACACCATTACCGCCGCAGACGTGCGCCAGTCGCAAACCTTTTTAGAGGACTATCTCGACCGCCCCGTTGCCCTCACCCTGCGGGTGATTCCGGTCGAAGAGTTTTTGGTGCCCGCCACGCCCTAGCGAGAGCAGCCTGAGGGTGAGGGGATAGGATAGGAGGTAGAAATGATGGTGGTAGGGGTGCGATCGCAATGGTGGCTATTCCATCAGGCTTTAGTCCGCAGGAGTATTTAGCGCTTGAGCATGACAATGCCATTCGCCATGAATATCGGCGGGGTCTGGTCTACGCCATGGCGGGAGGCAGCGACAACCATAGCCGCCTCAGCATCAACTTGTTGACAGAGATCAACCTGCATTTGCGGGGCGGCGACTGTCAGTTTTTCTCGGGCGATGTCAAAGTCAACTATGTCAATGATTTTTTCTACTATCCAGATGCCTTCGTCACCTGTGACCCGCGCGATTTAGACGATCGCTACGTGAAGCGTCACCCTAAGCTGATCGTCGAAGTGTTATCGCCCTCTACTGAAGAGTTTGACCGGGGCGATAAGTTTAGAGACTACCAGCACCTAACCTCGCTAGAAGAGTATGTATTGATTGCCCAGGATGGGCGGCGAGTGGAATGTCGGCGGCGGCAATTGTCCAGGGAGGCTGCGCCAACGCCCCAGGATGCCTGGCACTCGGTGGTTTACCAAGCTGAGGATACGGTTGTGTTAGAGAGCATTGGGTTGACGATCGCGATGGCAGATCTCTACCAAGGGGTGATATGGCCGACAGCCTAGGGCTCTGTCAAGCTGGCACCTGTAGGTTGGGTGGCGCGCTAGCAGAACCCAACAAAACCAGCTCTGGTGTTGGGGTTTCTCCTCTGGAGACGCTGCGCGAACACTGCGGTTCACCCAACCTGCGAGAACTTTAGTCCGCAGGAGTATTTATGGAAAACGCAAAAGGCGAAAGGCAAAGCGAAACCGCAGGTAGAGGTAATGGCGGGGCGATGGCTCTATCTCTTCAGCCGTGCAGGAGCCGGTATTCGCGGGGCGACACCCCCGCCCAGCGCCTAAAGGCGCGGGCAAAGTTGGCGGGGTCGGTGTAGCCCAGCTCAGAGGCGACCTCCAGCAGTTTGACATCGGGCTGTTGCAGGAGCGCCACGGCCCGGTTAAACCGCACCTGATCGACCAGCTTAGAGTAGGTCAGCCCCGCCTCGGCCAGATGCCGTTGCAGACTGCGCACGCTCAGCCCCGAGGCCGCGGCCACCAGGGTAATGTCGGGGCAGCCGTAGGGCAGCAGCGATTGAATGAACTGATGCAACGAGTCGAAACAGGCTGAGGATGGGGCAGACTCCTGAAACCGCTCGTAGTCTGGATGCTGGCTGAAGCCGTCGCCTGTAGCGGTGGGGTTGTACGGCAAACTCAGAGCGGTTCGAGGGATTTTGATGGCGTTGTAGGGGTAGGGAAAGCGAATGGTGGTGCCGACAAAGTCGTCCATAGTCAGCAGCGATCGGCAGGGTGACCTTTCTAGGCGCAGCTCGGTGGGTCGCCAGTCTGGCCCCAGCACCTGGCGCAAAATTTTGAGATAGAGGCCCAGGTCATAGAGAGCGGTTTGCAGGTTGCTCGCTTGGGCGGGTCGATCGCAGCGAAACTGCCACCAGACCGAGTCGTCTGCCCACCGGAGATTGACGTGCTCGCCGGAGTTGGCCATGCCCACAACCTGCTCAATGGTGCTCAGCAGATCAAACAGCGTCAGCGAGTTGTCCAATATGCTGCCCAAGGTGCCCAACTGATGCAGTGAGGTCTGGCGACCGATCAAAAAGCCGAGGGCCTCTAGCCCCTCCAGGTCAGCGGCGGTTTCTAGCAGGGCACTGCCTTGGTAAAGCGGCAGCAGATCGTCTGGATGGTCGAGGACGCTAGGGGGAATGTTGACTTGCGCTAGCAGGCGATCAATGGGGGAGCCAATTTGGCCAAGAAAGTCAACGATTGGCAGCATTACACCGACTCTAATCAGAGGAATAGCTTTCATAGAAAGTGCGAAGCAAAGGGTAGTAAGGTGAAGCCGCCATAGCCTAGTAAAGATGCCCTTTAAATTAAGCGTATCAGAGGTCTAACTATTCTTAGCAGTCTTGGCACGAAATGACCAGAAATCTAAATATCTAAGTGATATCACTAAACAGTAAGGAACAAGACGTTCTCTACTAAGGGTCTCCATTTACCGGCTGAATAACGCATTGCCAGAAGGTCATCTCTGTTATTGAGGTCGTTGTCAAAGCCGCTTTTCTCAAGCATAGGGGGTGGGCAAAAGGCTCCCAAACTCTCTTGAGATAAGGCTTTAAGGATAGATCATACGTCTTGCCAAGGGGCTAGCTAAGCTGCGCTGGTCTAGGTTTAGGCTGCGCTGTTTAGGATAATCAATAGAGGTCATTGACAACTTTCTGGTTGTTTTATTGCTCCGAAAACTTGTGAGGATAGCGTGAGGAAAACATTAAGAAAATCTGCGTGGGCGGAGCAGTTGAATGGCTGAAGTGTTGCGCAGTATTGAGAAGAGGAACTTTTCCTCGACGTTTTATTTAAGCGTTCTATTGGGTTGCTTAAAACCCATTTTGTCTCAGTAGTAGCGTTGCTTTGGAGAGGGTTAAACCGATGGACTTAAAAGAGTTGCTGAGTAGCTTTGCCCAGATCACCGTGTTTGCTGTGATGCTGTCGATGGGCATGGCGTTGGGGTTTGAGGGCATGGGTCGTCTATGGCGACGGCCTTCACTACTG
>DATIVG010000513.1:0-3789 GCA_035466075.1 Nodosilinea sp. | reverse complement strand
GAGAAGGTGCTCACAACATCTTCACGTAAGAGGATTAAGAATACCCTCAGTGATTCTTCCGTTGCAATCTAGGGCTTGCTCTAGATTAGCTTTCCTTATTTTGCCTAAAACATTTGCTTAATCCAATGATAAAACAACTTTTTCTCAATCTTGCCCAGCTCGGCAAGGGCGACTGGTGGGTAGAAATTATGACCAGCAGGCCCCAGTGCATCTACTATTTTGGCCCCTTTGCCAGTTTCCAAGAGGCCGATGCGCTGCGCCCCGGCTACGTAGACGACCTGCTTGAAGAAGGCGTTTATAGCCTGCAGGTGATTGTCAAGCAATGTCAGCCGACCCAGCTGACCATTTTTGATGAGACCGGAGCCGCCGAGGTTGTGTCTGCACTCTAGAACCTGGCTCAGTTTCGCTACCTCTCAGTGATTGAGGTGGAGGCCGTGTTGAATGGCCTTAGCAATACCTTTTGCTCACGCAAAATGTTACTTATTTTAGTGCTTTGGAGAATCCCTATGTCGCGGTACAACCCTGCTGCCCCAGCTAGTTTTACAACCACCAGTCGAGCCATGAGTGCTGAGCAGTTTGATCAGGTGGTAACGGCAATTGTAGAAGGCAAATATTCTTGGGCCTGTGTTTTGATTTTGCGCTGTGCAGGCTACAATCCGGCCCACTACCTGCCCTACCGCACCTACAAGCGACTGATCAAAGAAAATCGCCTTCAGCCCGCCGAGACCCAGACCAAACGGCCCAGCAAAACCGCAATTCGGCCTGAGCAGGCGTTGTGCCTATCGGCTCGACAGTAGTCGGAGACTAGCCAGGGTTGAGGCTGGCCCCGGTTTTGCCGGTGACTAGCCAAACCAGCGAGCGCAGGCAGTCGCGCACGGTGCGCAGAGGCGACTCCGGGGCGCGATCGGGGGCCGCCAGCGCTACCGGAGTCACCACAATGCCCCGGCTGCCAAACACAATGGCGGCAATGGCAAGCGATCGCCCCATGTGGTAGTCAGAGGTAATCACATACACATGGCGAATGCGGCGGGCCGTAAAGTCTGACACGGTGCAGGTAAAGTTAGTGACAGTGTCGGTGGCGCAGCTATCGTAATGCACAAGCGCTGTGGGCACCGCCGCCTGACGAAAGATCGCTTCATTGAGGGGCTGCCCCTGGGGGTTGCCAGATACCCAGATCGGTAAGCTGGGGTGCTGCCCTGAGAACTGCGCCGCAAACCGCACCCGACTGGTTTGGCCTTCTAGTACCAAGATGGCCTGGGGTGTGGGTGCCTGGCGCTGGGCCACGGTTAGCTGCACGGTCAACCAGATGGCCAGCAACAGCAGCCCCAGGCCGGCCCCCAGCCCACCGGACACCCACACCTGTCGACGACAGTATCGACGGAACAGCATAGCGAACGTTGTCACAACACGACTTGACGACTTGCCCTAACAACTTAACCCCTAACCACTCAACCGTGAGGGCCTATCCACGGCTACTCGGTGTGCTCGGCATCAGCGGTAACAGATGCTAGATAGTCGCTGATGTTGCGCTCCATCCAGGTTTGATAGAGCTGGTGGAGAATGGTGCTTTGCAGGGCGGGGGTAAGAACCGGATAGATTAGATCGTCTATCCAAAACAGTTCATAGAGCTGATTGGCAGCTTTGAAGGGCCCCACCAGTTCGCCGACTCTGGCCGTTGCCAAAGCTTCAGCCAGGTGAGGTAGGAGATCTCGCCGCAAAATTGTACCCTCATAGCCACAGTGCAGGCGGCGATTTTCATCAACGTCGTAGACGTGGGCGGCCTCAAAAAAGCTAATTTCTTCTTCTTCAATTTGGTAAAAAATTTCTTGGGCTAGGTGCTCGTAGGGTACGGCAATTTTGTAGAGCACTAGTTTGTCAAAATCTTGATGGTGCTGAGCAAATACAGACTCAATCTGATCGACAAAAAGACTGCGCATGACTTTTTCGGTGAGCAGGTTAGCGCGAACCATTTGCTTGAGATCGCTGAGGGTGGCACCGCGATCGATGAGCCAGTCAACAAAGCCAGTAGGGTTGTCAAACTCTTTCTCGTAGCGAATACTTTCGACTTCCCTCTCTATTTCTGCCAGGGTGACAACTATGCCATTGCCTAGGGCAGTCTGATGGATGATCTTTTGCTCAACCATTGCCTGGTAAATCTCTGTCAAACGAAAATTTTGGCGGAGAAAGTCAACTACTTCTTGAGGGTCTAGAGATAGATCGGCTAAATTGGCCATAAATCTCGTTTCTCGCAATTAATCTGCTGCTCTCCTGCATTGGCAAGGCCTTCGAGTCAGCTATAAATCTGAAGAATTACCTAAACTTGGTGCAACCAGCCTCTGTTTGAGCAGTATAGAAATAAGCCTTTAAATTATACTGCCAACTTGCCAACAATAAAGCTGAGCTGACGTATGTTCAGATAGCCTTCTTCATAATTACCTCATGATAATGGCAATATATTATTTTGATTTTTATTCAATCCTGATAAATGTGGCCTTAATGATTGATAGGCTTAGGGAAGTTAAAAGCTCTCCACGACCCGAGCCTACTGTCATGAATGCTCATCAATCGTGTCGGAATAATCGAGCATCGTCTATCTCTAGATATAAGTTTAATTACCCTTCTCCTAGGGTAAAATGGGCTACCCAAGACCTTGTTCCGATATCCCTGATTAAAGCACTGCTGACGGAGATTGAGGTATCCCAAAGGTATCAATTTGAGCTGGGTGACGACATTATGACTTACTCACCCAATCTGGCCCAGGGCAGTCCCCAGAGTAGTCCCCAGAGTAGCCCCCAGAGTAGTCCCCAGAGTGAGGGGGATGACCTCTTTTTAGTCGTGTCTGGAATGGTGCGTCTGCTGGCCCGCAATGAAAGCCTGCAAAAAACCGTTTCGGTGGCCTGCCTGGGGCCGGGCGACGCCTTTGGCTGCGATCGCACCTTTTGCGGACACCCCCTCCCCTACCGGGCCCGGGCCGCCGCCCCCTGCCAGCTGGTGTGGTTGCCGGCCCGGGCCCTAGAGCAAGCCCTGAGCCAGTGGCCCCTGTTGCTGGGCTACCTACAGCGGCAAATGCAGCTGCGATCGCAGCTCGCCTTCTTCAAACAGTGCACTCCTCTGGGCGCAGTGCCCAGCACTACCCTCGCCCGCCGGCTGCTGCCCCACCTGATCAAACAGCCCCTGCAGACGGGCAACACCCTGGCCCACTATCCCCTAACAGCCAGCGATTATCTCTGGCTGCGCCAGGGTTGCCTGCTCAACCCATCTGCCCCCGATCGTTCGCCCCGGGTTGGCGATGGTTGGTTCTACTCTCCCCCCTTGGGAAATTGGATCGCCCAGACAGAGGGGCTGCTCTATCGGCTAACCTTTAACACCCCCGAATTAAACGACCTGAAACTGTTGCTCCAGCTACCCATGGAGACAAACCAAAGCAGTCGTAGAGCAGCCCAGTAAACCCTCAAGCTGATGGCAAGTCATAACAAATTCGCCTTGGCTAAACCCCGGCTGGGCTGGGCAACCACCGTTTTCCCTACGCAAGCCGCCTGTTTGGCACCGGGGTTGTACGATTCCCAACAGGTCAAACGGCAGGGGCGTAGGCATAGCCAAGCCCAAGGCTCTATGGCATTCACCCGGCGGCGGCGGCGGTTAGTCAAGCAGAATGTGGCATCAGTGGGGTATGCGGCCTCAAGTTCGAGGCCGTATACCACATACCCAAAATCCTCAACCCTAGACAACCAAACCCGATTACAGTCAGCTTAGAGCGTGTTTGAAAAGCAGTTTGCTGTAGCTTTAGTC
>DATIVG010000512.1:0-2261 GCA_035466075.1 Nodosilinea sp. | reverse complement strand
ATCAACCGCCTCCGCACCCTCCAGATCAGGCCATAGCCCCACCCTCCCCATCTCCCCCACCGTCCCCATCTCCCCACCCCAGCCACAGACCCCATCAGCCGACTAGGATGATAAAGACCACGTCCCCACCGTTCCATTTCCCCATACCTTCTGTTTCCCCCAACCCCCGCCCATGGTGTCGCAAAAACTAGACCAGCTCAAAGCCCTCTTCGCCGCGATGGATCGAGCGCTGATTGCCTACTCGGGCGGCATCGACAGCACCCTGGTGGCCAAGGTGGCCTACGACGTGCTGGGCGACCGGGCCCTGGCGGTGACCGCCAACTCGCCGTCGCTGCTGCCCGCCGATCTTGAAGAGGCCCAGGTGCAGGCGGCGGCGATTGGCATTGCCCACGACATTGTCGCCACCCACGAGCTGGATAACCCCAACTACGCCGCCAACCCGGTCAACCGCTGCTACTTCTGCAAGAGCGAGCTGCACGACACCCTCAAGCCCCTGGCCCTGGGCCGCGGCTACCCCTACGTGGTCGATGGCGTCAATGCCGACGACCTGGGCGACTACCGCCCCGGCATTCAGGCGGCCCAGGAGCGGGGGGCGCGCTCTCCCCTGGCCGAGGTGGGCATCACCAAGCTGGAGGTGCGGGAGATCTCGCGCCTGCTGGGCCTGCCCTGGTGGGATAAACCGGCCCAGCCCTGCCTTAGCTCCCGCTTTCCCTACGGCGAGGCCATTACCCTGGAGAAACTGCGGCGGGTGGGCCAGGCGGAGCTGTACCTGCGGCGGCTGGGTCTGCGGCAGCTGAGGGTGCGATCGCAGGAGGACACCGCCCGCATTGAGATTCCGGCAGAAAATATTAAAGAATTTGTAGCCACCACCGATCTTGAAGGGCTGGTAAAGGCGCTGCAAGACTACGGTTTCACCTACGTCACCCTGGATCTAGAGGGCTTTCGCAGCGGTAAGCTGAACCAGGAGCTGCCCGCTACCCTTCTTCGCCCCTCAGAACGTTCCCCCCATGACCTATCTGCTTGCCGGTGACATTGGCGGCACCAAAACCATTCTGCGCCTGGTCAAAGCCACGGCTGCCAAGACTCCAGAGGCCAAATCCCCAGAGGCCAAAGGCTCAGGCCCTAAGCCCGCCGGGCCGGTCATGCTCAAGACCCAGTTTGAGCACACCTACTCCAGCCAGGCCTACCCCGACCTGGTGCCCATGGTGAAGGAATTTTTGCACCAGGCCGCCGCCGAGGCGGGCAAAGCTCACCCCCCCCAGCGGGCCTGCTTTGCCATCGCCGGGCCGGTGGTAGACAACACCTCCAGCCTCACCAACCTGGCCTGGTCCCTGGAGGGCGACCGCCTGGAGGTGGAGCTGGCCCTCGACCGGGTGGAGCTGATCAACGACTTTGAGGCGGTGGGCTACGGCGTGTTTGGCCTCTCCCCCGACGACATTCACACCCTGCAAGCCGGGGACTCCGACGGCAACGCCCCGGTGGCGATCATTGGCGCGGGCACGGGCCTGGGCCAGGGGTTTGCGCTGGCCCAGACGGGGCGACCCCTGGTGTTTCCCTCCGAGGGGGGCCACGCCGACTTTGCCCCCCGCTCGGAGCTGGAGTTTCAGCTGATGCGCTACCTGCTCGACAAGCACCAGATCTCCCGCGTGTCGGTGGAGCGGGTGGTGTCGGGCCAGGGCATTGTGGCGATCTACCAGTTTTTGCGCGATCGCGAGTTTGCCACCGAGAGCCCCGAGATTGCCGAGGCGATCACCACCTGGGAGCGCCAGACCGGCCTCTCCACCAAGACCGTGGACCCCGCCGCGGTGATTGCCCAGGCCGCCGTGGGGTGCAGCGACCGCCTCTGCTACAAGGCGATGGAAATTTTTGTCTCCGCCTACGGGGCCGAGGCGGGCAACCTGGCCCTCAAGCTGCTGCCCTACGGCGGCCTCTACGTGGCCGGGGGCATCGCCGCCAAAAACCTCGATCTGATGACGGCGGGCCCCTTTCTCGAAGCCTTTGCCCACAAGGGCCGGGTCAGCCCCCTGCTCGACCGGGTGCCGGTACATATTGTGCTCAACCCCCAGGTGGGGCTGATTGGCGCGGCCCTGCGGGCCGCTGTGCCCTAGGTTGCGCCCTGGGGCGCTGGGGAAAGTGATGCAGACGGGGCGGTGCTGGAACCGGCCCCCTGCCGATCGGCGCTAGCCGATCCCGAAGGGGCTAAAATCAGGCATGCAGTTACCCAACTGAGCGGTATGGCAGGGCATAGTAAGTGGGCCAAC
>DATIVG010000511.1:0-5713 GCA_035466075.1 Nodosilinea sp. | reverse complement strand
GGCCTACGATTTTTCTTTAGAAACGCTGCGCGAACGCGGCGGCAAGTTTGCTCAGTATCGCCGCCTGGAGAGTTTGCAGGAATACGTTTTGATCAGCAGCGATCGCATCGCTGTGGAGGTCTTTTGCCTCAATGAGCGCGGCAAATGGGAGCTGACGCCCTACGCCCAGGGGGAGACTATTCAGCTCAGCAGCGTTGCGCTGGAGTTTCCGATCGAGCAGCTCTATGTGGATGTTGAGCTAGCTGAACCGCCCAATGCAGTCATTGCGTAGTCATTGCGTAGGTTGGGTGGCGCGCTAGCAGAACCCAACAAAACCAGCCCTGGCGTTAGGTGACCCTTCGTTTCACCCAACCGACGAGAATCCTACAGGGAACGGGCTCAGCCCTAGCCGCCATAGGCAAACCGGCGGCTAGGAGTTGGGGCATTGCTGAACTCAGGTATGAAGTTGGGCCATTTGCCCCGACAAGAGGCCCCGACAGGAGGCCCGTTTTTTAATTCATGCCAGCCCCGAGTTTGGTCTGGAGCAGCCAGGATTCGCTAAGGTGAGGAGGCCGTCGCCTGCGGCCCTGGGGCAGGCCTGGGGTAAGGAGAAATCGTGACGCTGACTGAACAAATGCTCTCGGGCCTGCCCGGCAACCCCCTGGCCGGGCTCCAGCGGGCCGATGACCTCTGGCTGCGCTACCGCACCGGCGACCTGCCCCCGGCCCAGGTCATTCACCAGAGCGACGCCCCCCTGGAGTCAGTCGATTGGGATGTGGTGATCAGCGGTGGCACCCTGGGGGTGCTGGTGGGGGCGGGGCTGGCTCGGCGGGGCTGGCGGGTGGCCCTGCTGGAGCGGGGCCGCTTGCAGGGGCGCGAGCAAGAGTGGAATATTTCTCGTCGCGAGCTGGCGGTGCTCACCGAGCTGGGGCTGCTGAGTGCCGAGGAGCTGGAGGCGGTGGTGGCCTCAGAGTACAACCCGGCCCGCATTCAGTTTGGCCAGGGCGACCCCCTGTGGGTAGAAAACGTGCTGAATGTGGGGGTTGACCCGAAACAACTGCTGGAGCGGCTGAAGGCGACGTTTTTAGAGGCCGGTGGCCAGCTCTTTGAGTACCACGCCTTTGATGCCGCCTGGGTGCACCCCAACGGGGTAGTGGTCAAAGCGGCTAGTCCCGATTCCCATGCTCCTGAATCCCTGGGGCCCGACTCCCCGGCTGCGCCGCCCCTGCTGACCACGCGGCTGCTGATCGACGCCATGGGCCACTTTTCACCCCTGGTGCGCCAGGCGCGGGAGGCGGCCAAGCCCGAGGCGGTGTGCCTGGTGGTGGGCACCTGCGCCCAGGGCTTTGCCGACAACAGCCGGGGCGATTTAATCGTGTCGTTTACGCCGCTGCGGCACCAGTGCCAGTATTTTTGGGAGGCGTTTCCGGCCCGAGATGGCCGCACCACCTACCTGTTTACCTACCTGGATGCCGACCCGCGGCGGCTCAGCCTGAGCGAGCTGTTTGAAGAGTATTGGCGGCTGCTGCCCGAGTATCAGCAGGTGGAGTTGGAGGCGCTGCGGGTGCAGCGGGCGCTGTTTGGCTTTTTCCCCTGCTACCGGCAGAGCCCGTTGCGGTACCCCTGGGGGCGCACCCTGGCGGTGGGCGACAGCAGCGGCAGTCAGTCGCCGCTCAGCTTTGGCGGCTTTGGGGCACTGATTCGCCACCTGAAGCGGCTGGTGACGGGCATTGATGAGGCGCTGACCAGCGACTGTTTGGGGGCGGCGGCCCTGGGGGCGCTGCAACCCTACCAGCCCAACCTGTCGGTCACCTGGCTGTTTCAAAAATCGATGAGCGCGGGGGTCGATCAGCGGCTGGCTGAGCAGCAGATCAACACCATGCTGACCGCCATTTTTGGCGCCATGGCCGGGCTGGGGGAACCCACTCTGAAGCCTTTTTTGCAGGACGTGGTGCAGTTTCCGGCCCTGGCGAAGACGCTGGCGGCGGCAACGCTGAAGCATCCGGGGCTGGTGGCGAAGATTATTCCCCAGGTGGGGCTGGGGGCGCTGGGCGGCTGGCTGGGGCACTATAGTCGGCTGGGGGGCTACAGCGCGCTGGAACCCCTGGCGCGGGCGCTGAGTCCTTTAATTGAGTCGCTGCCGCCGGTGCCGCGATACTATAGCCATCGGTGGCAAGATAGCCTGCTTTACGGCAGCGGAAAGGATTATCACCCGTAGATGACCAACTTTACATTACCCAGGGAGCGCCTCTACCAGGAGCTGCAACGACCGACGGAGCAGGTGAGTTTGGCCAGGGCGGCGCTGTATATCGCCCAGGAAGACTACCCCTACCTGGTGGTGGAGGACTACCTGGCCATGCTCGACCGCATGGCCGCAGCCCTGAGCCAGCGCCTGCCGCAGGATCGGTACCCGCTCAAAATTATTCGCGCCATCAATGACTATTTGTTTACGGAGCTGAACTTTAGCGGCAACAGCCTGGAGTACTACGACCCGCGCAACAGCTTTCTCAATGAGGTGCTGGAGCGGCGGGTGGGCATTCCGATTTCGCTGTCGCTGGTGTATTTGGAGCTGGCCAGTCGGGTGGGCTTTCCGATGGTCGGGGTGAGCATGCCGGGGCACTTTTTGATTCGCCCCACGGTGGAGGAGATGGATATTTTTGTCGATCCCTTCCACCGGGGGGAGATTTTGTTTGAGCAAGACTGCCGCGATCGCATCAAGCAAATGTTTGGCGACTCGGCCCAGCTGGAGCCCCAGCACCTGCGGCCCATTGCCCCGGCAACGTTTTTGGTGCGCCTGCTGACCAACCTGAAGCTGATCTACCTGCAAAATAGAGATGTGTCGAAGGCGCTCGATGCGATCAACCGCATTTTGCTGATTCACCCGGAGACGGTGGGCGAATGGCGCGATCGCGGCTTAATCCACTACCAGCAGGGTCTGCTCGACAACGCCCAGCGCGACCTGGAGCGCTACCTGTTTGAGCAGCCCGACGCCGCCGACGCCTTTGAAATTCGCCGGGTGATTGAGCAAATCGAGAGCGTGCAGGACGAACCATGACCAACACCCTCAAGGCCCCCGCCCCCCCACCTCCCGAAGCTTCGCCGCTGCTGCGCTTCTACCGCTCATCCCTGGGCAAAAAGCTGATCACCGGCGGCACCGGGCTGGCCCTGGCCGCCTTTGTGCTGGCCCACATGGCAGGCAACCTGCTGCTGTTTGCGGGCCGCGACGCCTACAATGCCTACGCCCGCCTGATCGAAAGCCTGGGAGTCGCCTTCTACGCCGTTGAGCTGGCGCTGCTGGGGGTGCTGCTGCTGCACGCTGCGGTGGGCATAGAGATTTTTTGGCGGCGGCGGCAGGCGCGGCCGGTGGGCTACAGCACCTATCAGTCGGTGGGCAGCCCCAGCTATCAGTCGCTGAGCTCGCGCACCATGATCGTCACCGGTACGGTGATGGCGCTGTTTTTGGTCTTTCACCTGCGCACGTTTAAGTTTGGCACCTACTACACCACCCAGCTGGGCGGCGACACCGTCCGCGACCTGGCCCGCCTGGTGATTGAGGACTTTCACCAGCTGCCCTACGTGGTGGGCTACAGCCTGATTGTGCTGCTGCTGGGGGTACACCTGCGCCACGGCCTGTGGAGCGCGCTGCAATCGCTGGGGCTGCTGCATCGGGGCATTCGGCCCCTGGTCTATGGAGCCAGTGCGGCGGTGGCGGGCGGCCTGGCGGCGGGCTTTCTGCTGCTGCCCTGGGCGATCTACCTGGGCCTGGTGGGTTAGCTCTAGTCCCCAAACCCTCGCTGGCAGGTGGGGCAGATGCCGTAGACGGTAAACTGGCAGTTCAGCAGCGAAAACCCCCGCGCCGCGCTCTCGCTGCTGCCCACCTGGGTCATTTTGGTGTCTTCAAACTCCTCCACATTGCCGCAGTGAACGCACACCAGATGGTGGTGCTGCTCCATGAAGGGGGTGTTGAGCTCGTAGTATTTGCGGCCCTCGGCCAGCTCTAGCTCTTGCAGCAGCCCCAGCCGCACCATCACGTGCAGCGCCCGGTAGATGGTTGAGAAGCTAATTTTTTCGCCCTGATCGATCAGCTGCTGGTGAATTTCTTCAGCGCTGAGGTGATGCCCCAGGGCCGCCGCCTGAAACAGATCCAGAATTTTTTGGCGCTGGCTGGTAAAGCGAAACCCCTCTTTGTTGAGAACGGTTTTGAGCGGTTCGGGGGCTTGATTTAGGCTGGGTAGAGCGGGATCGTTTTCCATGGGCTGGTGGTCGCGGGGCAAAAGGCGGTTGAATGGGCGGCGGCAGTCAGTGTTTTGGCATCCCTCCAGGGGCATACTCAGTAATGGGTTTTAGGGGATTATTTCAGTCATAGAAAACTTGCCTGGGCGATGGAAAGCACCTTTTGCTGAGGGCTTTGGCACTATCGAAAACAATTTTCGACAGGGTGCCCTGGGGCTATTGAAAATCATTTTCGCTATTCATATTGGGCATTAGTTTTTGCAGCTTTCTATACGTTTTAAGCCAATAAAGTTATTAGCTAGATCCAAAAAAATACGGTAGGCTCAGGGGGTAACCCTGACCGATTGGGGCTGCTTTTACTGCTGACAAAGGGGGATGACGATGCCTATTACTGAAACGCTGCTGCAAACCTATGGCGAGGTGGCAGACAACCCAATTTTGCTGGACAAATCGGTGACGGAGCCGGTGGTTGAAGGGCTGGGGGTACTCTATGCCAGCTTTGTGGCCCTGTCGTTGCAGTACCAGAAGCATCACTTTGTGGTGGAGGGCTCGGAGTACCACATGCTCCACGACTATTTTGAGGGCAGCTACGAGGCGGCCCAGGGCCACGCCCACGATCTGGGCGAGCGGCTGCACGGGTTGGGGGGCATTCCGCCGCTCAGCTTTGGCAAGCTGGCGGAGCTGTGCTGCTTTGACATGGAGGGCGACGACACCTACCGCTGCCGCCTGATGATCGACCACGACCTCAAAGCCGAGCAGGCGCTGATTGAACTGATTCGTCGGCTGGCGGCCCAGGCCGAGAGCCTGGGGGATCGGGCCACCCGCTACCTGTACGAGCAAATTTTGCTGAAGACCGAGGAGCGGGCCTACCACCTGGAGCACTTCCTCACCCCCGACAGTCTCAAGCTGGGCTGGTAGCCGCTGGGCGGCCCCCTGACCCCAGGTGTGCCGGAGGGCGGGCCGGGCTCTGCTGCTGTTGAGTTGACGCTCGCCCACGCTCACTACCTACCCGTCTAAATACACTTTCCAGAGAATCCAGCTGGAGAGGGCCACGAAGGCGACAATCACCAGCCAGTGATCGAGGCGCTGGGGGTCAAACTCCTGGTTGGTCATGGGGCGGCATCCAGTCGGGCCAGGGCTTGGGCTGGGGTGGCGTGGTGCAACATTTTGCCGCTGGGCAGGCGCAGGTTGGGGCCGTGCTTGCAGGCTTTCATGCAGCCGGTGCTCTTAACGGCGACGGCGGCCAGGGCGGGGTCGCCCTCGACGGCGGTTTGCAGGGCGGTGTAGAGTTGGCGACCGCCCTGCTTGTAGCATTTGCCCTTGGTGCAGACCTCGATGCACAGGCGCTTTTGGGGGGCCGGGGCCGGGCCGGGCTCTCCCCAGCGCTGGCCCAGGGCGGCGGCTTCGGCCTCGGGCAGGGGCAAAATATTCACCGCCCGCCAGCGGTCGTCTTCGGGGTAGGCCCACACCTGTAGAAATTCGCCGGGGGCAAGCTCGCGCA
>DATIVG010000510.1:0-19953 GCA_035466075.1 Nodosilinea sp. | reverse complement strand
GTGCGCTGGGCCCCGTTGAGCAGATCGACGACAATTATGCCGCCCAGCCCCAGCCACAGCGACAGGTACAGCACCCGCACCACCGTGCCCACAATCGGCCCGTGCGACCAGCGCGATCGGTGGCGAATGCGGCCCCGGTAGGGCAGCCATATCCACCGCAGCCAGCCCCAGCGCTTGTACTGCACCGAGTGAATATCGAGGTCTGGGCCCAGCACCCAGCCGCCCAGCAAAAACCCCAGGCACACCACCGCAGTCAGCCAGCCGCTGAGGGTGACGCGCAGGGCAACCAACACCACCAGGGGCAGGGCCCAGAGGGTAATGCGATCGTGGGTGCGGCCTGAGGACATAGCACAGATGTATCAGAGTTCCCGCTCCCTGACAAGCCGCCCGACCCTAAGGCCATCAGCAATCACTCCAAATGCCTCCCTACCCAGGGTTGACCACCAGTTCCAATGGGTTGTAGTCAAGCTCGACTTGGCTGCCGTAGGAGAGGTTGGCAATGGGCGGCGCCATCACCTCAACCACCGATGGGTTTTGAAAGTGCCGCGCTTTGGTTTCGGGGTGGGGAAAATAAATCAGGCTGTCGTAGGCGGTGCCCTCAAAAATCAGCCGACACCGGGAAAACGAAAAATCCTCGGGCGGGTGGAGATCCGTCCATGCCACAGCGCGAAAGGTGAACTCGGGGCGCACCAGCTGAAAGGTATGGGGGCTCAGGGAGAGATTTAGCGTGCCCCTAAAGTAGCCCGACAGGTCGAGCCCGAGGGCCTGAAAAAACGGCAGCTGCATCTCGATGGTGCCACGGGGGTAGGGACTGTCGGACGTGGTGCCCGAAGCGACCCGGTGGCCGGGCTGCACAATGCCGCTAACCGTCTGCCAGAGACTGTGGCTCATTTCAACTGTCCTGTTGCTGCTCAGGGCTTTTTCATCGCCAGGGTGAGGCCGTCGGCAATGGGCACCAGGCTGCTGACCACCCGGTCGTCGTGGTAGACGGTGTCGTTGAACCGGCGCAGGGTGTTGGTGCGGCTGTCTTGCACGGCGGGGTCGGCCACCCGGCCCGACCACAGCACGTTGTCAATGGCGATCAGCCCGCCGGGGCGCACCAGCTGGAGCGCCTGCTCGTAGTAGGTGGGGTAGCCGTTTTTGTCGGCATCGATAAAGGCAAAGTCGAAGCGGTTGGCTTCCCCAGCGGCGATCAGCTGGTCTAGGGTAGCGGCGGCGGGGCCGAGGCGCAGGTCAATTTTGTGGTCTACCCCGGCCTGCTGCCAGTGGCGGCGGGCAATATCGGTGTACTCTTCGCTGAGGTCGCAGGCGACCAGCTGCCCCGTGGGCGGCAGGGCTAGCGCCACCCACAGGGCGCTATAGCCGGTAAATACTCCTACCTCCAGGGCGCGGGTCACCCCCAGCAGCTGCACCAGCAGGGCCATGAACTGCCCCTGCTCGGGGGCAATCTGCATTTGCCCCATGGGGTGCTGGGCGGTCTCGGCCCGCAGGGCGGCCAGGGCCGCAGGCTCCTGCACCGAGTGGTCGAGCAGGTAGCGGTAGAGGCGGTCGTCGAGGGTGAGGGTCTGGTTGGTCATGGCGGGGGAGGGGGCAACCCGGTGGGAGGATAGCGGCTCAGCAGCCCCAGGGATCAACGGGATCGCTGGGAAGGATCGCGCTGCTCTAGCTGGGGGGATCACGCCTGCCTGGATCTAATCGCTGGATCAGTTATAGCCATAGTCACCTGGGTTAGGACATTCAAAAACCTTGTAAACCTTCGAACCTTCGAAGGTTTTAGCGGAAATGTCTTACCCGGCCTGGCTACGTTTACAACTGATCGAGTGAAACGAGCAAATTGATAAATAAAGTCGGGGGTTTACTGGCCCAGGCCGCAATCTGCTTTACCATAGCAGCGCATAGGTCTAGCCCTCGCCCCCAATAGGGATAGCCCGATTAATCACAGCTCGGTTAATCATGGCCCGGTTGAGGATGGCGTGTTTGCCCAAGGGAGAAGACAGCCATGGATGCAGATACAGTGGTGCAAGTGTCGGCCATGACCGGTTGGATTATCGGTGTCAGCCACAACAAAGACCGCGGCTACCAGTGCTGGATCGTCAACCCCGACCTCGATGTGCTCAGCGACGGCACCTTTTACACCACCAGCAGTGCGGCGATGTCGGCGGGGCGGGCCTTTGTAGAGCGGTCTCGCTAAGGCCCCAGCCTGGGCTCAGCCCATCGGGCCGCCGCCGCCCATTGAAGTAGAGGGGGGAGGTGCGATCGCACCCTCTCTCGTCGAACTCACTAGCGACATTTTGGGCCTGGCCTAGGCCACGCTGTAGCGCGCACACAACACCCGACGCATCTGCCTCATATTGCCGGGCAGGTCGGTCTTCATCGCCTGCTCAATCAAAAACGACGGCACCGGAATCGTCGGGGCCGCCTGCACCGAGTAGGAGAGCAGCGTGCCCTGGTTAAAATCTTGCAGGTGCAAATCGGCAGCAAAATGGGAAAACGTCCCCCGCTCCAGGCGAAACTGAATAGTTTCGCAGGCAGTTTCGATCACCTTGAGGTAGATCTCCACCTGGGCGGTGAGCAGCATAAACCCCTTGCGCCCCACCTGGTAGAGGCGGCGGTAGCGCTGGGAGGCAGTTTTCACCGTCTCTAGCACCTCGCTGTGCACAATGTTGGGAAAAAACTGAGTCCAGCCGCTGTAGTTGGTCACCTGGGGCCAAATTTGGGGTCGGGCCAGGGGCACATACATGTGGGCCGTCACCGCCCCGCCCGCCTGGTGGGTCTGGGATCGCAGCAGCACATCCCCCCGCAGCAGGGCCACCCGATCGCTGGGCGAAAACTGGGCTAAAAATTCCTTGGCGGGCTCAACGGCCTGGACCACCTGCGCTTTGCTGATAACCACGGCTGTGCTTCTCCTAACGACGCGTCCTGATCTAGTTCTGATCGATCGGCCCTAGGGGCCAGGGTCACCTCTCCGGGTCATCCATTAGATCTCCTTGGATAGATCTCCTTGGATTGATTGCCCGCCGATGGGTGACTCACCTACCTTCCAGCGCCGAAGGCCTGACTCGCGAGGTCTCGCCCCGGCTCAGGTGCCCTGCGGGCTTCTCCATTAAAGGCCAGAGTTTCCAGGCAGTGGGCGGGCGGGGTAGTATCATTACGGTGCTTTTATCAAGGGCCTTGCGTAATCCCCCCTAGCCCGGTCAAAGCTTTACAAACGGAGTCATTTCACCCATGGGCCGCCGTCGCTACCCGCTACAACCGCTGACCAAGGCTTTTTTGGCCGCCCTAGGCCTCACCGCCCTGGTGTGGATTTTACGGGGGCTGGGCATCCTGGCCTTCTTGCCGGGGCTGGTGATTTGGGTGCTGATCTTGGCCTGCTTTGCCCTGGGCATTGTCAGCAGCCTCCAGCGCATTCGCTAGGGGCCGACTGCTGCCGTTGCCGTTCTAGCAGCGGCAGTTTACGCAGCTCTAGACAAACCGGGGCAAATGGAAAGACCATGGCGACCCTGTACAGGCAACTACCTGCTCATTTAGGCCCAGACAGGCGATTTTGGCGGTATCAGGTCAGACAATCTAGAAGGTTGCCCCCATCACTAGGGCAGCGTCAACCACAGCCATTAGGGTTCTCGTCGGTTGGGTGAAGCCCAGGGTCCCCCAGCGCCAGAGCTAGTTGGGTTGGGTTCTACTGTCGCGTCACCCCATCTACCAATGTCGGCTTGACGGGCCACTAGTCAGAACGGCGGCGAATCTTAAACGAGTCGAAGGAGGGCGGCGCGACCGTGCGCGGTATGCCCCAGGGGGCGGTTGGGGCCCGGCGGTGCCGCTGGGCACTGAGGTTAAACTGCGCCCCCACCGGCACCAGCACAATCAATAGATAGAGCACCGCCAGGTTGAGGCCCGCCGCCAGCAGCAGCCCGTAGGGCCACCCCTGACTGGCTAGCCAGCCCAGCCCCCACTGCCGCAGCCCCAGCAGCCCCAGCCCCAGCCCCAACCCCAGCCGCACCCCCGGCCCCAGCGCCAGCCCTGGCACCCAGCGCGGGGGTACGAGTCGGTAGACCAGCCCCAGCCCCAGGGCCACCGAGCCCAGGGCTAGCCCCCAGCGACCCAGCCGCAGCAGCCCGGCCCACTGGCCCAGGTTGGGCGACTGCGGTGCCAGCAGACTGGCCACCAGCCCCGCCAGCCCCAGCCCCAGCAGGGTAAAGCCCCAGGGCAACAGGGCGCGACCGCGCCGGAGGCGCGGGGGCCCAGGCTCGTAGAGGGCCGCCACCAGCTGCATCAGTTTTTGGGTGCCGGCCACCAGGCACAGCCCCGACCCCACCCCCACCAGCCCCAGCAGCCAGCGGCCCGGCGCAGCAGATCCAGGCTGGGCGTTTGGCACCGCCAGCCCCGCCTGCACCCAGCGGGCCAGGCCCAGGGATGCGGCGGGCAGCGGCAGGGCGGCTGGCTGGCTGAGCAGCACAAAACTACTCCCCAGCAGCCCCAGCAGCCACAAAAAGGCCACCGCCGCCGCCACCTCGGCCCAGCGCGATCGCACCCCCTGGTGCCACACCTCTCGCCAGAGGCGACCGTTGCGGTAGAGGGCCAGGGCCTCCTGAACCGAGCTGAGTTGGTGGAGCAAATACTTAACCATGGCCCCTATCTTGCCATAGGCCCTGGGGAATGGGACGAGCCCCGTTTGATTCTCCAGCTTGCCCCAGACCTGGTCGCCCTAGGCCCGCCCTAAGCTCGATAAACCGGCAGGGTGAAGTAAAAGGCACTGCCCTCACCGGGGGAGGAATCGACCCAGATCTGGCCGTAGTGGGCCCGAATGATCCGCTGGCAGAGGGCCAGACCGAGCCCGTAGCCATCCTCGGTGGCGTCGCGCTGGAGCCGGTAGCTTTCCTCAAAAATTTTGTCGCGGTTTTCCGGGGGAATGCCGGGGCCGGTATCGGCCAGCGATACCTGCACCTTTTGGGTGGTGCGGTGCAGCGCCACGAGGGAAACCTGCCCCCCCTCGGGAGTGTATTTGATGGCGTTGTCGAGCAGGTTGGTGACCACCCGCTTCACCTGGTTGCCGTCGGCGTAGACCGTGGGCAGATCCTGGGGAATTTCGGTGGTGAGGCTCTGGTGTTTGGCCGCTAGCCGATTTTGAAAGGCATCGACCACCTCCAGACAGAGGGCGGTGAGGTCAAGCTCCTGGGGAAACAGCTGCAGCTCGATGGAGGCCCCCCGCGCCGTTTTGAGAATGTCGGTAATCATGCGGTTGATGGCCCGGATCTGGGTTTTGGCATGCTTGAGCAGCTGCCCGGTCAGCTCAGGGCTGAGGGTGAGGTTGCGGGTTTGGTTGGGGGCGTAGCCCAGCTCCAGGGTTTCGACGGCGATGGAGGCGGCGGTGAGGGGGTTGCGCAGGTCGTGGGCCATCATGGCGATGATGCGGTCTTTGAAGCGCAGCTGGGCCTCTAGCTCCTCCCGGGTCTGGTTGAGCCGAAAGATCTCGTCGGACAGCTTCATCACCTCGGCGGAGTAGCTGAAGGGGGCCTCTCCGTCGGTCCCCATATCGGCGGAGGGGCCGTCGTCATCGTCGTCGAGCCGTAGGGATTCGATGTGCTCCTGCTGCCACTTGGGCCACCAGCGCTCGAGCTGGTTGACGATGTCGCTACCGGCCAGCATTTGCTGGGGAGCGGGGGAAAGTTTGATCAAGGCGGGGCTGGCCACCAGCTTGTAGTGCTCGGCCAGGTAGGGCTGCTCGCCAATGTCTACAACGTCGAGGGTGAAGTCAAAATGGGCTTCCAGGGTTTTGAGGTACTGCTTGATCTGGCGCATCTGCCGGGCGAGACTGGGCCGCTTATCGATGAAGAGCAGTAGCTTCAAAGGCACCCGAACATCATCAAAGGAAGTGGAGGAACCCTCCATTACCATCTCCTAAAACTCTGAAAACCTACGTCTATGATGATTTTACCTTGACTACCGGGCTTGCTACCGCCCAACCTCTGCCCGGCTGCGATCGCAACCAATTGCCAAGCTGTCCCATAGACAGATGTGCATTTGGGGCTCTGGCCTAAAACTATAGCTAGTGGCAAATACATCCATCGGGCCGCGCTGGCTTAGATGTAGAAACCGTTACCAATCTGCCCGAGCACAGGTCTCAATTGCGCGTCTAACACCCTACTAAAAAGAGTTGTTACGGTTCGCACCTCAGCCCTGGGTCTGGTTCACCGGTTCTACTACATTGAACTGTAGGCGCAACGCCTGAAAACCCTGCGATACGGCCCTTGGGAGCACCAGACGCCAGCCACAGTTTGGCCCCAATGCGCCGCAGGCAAGACCAAAAAACTAAATCATAGGGGGTAAATAGAATGGGTATCAAAACATTTCAATCCAAGCTGTTTTCCACCCTGGTAAAACCATTTTTGAGCCAGGGCTGGAGCCGCTATCAACATCCCCTGGCCGGGCTCATGGTGGCCACCGCTGCGGTCGGTGTGCTGGGGGCCGCTGCGCCTCGGGCTCAGGCCCAAACCGCTCAAGCTGTCGATCCGGTGGCCGCCGTGACCACGGCCCAGAGCCTCGCCCAGAGCGGTGCCCAAAGTGGTGCCGAGGGGGCTGGGGAGGCGGTGCAGCCCGTGGCCCAGCGTCTTTTGTTTGGCCAGGTGCCCCAGCCCGACCAAATTGGCCAGGGCTACGTGGTGCTGGAGCGCAGCGGGGATCGCGTCTACGGTGCCCTCTACTACCCCAGTTCATCCTTTGACTGCTTCACCGGCCAGGTGCAGGGCGACCAGCTGGCGATGACCATTGTGGACAGCTATGCCCAGCAGCCCTACGCCTACAGCATGGCCCTGGCTGACGACACCGCAGTGGCCAGCGCTGCGGGCGTGGGCGAACTAGCCCCCTTTGGCCTCGACGGGTTTTACCCGATTGAGACCCTGAGCGCCAACGACCACCGTTTGCTCGATCAGTGCCGGGGGGCGCTGGCTCCGACCCGCTAGCCAGAGGCCGCCGCTACCGGTTCGCCGTTACCTATTGCCGTTACCCATTTAACTGTTGGTTGGGGAGCCCTGGTCTATGCTTAAGGCTCCCCATTATCGTTGCAGGTCGCGTGAACGCAGCAGAACAAGCTAACAGCATCGAGTTTGCCAGCAAAATTGCCGCCGTAGTGGGCCTGTTTAAGGCCGAGTTTCCTGATCTGCGGGCCGATCTAAAGCCCTGGGCCAACGACCCCGACACCCGCAACCACATCGATCCAGACTCCATTGATGTGGGGTTTCACCTGCCTGGGGTGAGCCGACTGTTTCAGTGCCGCAGCCTGCTGGTGCAGATTCGCCTGTACAGTGACCCCGACCTGGCCTGCGATCGCAACAGCTGCCGGGTGATCGGCCTCGACTTGGCCGGGTTCGATCACCGGGGCAAGCGCTGGGGCCTCTCTACCATCGATGACTGGACCTTCTCCGGCGAGGTGATCCCCGATCCCACCTGCCGAGAGCGGCTGCGGAAATGCTGCCGCCAGGTGTTTGCGCTCTTTAATGCACCCCCCCAGGCCAAGCCTCCCTGCGCCTGAGCCGATCTAGGCGGCGGCCAGCTGGGGGGCTGAGGAGTTGGGCGTGAGGTCGTCGGCCTGGAGGCGCGATCGCAGCTCCACCCAGACGGTGTAGTGGCTCTTGGACACCGTAATGCAGACCTTAAAGCCCCGGTTGCTCTCCTGAATGGCCCGGGCGTAGGCCTGGGTGCGGTCAGCAACGGCAAACTGCTGCAGATGTACGTAGAAGTCGTTGCGGTAGAGAATGCCGCTGTGAATGACCTCATGCCAAAATTTAAAGGGAGACACCAGGGTCTCGGCGACGATTAGCGGCAGCACAGCAGAACATGAAATTAAGATCTCTTTCAATATATGTACAATTCGTTACATTATTCTCAGCCTGACGATAGATTTACAGCACCGTAAAAAATTCAGCCCCTGGTAAAACTCTATCCCTGTCCCAAGCTTGACCGGCGGGCCTACCAGTGAGTCCGCAATCCCTGAATCCGCATCACCTCTTGCAGCGCCCCCATCGAGCCGCTGGGAATGACGTCGGCAGGGTCGCGCACCGGCGCCTCGGCACCGCTCAGCCAGCCAGCCGTCACCCCGGCCGCGGCCCCCACCTGCCACTCGCCGTAGTGCACGCGGGTCGAGGCATTGGCAATGTGGGTGGCGGCGATGGCCTTGCCGCCGATCAGCAGATTGTCCACCCCCTGAGGGATCAAACTCTCCAGCGGAATTTGCACGGGCTTCACCCCCGGCTCCTGGGTGGGGGCGCTAATTGCCTCCCCCGACGGCTTCCAGTTGCGGTAGCGGCAGCCGTGGATGTCGATGGCGTAGTGGGTCAAGCCGACGGCGGTGGCGCTAAAGTCGCGCTGCTCCGGAAAGCTGTAGCGCAGGTCGTTTTCGCGCAGCATAAACGCCTCCTGGCCGTAGGCGGCGCGCCCTAAAATACGCCGCCCCTCGCGAAAGTAGGGCACCATGCTGAGGCCTGACCGGGTACCCATCGGGCTCTCGACACCGTAGAGGTAGGCCAGCGGATAGCTGGGGCTGGCCTGGGTTTCCAGCAGCCAGCGGGCAAACAGCAGGGCATGCTCCTCGCCAAACTGCAACGCCGACTGCGACAGCCCCCCCAGCCAGTTTTGGTACTGCCCCGAGGCCGCCAGATCCCGCTCCTGCATCACCAGGGGAGGATCCATCCAGTTCCAGTCGTTGCCCTGGTTCCAGTTGACCATGGTGATGTCGCCGTAGGCCGGCGCGCCGGTGTAGGGGTTGCCCCGGCCCTGGCTGACAATGCGCCGGTAGTGAAACACACTCTTACCCGCAAAAAACGGAAACCCCTCCAGGTTGAACACCGCCTGGTGCTCGTGGAGGTTGTGGGTGGGCACGAGGCTAGCCAGGGCCCCCAGGCTGTCGCCGCCATCGTTGTGGATGGCCAGCGCAAAGGGATAGGTAAAAGCCTGGGTGCAGTCGGGGTTGTCGAAGGCGGCGGCGTTGGGCTCCCCGGTGGTGGCTTTCGACTCCGAGCCCAGGCGGTGGGGCACCCGCGCCCAGGCCACCAGTTCGCCAGTATCGGTGGCGTCGATGACCAGCATTTCCTGACCCGGCGGCGGCTGGAGCTTAACCGGCACCCGGTCAAACTCGGGGGTGGGCGACCAGCTATACCAGTCGGCCAGTTCCGCCGACAGCCGCCCCTTGGGCCTGTAGTCGGGGGACTTGGGCACCCGCCGCACCCCGTAGACCGCCGTGATGCGGCGACCCGAGGCGTCAAAGGCCGCTCCTTTAAAGGCGGTCATGGCGGCCCAGCGGCTCTGGGGGGCGCTGGGCCGGGTGTCGGTCAAAAACTGCTCGGCGGCCAGCGCCCCCGCCTGGGGCGGAAAGCACAGGGTGCCCACCCAGCAGCTGTTGAGGTCGGGCACCGATCGCGTTTTGCCGCCGGGGCTCCAGTCGGGCAGCTCCACCACCTGGGCCTTGATCAACTGCCGAAACCGCTGCCAGCTGGGGGAAAAATTGTTGGCCTGGCGCATGCGCAGGGACTCGTCGAGGGCCGAAACCCCCTGGGCGCTGATCTGCCCCCCCAGCCAGGGGGCTACTTCTATCAGGCAGGTGGTAGCGCCACTGGCCATGGCGTGGGCCGCCGCCGCCACCCCACCGAGGGAGCCACCCACCACCACCACCTGGCATTCCCACACTTCGTCAAAGGCAGGTAGGGGATCGATCTGGGGTCGCCCGTTAAAAGCTCGGGGCTCGGGCACCTGGCGCAGGGTTAGCCCCGGGGTCAGGCTGCCCCCGGCCCCCGGCGACGGCGTGGGCGACCAGCGGGAGGCCCCCAGGCCAGCGACGGCCCCAACGCCAAACATGACGGCGGCCAACCCCGTTAGGTTGCGCCAGCGAAGGTATCGCTGTAGCTGCCTGCGATCGCGCCTCACGCCCAATCCCCGTTGATGACTGCCAAGGTTGTAGCACACCCCCTCGCAGAAAGATCCTTCTTTTGGCCGTGTCTGCCCAGAAGCGAAGCTGGTAAAGTATCCGGAAGATTACTCCCTTTTTCCTACTTGATGGTGCTATGAATCCCGATATGCCCGCCGTCTTTGAGCCCCCTGCCTACCCCTCCGGCTCCAATGGTGGAGGCATGGCCGCAGTAGAGAGGGAGTCGCTGCTCTCGGTGGAGGCGGTGCAAAAATACCTCAACCGCTCTCGGGCCTCGGTGTATCGCTACGCCAACACCGACTCAGAGCTGCTCAACCCCCCCTACGACAAAACCAAACTCAACCCCGAAGTCCGCCGCGACAAGGATGACCCCCTGGAGTTTCGCCCCCAGGAAGTGCGCCGGTTTGCCGAAGAGGTGCTGGGCCTGCACCCAACCATTCAAGTGCAGCCGCCGGAGGAAACCGTCACCCACGACCTGATGCGGCAGATTTTGCAGGAAATGCGCGCCATTCGCCAGCTCCTAGAAAAGCAGGGCAGCGAAAAGCAGGGCAGCTAGACCTCGGGGGGCGAAGAAGTTGGTCAGTTTTGAGCGTTGAACAGCTGTTTCATCCTGGCTCAGCGGGTGGGCCAGGGCAACGGCCAGGGCAACCGTCAAGGCAATCACCCCAGCGTACTACCCAGAGTAATATCCCCTATTTCCCGGTTCGGTCGGGAATGTTAGATTCAAGATTGGTTTAAACCTGAAGGTTAAGTCTTAGGGGTGATCAATGTCATCGATTGATTGCTATAACCTTGCATATGGTTTTAATTGGAACCGTTTTCAACCCAGCGATCGTCCATAATCCTGTCCATGATTTGGAGCGACGCGGTGGATGCCCCATGGTCCACCCCAACGGTTGAATGAGTGGGATCGCTCAGGCGGCTGGAGATCGATCTAGCCCATGGGCCTCATCCCTTGTTGATTTCAGTGACTTATTGTATGGATTCTGCTGGTCAACCTGACACCCCTGCGGGGGAACCCCCGAGTACGTCATCCAGTGCGTTGGGTGTCATCATTGCGGTCATTACGCTAACGCTGCCGCTGTTTGTAGTTGCCCATTTCTCGTCGGCCACAGTAGAACTTGAAAACCCGCCGACCTTTTCAGTACCGGCCTCGGCGGGGCGCTAGATTTGTAAAGTCCAACCCCTGGTTAAGCCTGGGGATCAAGCCTCTGCCACCGTACTGGCGTCGTGCCCTGTGGTGGATCAATGGAGCCTGACCTGGGCTTGGCGCACCGCTCAACCGTTCCTGTATCTGCGCCTGAGCAGCCCCGAGGACGGCGGACCAGGGGGTCAATGCTTTACGAAAGTTTTAGCCGCCAGGGGCGGGCGGCGGGCTGAACCGTGCGGAAAGTTGGCCGTGGCCCCGTAAAATACTATGTCGGAAGGGCGTTTGCCGGAGTTGGCCGTAGGTCTGCGGGGATTCTCTCGCCGGGGCTGCTTGGGCACCTTCTGACCCGTAAGTCAATTTTTATCCATTGGAGTAGTGTTGTGGACCTATCTCGGATTCCAGCCCAGCCCGAGCCTGGACTGCTGAATGTGCTAGTCGAAATTACTGGCGGCAGCAAAAATAAGTATGAGTTTGATAAAGATCTGAATGCTTTTATTCTTGACCGGGTGCTGTTTTCGTCGGTGAAATATCCCTACGACTACGGCTTTGTGCCCAACACCCTGGCCGACGACGGCGACCCCCTCGACGGCATGGTGCTGATGGATGAGCCCACCTTTCCCGGCTGCGTGATTGCGGCTCGCCCGATTGGCATGCTGGAGATGATCGACGGCGGCGATCGCGACGAGAAGATTCTCTGCGTGCCCGCCGAAGACCCCCGCTACGCCCACGTTAAGTCGCTGGATGATGTGGCCCCCCACCGGCTCGACGAGATTGCCGAATTTTTCCGCTCCTACAAAAACCTGGAGAAGAAGGTGACGGAGATTTTGGGTTGGCAAAATGTGGACAAGGTAGCAGCGCTGGTTGAGCAGTGCGTAGCAGCCGCTAAGTAGGCGCCGACCCGCGACCAGCAGATCCATAAAAGAGGAAAAAAGGGCGGCACTTAGAGACCTAAGTGCCGCCCTTTTGATCATTTCGGTTTGATGAGGCGGTTAGAGCCGTCGATGACCCAACCGCTGGGACTGAGGGGCAGGGCCAGCAGGGCCCGCTTGGGCGGTGGAAAGGGAGACCATGGACGGTTGCCCTAGGTGAGCAGACGCGGTGGTTAAAGACCGGCCCCGCGCCACTGCGCCCTTTCTCAACCCTAAACCCTGAGCCCTTAAACCCCCAGAGGAGATCTAGAGGAGATCTAGTAGAGCTCTTCTTCCTGGTGGGTCAGGATGGTGCAGTCGGAGGTGGGGTAAGCCACGCAGGTCAGCACGTACCCAGCACCAATCTGGTCGTCATCCAAGAAGGACTGGTCAGACTGATCAACGGTACCGGCGGTGATTTTGCCTGCACAGGTGGAGCAAGCACCGGCACGGCAGGAGTAGGGCAGGTCTAGGCCCTGCTCTTCAGCGGCGTCAAGAATATAGGTATCGTCGTCAACGTCGATGGTTTGGTTGAGCCCTTCTGCCTCATTGATCAGCGTAACCTTGAAGGTTGCCATGGTGCTATCCTCTCGTCAAATACAGTTTTTACGTCGATCTATAAACTACGGAACTCCCTTCAGATAGCCCTTCCAGGATTTGCCCCGAGCAGACCTGACACATTTTTGATACTACGGGAAAACCTGTTGACTGTCTTGTATTTTTGTCGCCTGGCTGAACGGGATTCGTAATCAAACGATTGGTGAATGGATTGGTTTGCTTATATCTTTGGGGATCCTAAACGTAAGACAGTTGCAGGAACCAGCCTCAGGGGTCGATATCTAAGCCCAGGGACACCCTTGCCGCCTCACCCCCCAGGACTGTGATGAGGTTCGAGCCTGCGCTCCTAGGAATCCACGCCTAGGAGCGCAGGCGGGCGCATCGGGAAATCCGGGGGCAAGCCATCGAAGAGCTGTGCCCCCCACCGCAACCGCAACCCCTTGCACCCTCCAGCTCAACCCCTAGGCCTTACGGCTGTTTTCAGCCATCTGGAGGCTGAATTCGGCCTGGGTGAGCAGGGCTGCCACCTGGCAGGCGGCATCGGCGGATAGGGCGGGCTGGCTCTCGGTTAAAAAATCGAGGTAGCCGTTGAAGGTGCGCATAATAATCTGTTTGTTTTGCAGCATGGAAGCTCTCCTTAAACGCAATCGAGAGGGGATCTGCCCCATGATAAAAGCTGCCCAACCCGAGGGGCTAATGTCGCTATACTGAATCGGTTTGGGCAGGACGTTTGGGCAGGGAGTCGGGGCGGAGGCTATGGCCGATCTATTGCTGTTTTGGCATCGTCGCGATCTGCGTCTCGGCGATAATCTGGGGTTGGCGGCGGGGCGCGATCGCACCTCCCACATCGTCGGCGTCTTCTGCCTCGACCCCGGCCTGCTCCAGGGCGACGAGGTGGCCCCAGCGCGGGTGGCCTACCTGATCGGCTGTCTGGAGGCATTGCAGCAGAGCTACGCCGCCGCTGGCAGTCAGTTACTTATTCTCAAGGGCGACCCGCGCCAAAAAATTCCCGCCCTGGCCCAGGCCCTGGGAGCCGACGCCATCTACTGGAACCGCGATGTCGAGCCCTACTCCCGCCAGCGCGACACCGCTGTGGCCGAGGCCCTCAAGGCGGCGGGCATCGAGTTTCGCACCACCTTTTGGGATCAGCTCCTGCACGCCCCCGGTGACGTGCTCACCGGGGCGGGCGACCCCTACACCGTCTACACCCCCTTTTGGCGCAACTGGGTAAAGCGGTCTAAGGCCGCGCCCCTGCCCCGGCCAGAGGGCCTGCAACCGCTCAGCGCCAAGCAGGCCGAGGCGGCCCAGCAGGCGGGCTGCATCGACCTGCCCAGCGCCGCCGATCTGGGCTTTACCTGGGAGAATGGCTTTCCCATTGAGCCGGGGGAGCAGGCCGCCCTGGAGCGGCTGGAGGAGTTTTGCGGCGATGGCGCCATTGCCACCTACGACGAGCAGCGCAACTTTCCCTTTGTGGATGGCACCTCGCGGCTGAGCGCCGCCCTCAAGTTTGGCGCGGTGGGCATTCGCACCCTGTGGGCCGCCGCCGATGCCGCCTACGGCCGCAGCCGCAGCGACGAAACCCGCGACAACGTGCAGACCTGGCAGCAGGAGATCGCCTGGCGCGAGTTTTACCAGCACGTGCTCTACGCCTTCCCCGAGCTGGCCGACGGCCCCTACCGGGCCCAGTGGAAGACCTTTCCCTGGGTGAATAACGAAGACCAGTTTGCCGCCTGGTGCGAGGGCCGCACCGGCTACCCGATTGTGGATGCCGCCATGCGCCAGCTCAACGAAACCGGCTGGATGCACAACCGCTGCCGCATGATCGTGGCCAGCTTTCTCACCAAAGATCTGATCATCAACTGGCAGTGGGGCGAAAAGTATTTTATGCAGCGCCTGGTGGATGGCGACCTGGCCGCCAACAACGGCGGCTGGCAGTGGAGCGCCTCCAGCGGCATGGACCCCAAACCCCTGCGCATTTTTAACCCCGCCAGCCAGGCCCAAAAATTTGATGCCGAGGCCGACTACATTCGCCAGTGGCTGCCGGAGCTGCGGTCGGTGGACACCGGCGCCCTGGTGACCGGCAAAATTGGGGAGCGCGATCGCGGCGACTACCCCGCCCCCATCGTGGACCACAAAATTCAGCAGGCCCTGTTTAAGGATAAGTACAAGGCTCAAAAGGCCTGATAACACTGCACCCTAGGGGTCGAGCTGCTGAATTACCCGCAGGGTGCTGTAAAACTCGCCGGGCCGATCCTGAGCCCGGTACAGGCGGGCGGCCTGGAGTAAATCCTGCGCTCCGGCGGTGGTTTCACCGCTGCGGTAGCGGGCGAGGCCCCGGCCTCCGTAGGCCCCGGCCAGCTCGGGGTTGAGATCGAGGGCGGCGTTGTAGTCGGCGATGGCCCCATCGTAATTTTCTAAGCTGCCTAAAATGCCGCCGCGGGCCACGTAGGCCAGCACATGGCTGGGGTTGAGCTGAATGGCTTCGGTGTAGAGCCGCAGGGCTGCCTCTAGGTGACCCTTGTGGTGCTGCAACTGGGCCTGACGAAAGCGCTGATCGGCGGCGGTCGCCTGCCGGGCCAGGGAGGGTGTGGGTGGTGCTGCCGCTGGCGTGACAGCTTCTGACAGCACAGCTTCTGACGCTATGGCATGGACGGGCAGCAGGGCGATGATCCCCACCACGGTTGGCATCACCCAGGATTGATAAGGCACGATTAATTTGAGGTTAACAACAGCTGCTTGACTTTTTCAAAGCTACTGGTTTTCTCGGTAGTCGGGGGCAATTGTTGCAAACCTCAACAGCCCCTAGGGGCGTCGCCGGGGCCGCACCATGCTGAATAGCAGCCACAGGCCAAAGAAGCTGGCCGCCGCAAACAGCACGATGCTGAGAATTTGACCCTGGGAGGACTGTCGCCCGGTGGCCACAATCGCCGCCCCGACAATCAGCGCGGCCACGACGATGCTAAAGGCCTGGCGGTTGGAGGCGGCATCGAGGCTGCGACGCAGGTCGTCGAGGCCCTGAATGCTGAGGGTAAACGTGAGCTGCTCGGAGCTGAGCCGATCGAGCAAAAAGCTGAACTGGCGCGGCGAGCTCAGCGACAGGTTGCGAAACTCCAGACCGGTGCGCAGCAGCGCCTGGAGGGGGTCATCGCCGATGAGCTGCTGGCGAAACAGGTCGGCCATCAGCGGGCGCACTTCGTCGATTAAATTGACGCCGGGGTTGAACTGGCGGGCGGCACCCTCCAGGTTGGCCAGTGATTTGGTAAACAGACCCACGTTGGCGGGCCAGCGCAGGTTGTTGCGAATGCCCGCCGCTAAAATTTCGCCAAAAATTTCGGCGGTGTTGATCTGCTCCAGGCTGAGGCCGTAGTAGCGGCCCAGCAGGCGGGTGTAGTCGCTCTCCAGGCGGGCCAGATTGACCGGTTTGAGCGGTTCGGCCAGCTGCAGGGTGAGCTGGGTGCAGCGCTGGGCGTCGCAGTTGACGATGGCCAGCACCATCTCGGTCATGGTGTTGCGGGTGCGGGGGTCGAGGTGGCCCATCATGCCGCAGTCGAGCAGGGCCAGGCGGCCGTCTTCCAGGTAAAAAATGTTGCCGGGGTGGGGGTCGGCGTGGAAAAACCCATCGACAAAATACTGCTTGAAGAAGGCCCGAAACAGCAGGGTGGTGGCCGCCCCCCGCAGGCCTACGGTGGTGCTGTGGGCGGTTTCGGCCCGCAGGTCGGCCTTGAGCAGGGGGGTGCCTTCGAGCCACTCCATGGCCATGATTTTGGAGTTGGTCAGATCCCAGTAGATCTGGGGCACGATCAGCTGGCTGGCGTCGTACCAGGTGCTTTTTGACAGGTTGCGGCGCAGCTGGTCGGTGTAGGCGGCTTCGGTGGTGAAGTCGAGCTCGGCGTTGAGGGCGTCGGCAAATTCTTCGGCCAGATCGACGACGTTGTAGCGCTGGCCAAACTGGGTGGCCGACACCAGCCGGGCGATGTCGCGAATTAGGGTCATGTCTTGATCGACCTGGCGCTCGATGCCGGGGCGCTGCACCTTGAGCGCCACCGGGCGGCCATCTTTGAGGATGGCCTTGTGGGTTTGGGCGATGGAGCCGGCTGCGATCGCACCATAGTCTAGCCGCTCAAACAGCTCCTCCGGGGGCCGCCCCAGGTGCTTACGAATGTGGGCCTCAATTTCGGCGGGCTCCACCGCTGGCACGGTGCTTTGCAGGCTGCTGAGCTCTTCGATGTAGGCGGGGGGCATGAGGTCGGGGCGGGTGCTGAGCAGCTGCCCCAGCTTCACGTACACCGGCCCCAGATCGGTCAAAATGCGGCGCAGCACCGCCGGGGGCGGAATCTCGGGCTCGTCGGCCTGGCCGCCCATCAGCAGCCGCCGCATGTAGTCCCAGCCGTTGCCGAGCACGACTTCAACAATTTCTTTCTGCCGAGATAGACGCGACGATGAAACCATGGGGGCTGCCGGTGACGTTTGCCTGAGTCGTTTGCCTGAGTCGTTTGCCTGAATAGGGCTGGCCTGGGTGGAGCTAGCCTGAGGCCAACCCCATCATGGTAAGCCGGGCACAGGGCTCCCAGCATCTAGCTTGGGGGCCGAGGACTGTGCCGGTGACTATTGATAACGCTGCGGTGGAGCCCGATCCTCCCGGTGCTATGATGCTTGGGCGCTGTCGGCTCCGGTGGGGATCAGCCACTGGAGGTAACGGGGAAAGTGCAGTGTAAGCCTGCCGCTGTCCCGCAGCTGTGAGGCGATGTGGGGGTTGGCGCAGCCGGGCGCAGCTACCAATCGCTGAGTCAGAACGCCCGCCGTCGGCCCCTCTGCTATCCACTGTTTTTTCGTCTGCGAGGTACGGATGAATTATCGCTCTGCTGCTTGGCAATCTCTTTTGCAATCTCTGGGGGCTGGGCTGTCGCCCCGTCGGCTGCTGGGTGGGGTGGGAGTTGCGATCGCAACTCTGCTGCTGGCCCCGCTGCCCAGCCTGGCCCACCACCCCCTGGGGGGCGGCTTGCCCGCCACCTCATTGGAGGGCTTTTTATCTGGTCTGGCCCACCCGGTGATTGGCCTCGACCACCTGGCCTTTGTGGTGGCGGTGGGGCTCCTGGCGGCGGTCAGCCCCTGGGGGATCGCCATTCCCGTGGTGTTTGTGCTGGCGGCCATGGCCGGGGCCGGGCTACACCTGGCTGAAATTGCCCTACCCGCCGCCGAGTTGGTGATCGCCGGGTCGGTGCTCGGCATCGGTGTACTGCTGGCCCAGCGTCAGCGCCCCCAGAGCGCGATCGTGGCCGGGCTGGCGGCCACCGCCGGGCTGTTCCACGGCTTTGCCTACGCCGAGGCTATTTTTGGGGCCGAAACCATGCCCCTGGTCGCCTACCTGGCGGGCTTTACCACCGTGCAGCTGGCCATTGCCCTGGCCGCCTTCGCCATCGGGCGGCGGCTCACCGGGCTGGTGCAGCGGGCCGGTCTGGTGATCTGCGGCATCGGCGCTACCTTTGTGGCCACCGCCCTGCTAGGTCTACTGCTGCCCGCCTAGACGATGGGCAAGACAGTTCGAAAATAGGCCCAGCAGGCTAGGCATAAATGCTCTGACTGGCGGTATGCTGGGGCGGTTGCACGCATCTGCCCCTACCCACACCTGTCTATGAGTCTTTCTCCCGCCCTGGCGGCGATTGTGTTTATGCCCGCGATGGCGGGGCTGCTGTTTCAGGTGGTGCAGCCCCACCCCTGGCCCCACCGGCTGCTGGCGGTGGCCCTGCTGTTGATGAGTCTAGAGCAGGCCCACATGGCGCGGGTTGACCTTCAGCGGGGGGCAGCGGTGGAGGTGCGATCGCGCGATCCGCGCCTGGGCCACTTTCGCCGGGTGGTCATTCTCACCATTGCCGGGCAGGTGGTGGGGTTCTCGGTGGCGGCACTGGGCCACCTGGGCTGGGGCATGGCCCTGATTTTGCTCAGCCTGATCGGGTTTAACCTGGCAGCGACGATTCGTGTAGAGCCCGCCGGGCCGCGACCGATTGTGGCAGCGGGCTGGCGCGATCGCCTCGATGTGCTCACCTTAGATGCAATCGCCCTCGGCCTGGCCCTGCTGTGGATGGCCCAGCGGTTGCAGGGCTGGGTGGCCGGGGGGCTGTTTGCCATTACCCTGCTCTACGGCACCAGCAAGCTGTTCACCTACGCCACCGCCCGGCGCACCGGGTCGTCAGGCCTGGGCTCAGCGGTCCATATCGCCCACGCCGCTCAGGAGCATCCACAGCCCTCCCAGCAAAATTAGCAGGGCCAGGCCGCCCAGGAGTCCATCGAGCCAGGGGCCGTCGATCCAGGTAGCTGGTGCCATCAGATATCGCCCTCTCCTTCAAATAAGGTTTCCAGGGGCATCGCCTCCAGATGCAACGATTCTTGCAGATAGCGCGACACCACGTCCGACTGGCCGTGGGTGACGTACACGGTTTTGGCCCCGGTGTCTTTAACGGTTTGTATCAGCCCCGGCCAGTCGGCGTGGTCAGAGAGCACAAAGCCTCGCTCGTAGCCCCGCCGCCGCCGCGCGCCCCGCACCGCCATCCACCCCGAGGCAAAGGCGGTTTGGGGATGCTTAAAACGCTTCATCCAGCTGGAGCGGTGGCCCGAGGGCGGGGCCAGCACCAGTTCACCGGTGTAGTCATGGCTGCGGGGCTGCTCGGAGGTGCAGCGGGTCGGCACCATGGCCACCCCCTGCTCCCGGTAGATCTCCGTCAGCGCGTGGATCGCCCCGTGCACGTAGACCGGGCGATCGGTGAACTGGGCCAGCTCGCTCAGCACTCGCTGGGCCTTGCCAAAGGCATAGCAAAATAAGATCGAAGGCCGCTGGGGGTCGGCCTGCCACCAGTCGTAGATGCGGCGGGCGGTCTCAGCGCCGCTATCCCACCGGTAGATGGGCAGGCCAAAGGTGGCCTCGGTAATGAAGGTGTCGCAGGGCACCACCTCAAAGGGGGTACAGGAGGGGTCGGCGCAGCGCTTGTAGTCGCCCGACACCACCCACACCTCGTCGTTGTGCTCAATGCGAATCTGGGCCGAGCCCAGCACATGCCCTGCCGGGTGAAACGACACCCAGGTGTTGCCCAGCCTGAGCTTTTCGCCGTAGGTCACCCCCTGGAGCTGAATGTCCTGCCCCAGCCGCCGCCGCAAAATGCCCTCCGACTGCGCCGTGGCCAGGTACTGGGCCGAGCCCGAGCGGGCGTGGTCGCTGTGGGCGTGGGTAATCAGCGCGGTCTCGACCCCGCGCCAGGGGTCGATATAAAACTGGCCCGGCTCGCAGTAGAGCCCCTCCGGGCGCACGGTAATCAGCGTTGTCATGGGCAGTTGCCCTCCCTTTCGCCTAATCTTTTTTTTCGAGGCGAAACAAAACGATCACCAGCCCCACCACCCCCAGCTGCACCGCCAGATTCGGCAGCGCCCCGCTG
>DATIVG010000509.1:0-4776 GCA_035466075.1 Nodosilinea sp. | reverse complement strand
GCCGCCGCCGATCACGATCAGGTCAAAGGGTTGGGTGGTGAGGGTTTGGAGATTGCGCATGACTTTGGAGGTGTCGGGGTTTGCGGAGAAATTCGTTAGCAGAATGGGTGGGTAGATGCCCGTGGGAGCAGGCCGATGGGGTCTGCTCGGGTCTATCTGGGAAATAGTGTGATGGGGTAGGGCAGCTGGCTCCAGCCTAGCGTATGGGTCTCGGCAGCAAGGGAATGGTGGGCAGTGCCCACCCTACAGGGCCTGGCGCGTGGGTCTGGGGAGTAAAGGGATGGTGGGCCGTGCCCACCCTACAGGGGTTTTTTAGAGGATAAGTTCGCTCACCCAGGTGCTGGCGGTGAAGGCCAACCCAAACCCCCCTTTTTATAGACGCTTGCGGCTTCCCGCAGGGTAGGGGGGCAGGGGGGATCATCTCGGGGACTCTCGAAGCCCAGCGGCAGACCAAAGAGAGCCTACGAAACTGCGCAGGCACACCCCTTACAGATGCACCCGACAGATGCACCCGACGACACCTAGGCGATCGCCAGCTCCTTCTCCGCCTCGGGCTCGCTCAGGCCGACGGCATTGGCTTCGCGGAACATGTGGTTGGCCCACTGCTGCACGTCGTAGCGGGTGATGGCCTTGTGCATATTGGCCATGCGCCGCCTTTGCTCCTCGGGGGGCATGGCCAGGGCAAAGTCGATGCACTCGTCCATTTTTTTGTCGGAGTAGGGGTTGGTGAGCACCGCATCGGGCAGCTCCACCGCCGAGCCGGTAAACTCCGACAGCACCAGCACGCCGTTTTCACCGCCGTGGGCGGCAATGTATTCCTTGGCCACCAGGTTGAGACCGTCGCGCAGGGGCGGAATCCAGGCGATGTCGGCGGTCTTATACAGGGCCATCAGGTCGTCAAAGGGGATGGGCTCGGTAAACAGCTGAATGGCATTCCAGGTGAGGGTGGAGTATTTGCCGTTGATCTGGCCGACCAGCTGCTCGATCTCGCTCTGGGCGGTTTTGTAGACCCGCATGCCAGCGGCGGCCTTAACGGCGGTCATGATCAGATTCACCTTGCCGCGCAGCTCGGGCCGCCGCTCCAGCAGGCGCTCAAAGCAGAGCAGCATTTCCTTCGCGCCTTTGACGTAGTCAACCCGACCGGCGGAGACAATGATTTTGTTGTCGCCGAGGTCCTGGCGAATTTCGGCCACGCGCTGCCGCACCGAGGGCTTGTTGACCATGTCGTGGATGTAGCCGGGGTTGGTGCCGACCGGGAAGGCATCGACATTGACCGTGCGGCCTTTGTACTCCAGCTTGGTGGCCATGTCGGGCTCGGCCAGGGCGGTGCCAAAGGGGGTAAAGGCCTCCGGCACGGGCTTGCGCTCTAAAATCTTCACGTCGCGCAGGCTGCGGGCGGCGGAGACAAAGTTCTCGACGTAGCGGGGAATGTGGAAGCCGCAGAGGTCACAGCACAGCAGGCTGTCGATGATCGCCTCGCGCCAGTGCAGAATGTTGAACACATCGGCGGCGGGGAAGGGGGTGTGGTGGAAGAAGGCGATCTTCACATTGGGCATTTTTTGCCGAATGTAGAAGGGCGTCAGCCACAGGTTGTAGTCGTGAATCCAGATCAGGGCGTCGTCGGCGGCCTCTTCGCAGGCGGCTTCGGCAAACAGCTTGTTAATGTGCTGAAAGTTGGCCCAGTCGGAGCTTTCGTAGGTGAAATGCTCGGGAAAGGAGTGGAGGATGGGCCAGATCGCCTCTTTGGCGGTGATGTAGTAAAAATCTTTGACCCGCTCGGCGGTGAGGGGAATGCGGCGGATGACGGCGCGATCGCTCCAGCCCTCCATGGTGACGCGGTCATCGAAGCTCGCCTGCTGGTCTTCGGCTACCTGCTTCCAGGCCACCCAGGTGCTGCTGTCGGCATTGGCAAAAAAGCTTTTCAGGGTCGGCACGATGCCGTTGGGGCTTTTTTTCTCGCGGTAGACGGTTTTGCCGTTTTCAACGACCTCGTCGTAGGGTTCGCGGTGATAAAGAATAACTAAAGAAGATTTCATCGTTCATTGCTCCTGGTTTTGTTGCTCCTGGCACTGGGCGCGGGACGGCTGCTTTGCAAACTCCAAATGGGCACACACTGAGAAAACGAGCGGGCAGAAGTGGGTATTTACAATACTTCGCAAGTCTATGTATATAGAGAACCTCTGGCATCTACCCAGGGGTATAGCTCTATGTCTATGGATAGATGTTGGGTGAGATTCTGTGATCTTTGCAAGCATCGACCTAGGGGCCAGGCTGGCTTGGTAGGCTGAGGGGGTGGGGTGTAGACGCGGAGCGGCTTCCTGTGGGGTAGGGGAGTGATGGGGTGATGGAGGAGGTGGGGGCGATGGGGGTGATGAGGGAGATAGGGGGGGTGGAGGAGAGATAGTTATGTTAGGTGGCTTCTGCAACAGGTAGCTGCTAGAAGTGGCTTCTGCCCATAATCTTGCTTTTCCCTTCCCCATCCCCCTCGCCACCCCAACCCCTTCCCTCCATCACTCCCTTACTCCGTCAATCCCCTGCCCCATTCCTCCCCACCTCCATCACTCCCCTACCCTCCCTATCTTCCCCACCCCCTCACCTCCCCTCCCCCCCTCACCCTCACTCCCCTACTCCCCTATGCCAGTCCTCTCACCTCAAACATCTGCTGAATCAATGGAGCTAGCTTCCCCCCAGACTGTGGTGCTCAACATCAGCGGTATGAAGTGCGCCGGGTGCGTGCGTGCGGTGGAAAACCGGCTGACGCAGGTGGCGGGGGTGCGCTCGGCCACGGTGAACCTGGTGACGGAGGTGGCGGTGGTGGAGGCCGAGGCGGGGGCGGTGAGCGCGGCGGCGCTGGCTGAGGCGGTGACGGCGGCGGGCTTTGGCGCGACGGCGAGAACCCCCGAGAGCGACGGCGACGACCTGATGGCCTGGGTGCAGGCCAAGCGGGCCGAACAGCAGCAGCAGGGGCGGCGGCTGGGGGTGGCGATCGCGCTGTTGGTGCTCTCTACCATTGGCCACCTGCACCACTTTGGCTGGCTGACGATACCGGTGCTCAGCGATCTGTGGTTTCACGCCCTGCTGGCCACGGTGACGCTGGCGTTTCCGGCCCGAGGCATTCTCACGGATGGCTGGGCGGGTCTGCGCCGGGGAGCACCGAACATGAATACGCTGGTGGCCCTGGGCAGCGGCAGCGCCTACCTGGCCAGCGTGGTGGCGCTGATTTTTCCCGGGCTGGGCTGGGAGTGCTTTTTTGACGAGCCGGTGATGCTGCTGGCGTTTATTTTGCTGGGCCGCACCCTGGAGCAGCGGGCCCGGTATCGGGCGGCGGATGCGCTGCGATCGCTAGTCGAACTCCAGCCCGCCGTGGCCCGGCTGATCTCTGACCCGGCCACCGCTGGGGTGGCCCAAACCGGCGTCGAGGTGCCCGCCCGCTGCCTGCAGGTGGGCGAGTGGGTGCAGGTGCTGCCGGGGGAAAAAATTCCTGCCGATGGCACGGTGGTGGCGGGCCAGAGCACGGTGGATGAGTCGATGCTGACCGGCGAGTCGATGCCGGTGCTGAAGCAAACGGGCGATGGGGTGACGGCGGGCACCCTGAACCAGAGTGGTGCGATCGCACTTCAGGTCACCGGCACCGGCCAGGGCACCGTGCTGGCCCAGATGATTCGCCTGGTGGAGACCGCCCAGAGCCGCAAGGCCCCGATTCAGCGGCTGGCGGATGTGATCTCGGGCTACTTCACCTACGGGGTGCTGAGCCTGGCGGCGCTGACCTTTTGCTTTTGGTATTTTGTGGGCCTGGCCCACTGGCCAGCGGTGATGGACTCGGCCCTGGGTATGGCCCACCTCGGCCACACCATGACCCCCAGCTCATCGACGCTGCTGGTGAGCCTCAAACTTGCGATCGCAGTCATGGTAATCGCCTGCCCCTGCGCCCTGGGCCTGGCCACCCCGACGGCCATTTTGGTGGGCTCGGGCCTGGGCGCCGAGCGCGGCCTGCTGATTCGCGGCGGCGACATTCTCGAAACCACCCACCACCTCGACACCGTGGTTTTTGACAAAACCGGCACCCTCACCCTGGGCCAGCCCACGGTGACGGCGATCCACAGCCTGACCGCTGGCCTGAGCGAGACCGACCTGGTGCAGCTGGCCGCCACGGTAGAAAGCGGCACCCGCCATCCCCTGGCCAGGGCCATTCACCAGGCGGCCACCGCGCGGGAGCTCGACCTGCTCGCCGCCGATGGGTTTGAGACCGAGCCCGGGCTGGGGGTGGCGGCCCAGATCCCCTGGCAGGGCACCGTGCAGCCCTGCGCCCTGGGCAACCAGCAGTGGATGAGCCACCGGCAGATCGGCCTTGATGGGCCGGTGCAAGAGCGGGCCCAGGCGCTGGCGGCAGCGGGGCAGACGGTGGTGTACGTGGCGCTGGGGAATGCAGTGGTGGGGCTAGTTGCGATCGCAGATCAGCTGCGCCCCGATGCCGCCGCCGTGGTCGCACAGCTTCAGCACCAGGGCATCCAGGTGCGGGTGCTGACGGGAGATAGGAAAGAGGTGGCAGGTGCGATCGCGGCCCAGCTCAATCTCAGCCCCGAGCACATCACTGCCGAAGTTTCCCCCCAGGGCAAAGTCGAGGCCATTCGCCAACTGCAAGCCAGCGGCCACACCGTCGCCCTGGTCGGCGACGGCATCAACGACGCCCCCGCCCTGGCCCAGGCCGATGTCGGCATCAGCCTGCACTCCGGCACCGACATCGCCATGGAAACCGCCGATGTCATTCTCATGGGC
>DATIVG010000508.1:0-1657 GCA_035466075.1 Nodosilinea sp. | reverse complement strand
AAGGCTATCGGCCCAGGGGGCATCGGGGGCCATCGGGGGCAAGTTGGCGGGGTGCGATCGCAGCCCCCCCACAATGGCGTTGGGAATCACCGCGTCATCCCAGGCGGGGGGCTCTTCACCCAGGCGCACGATCACCAGCTGCTCCGACGGAATCACATACACCCGCTGGTGGTGGCGACCGTCTAGGTGAAACGTATCGGCGGCAATAAACGGGGCCGTGGCGGCCCGGTTCACCTGAGGATAGTCGGGGGTGCGGGCCTTTAGCCAAATGTGCAGGCCAAAGGTGGGCTGGAGGGGCGACTCCATCAGCATGGTTTCCAGCCACCCCGCCGGAATCAGCTGGGTATCGCCCAGGCGGCCCCCGTGCAGCAGCAGCTGCCCCAGGCGGGCCCAGTCTTGGGCAGTGGCAAAAAAGCAGCAAAAGGGCTTGGCGCTGCCCCGGGGGCGATCGAGCCAGAGAAAGCCATCCCCCGCCCCCAGGGGTTGCCACAGGCGACTGCTCAGGTAGTCGCCAAAGGATTCGCCCGTCGCCCGCTCCAGCACCAGGCTGAGCAGCTGCGAGTTGAAGTTGCTGTAGTCAAACACCTCCCCCGGCGGGCGCTCCAGGGGAATGCTCAGCACCAGTTGCTCGGTATTCGAGCCCCCGTAGAGCCGCACCAGGTCGGAGCGCAGGGTGTCGGTGCGGGCGTCGTTGCGCAGGCCCGACTGCATGTAGAGCAGGTCGGCCAGGGTGATGTCGCCCCGGGGGTCATCGGCCCATTCGGCCACATAGGTGCCCACCGGGTCCTGGAGCGAACCGATGTGGCCCTCGTCGATGGCCACGCCGATCAGCAGCGCCAGCAGGGTTTTTACCATCGACATCGAGTTCACCCGGTCGCTGGCCCGGTGGCCCTGCCAGTATTGTTCGAGAACGATGCGATCGCGGTGCATGACCAGCAGCGCCACCGAGTTTTGCACCTCGGCAAACTCCACCGCCCGTTGCAGGGCCTCGGCGGGGATTTCGGTGGTCGCAGCCCTGGCCAGCGGGGCCGCCTGGGGGCCCACCCCAGGCACCATTTGCCGCGGCTGGTACCAGTCGGCAGCGGTGATCGGGCGGTCGGGGTAGGTGAACGATCGGCCCAGCAGTCGCCAATCGACCGCCGAGCGCAGCAGCCCGCCCCCGCCCATCAGACCCGCCACCAGACCCACCACCGTCCACAGCCTAGGCCGAAGGAATGCTCTCGTCATCGCGCCGCTGAGTTATCCCTACTGTTCTAGGATAAGCACCTGGCGGGCGGTCAGGTTAAAGGCCGGAATAACGGCGGAGACAATCGCCTCATCCCCGGCAAATACGGCATTTTCATACTGGCCCTCTACCCACTGGCACACCGTCACCTGCTGTTGATGAGGGTCCACAATCCAATATCTGAGCCAGGTAGTCCTCAAGGGTGAGAAGAATTGAGGTAAAGCTACTCTGCCCATTCTACCTATCACCAGGAGCTGACTGAGGTGGAGGGGTGAGATCGCACCGTTGCAGGCTGGGTTCCATGGTGGGCGGTGCCCACCCTACCGCTGGCGATTCGCCGATACCCTACATGCCCATGATGCAGTAGCCAGAATCGACGTAGAGAATTTGGCCGGTCATGCCCGTCGACAGGTCGCTGCACAAAAAGGCGGC
>DATIVG010000507.1:0-11523 GCA_035466075.1 Nodosilinea sp. | reverse complement strand
CACCAGGGCCTGGGCCAGCAGCGCCAGCGCCGTAAAGTAGTGGGTGGCAAAGGCCAGGGCGTTGATGCCCACCCACAGCAGCCCAAAGGCCAGAGAAATGGGCCGGGCCGGGGGCTCGTCACCGTGGGCCTCGCGCAGGCTTTGGGCGCCCACCGCAAAACAGGCCAACCCCAGGGCCACCAGCAGGGTGGTCAGACTGTAGTGGCGGGCCTCCTGGGCCATGGCCACCCCAAAGGGAGACACGGCCATGAAGGCGGCACTGAGCTGCCCGGCCAGCACCGAGCGAAACCCCAGCCACCCGGCCAGGTAGACCGCTGGCACGCAGAGAGCCCCCAGCAGCGCTGGCAGGGCGCGCGCCGCCCAGGGCGAGGCCACCCCCCGCACCGCCGGAAACAGATCCATCCACAGGTGGGCCAGGGCAAAGTAGGCCGGGGGATGGTTGTCTTCGGCCATCAGGTATTGGATGGTGTCGCCCACGGTGGCCTCGGGCCGGGGCTGAAGGGGAATCAGCAGCTGATCGAGGGAAATCACCTGATCGAGGGGGACGGAGTGGCTGCTGTTGCCCAGGGAAAATAGCGTCGTGGCGGCCTCATCCATCCAGAAGGGCTTGCTGGTTAGAAACGACAGGCGCAGCGCCAGGGCCAACAAAAACCACACCGCGATCCACAGAGCTGTTGGCGACAGCCGCCAGGTTTTGAGTGAGCCCATAAAGCTGCCAGAAACCGATCACAAGATCTATCAAGCTGGCATGATACTCCCCTATTACAAGACCAGCGCATCTAGCTATGGGTCAGTTTATGGTGGTGGCCCAGTGGCGCTGGGTCTAGCTGAGCTTGCAGGTGAGCTTGCCGTCGGAGTCGTTGCCCATGGCGCCGTAGTCCACCAGGCTGACGGGAAAGGGGGCGACCTGCCAAATGTCGCTACAGTATTCGCTGATCGATCGATCGCTGGAGAATTTGCCCATGCGCACCGCGTTGAGAATGGCCATGCGGGTCCAGCTGTCGGTGTCGCTGTAGGCCTGGCCCACGGTCTGCTGGCAGTTGATGTAGGCCTGGTAGTCGGCCAGCAGCAGAAAGGGGTCGTGGTGCAGCAGCTTGTCGAGCAGGGGCTGAAACAGGCTGGCATCGCCGTGGGAAAAGTGGCCAGAGGCGATCAGGTCGATGGCATCTCTGAGCCGGTCGTTGCGCTGGTAGTAGCTGTAGGGGGTGTAGCCTTCGGCCTTGAGGGCGACGACCTCGGGGGCGGTGAGGCCAAACAGAAAGAAATTTTCGGCCCCGACGGCGTCGCGGATTTCGACGTTGGCACCGTCGAGGGTGCCGATGGTGAGGGCACCGTTCATGGCAAATTTCATGTTGCCGGTGCCGGAGGCCTCAAAGCCTGCGGTGGAAATTTGCTCTGACAAGTCCGACGCCGGGTAAATGCGCTGGCTGTTGGTGACGTTGTAGTTGGGCAGAAAGATCACCTTGAGCTGGTTGCGCAGGTCGGGGTCTTTGTTGACCATGTCGCCCACGGCGGTGATCAGTTTGATCATCAGCTTGGCCATGTGGTAGCCGGGGGCCGCCTTGCCGCTGAAGATAAAGGTGCGGGGGGGCAGGTCGAGATTGGGGTTTTGCTTGAGCTGGCTGTAGAGGGTGACGATGTGCAGCACGTTGAGGTGCTGGCGCTTGTACTCGTGGATGCGCTTGACCTGCACGTCGAACAGAGAGGCGGGGTCAACCAGAATGCCGTGCTGGCTGTGGATGCGGCTGGCCAGGTCGCGCTTGACGGCCTGCTTGATATTGCGCCATTCGTCGCGGAAGCCGGCGTCGTCGGCCAGGGGCTCGATCTGCTGGAGTTCGTCGAGGTGTTTGATCCAGCGGTCGCCGATGCGGCTGGTGATCAGGGTGGTGAGGCGGGGGTTGCTGAGCACCATCCAGCGGCGGGGGGTGACGCCGTTGGTCTTGTTGCAGAATTTTTCGGGGAAGAGTTCGTAGAAGTCGCGCAGCACGGTTTCTTTGAGCAGCTCGCTGTGGAGGGCGGCGACGCCGTTGATGGTGTGGCTGCTGACGCAGGCGAGGTTGGCCATGCGCACGTAGCGCTCACCGCTTTCGTCGATCAGCGACATGCGGGCAAGGCGCTCGGCGTCTTTGGGAAACTTCATGCGCACCAGGTCGAGGAAGCGGTTGTTGATTTCGTAGATGATGGCGAGGTGGCGGGGCAGCAGCTGGCCAAACAGGCTGACGGGCCATTTTTCGAGGGCTTCGGGCAGCAGGGTGTGGTTGGTGTAGGCGAGGGTTTTTTGGGTGATTTCCCAGGCCAGGGTCCAGTCGAGGCCGTGCTCGTCGAGCAGCAGGCGCATGAGCTCGGCGGCTGCGATCGCAGGGTGGGTGTCATTCAGCTGAATGGCAAACTTTTCGTGGAACTGCTCCACCGCCATGCCCTGCCCCTTGAGAATGCGGAACATATCCTGGAGCGAGCAGGAGACAAAAAATAGCTGCTGTTCGAGGCGCAGCTGCTTGCCCGCCATCTTTTCGTCGTTGGGGTAGAGCACCTTGGTGAGGTTCTCCGAGGCCACCTTGGTCTCCACCGCGCCGTAGTAGTTGCCCTGGTTAAACACCGCAAAGTCAAAGGACTCAATCGCCTCCGCCTTCCACAGGCGCAGGGTGTTGGCGGTGTTGACCTGGTAGCCCAAAATCGGCGTGTCGTAGGGCACCCCCAGCACCTCGCGGTCGGGCACCCAGCGCACCCGGTAGCGGCCCTGGTCGTCGGTGTAGGTCTCGGTGTAGCCGCCAAACTTGACCTCCACCGACCACTCGGGGCGGACCACCTCCCAGGGGTTGCCGTAGCGCAGCCACTTGTCGGTGCGCTCCACCTGCCAACCGTCGCGCAGATCTTGCTCAAAAATGCCAAACTCGTAGCGAATGCCGTAGCCCACCGAGGGCACCTCCAGCGAGGCCAGCGAGTCGAGGTAGCAGGCCGCCAGACGGCCCAGACCGCCGTTGCCCAGGCCCGGTTCCTCCTCCTGGGCCAGCAGGGTGTCAAAGTCGAGGCCCAGCTCTTCCATGGCCTGCTTCACCTGGTCGAAGATGCCCATGTTGATCAAGTTGTTGCCCAGGTGCGGCCCCATCAAAAACTCCGCCGACAGGTAGCACACCGTGCGGGCCCGGTGCTGGGTGTAGCTTTCGGCGGTGCCATTCCAGCGGTGCAACATGCGATCGCGCACCAGATGGGCCAGGGCCATGTAGTAGTCGTGCTGGGTGGCCAGCGACACCGGCTTGCCCTGCACGTAAAACAAGTTGTTGAGAAACGCCCGCTTGATGCTCTCGATATCGTTGGCGGTGCGCTCTTTGGCCAGGGCGGTGGATACAGCAACGTCTACGGGGGAAGGAGTATCCATCGGCGATCAACCCAAGCTTGGGCCAGGTAAAGATTGATTCCTATCAGATCAAATTGAGGCCACGCAAAATGTGGCCTAGGACACGATTTAAGATTGGTTTAAGAATGCCAAAACAGCCCCCAGGGCAAAACCCCCGGCGAGGCATCAATGCCCACGGGAGCTATTGACCGCCTGCCGCAGTCACAGGTCTACTGGCTCCCGATGGGCTGCTCAGGCGCAAGACGAGGTGCTGCTCATCAAAATAGCTGCCCTCCACGCACAGGGCCTCGCGCTCTAGCCCAAAGGGCTCAAACCCGCGCGACTGGTAGAGGGCAGAGGCGGCGACATTGCCCGCCGTAACGCTGAGCGTGAGCTGCCGCAAACCGCCCAGCTGTCGGGCGTGGGCGATGGCGCTATCGAGCAGGCGGGCCGCCACCCCTTGACCACGAAACCCCGGCGAAACATACAGGCTCCACAGCGTGCCAACGTGAGTTCGCTTCAGCCGGGTCTCCCGCGAAAAGCCGAGCATGCCGATTAGGTGGGTGCGATCGCACCTCGCCCCCCAAATACCGCTCGCCCCATCACCGTTAGGCCGCAGCCGGGCGGCAAAATGATCCAGCGGGAGCTGCGCCTCCTGCTCATAGCTCGAGGCAAAGGCGGTGGGCGCTTCCCTCAAGGCCTGGAGCCGCAGATCGCGGTAGGCCGTAGCATCCTCAGGGGTTAGAAATCGTATTTCCATACCGAAGGGTTAGAAAGGGTTAGAAACAGCGGTGCTTGATCTACTTTCCAGCACCCAGACTGCCGCCTCGACCCATGAACTGCCCGTGAATGCTGACCGCATAGGGTACCAGGTAAGTCAGCCCGGCGGAGATCCATCGCGCCTGGGTCATGGTGCCCGAGCGCACCGCCGCGCCGTGGTTGATAGCAAAAAGTAGCGTGCCGATCACAAAGGCCACTCGTACAGCGCGGCTGGCCAGATGGGGTGTTACCAGTGCTCTTAAGTAGCCGTTGACTGCTGCCATACCCACATTCCAAAACCCTGTCTGTAGTAGATGAATCTATAGCACTGGCTCGTTAAGCTTCTGTAACATGGCACCCCGTATGGGAGCTGGTTTTGAGAGCTATAGCCACCGCTCCATACCAAAAACCCCTCTCCGGGGCAGAGAGGGGCTGGCGTGTGGGTCAAGACCGGCCAACTAAGACACCAGTTCTTTGGCCAGATTGGCTTCCCACTTGCGGGGGGGGCTGGCGCGGCGAATGGTGCGCCAGATCTGGGTGGCCGCCAGGGTGCCATCGGCCACCGCCACCGACACCTGGTTGACGCCCTGCTTGAGGTCGCCAATGGCAAAGATGCGGTCGTGGGTGGTTTGGCACATGGTGTTGGTGACCAGATTTTCGCCCTCCCAGGTGAGGCCGGGGATGCCTTTGAGGTAGTGGTTGTGGTAGATCGACCCCATGTTGATCAAGCCGGTGGTGGCTTCGACCACGGTGCCATCGGTGAGCTCTATGCCGCTCATCTTGTGGTGCTCACCGAGGATCTTGGCAATCGGCGCTTCGTAGAGGGGGTAGCCGTAGTCGGCCAGCTTGGCCCGCATCTCATCGCCGACGGTAAACAGCCCGTGGGTCAGCACCGAAATGTAGGGGGTAAACCAGTCGAGCACAAAGGCCGCGTTGACCTGCGACTCTTTGCCCGCGATCAGCACGGCTTTTTGATCCCACATGTCAAAGCCGTCGCAGATCATGCAGACATGGAGCGTGTAGCCCGCGTAGTCGTAGACATTTTGCATGTTATCGAGCTGGGGCAGCACGTCGATCACCCCCGAGGCGGCAATCAAATACTTGGTGCGAAATACGGGGTAAACGCTTTCGTTTTTGCCCACCTTAACCTGCACCGCCAGCTGGTCGCCTTCGTCGATGACGTCTTCGACAAAGCCGCGCAGGTAGTCGGCACCCCACTCCACCGCCTGCTTGACGCCGTGGTTGAGAATTTCGCGGCCCGGGGTGTGGGGGTCAACGCCCACCACGTTGCGCACTTCCTGCATCCACAGCGAGCGGCCCTTGCCCTTTTCGATCACCAGGCATTTGAGGCCGTAGCGGGCCAGGTAAATGGCCGCCGAGAGCCCCCCCATGCCGCCACCCACCACGATGGCGTCGTAGAGTTGGTCGGTGCGTTCGTGGAGATTTCTGCTGGTGAGTTTCATAGCGGCGACGGAGGGAGAGGACGGCGTGGTGCCCAGGCGCTAGGCCAACAAAGGCCCTACCTCTAGGCTAAAAGGTTTTTACCAATCGAGATGAGAATTGCCCGAGAAATGACGGGACGCGATGATGAAATCGAGACGGCGCAATGTGAGCTGGGGATCGACAGGGCGGTTTTTTGACGGCGCGGGCCCTTGGTGTTGATGAGCCAACAGGTGCTGAGCTAGCAGCCCCTGCGATTAGCGACCCCGACCCCTGAGCTGCACTCTAGCTGCACCCTATAAGGTGCCCTGATCCATGGGTCAAACAGGTAGAACGCCTCGGTTATCGCTGGGGGTGTCGTTGTTCGGCCTGGCGCACCGGGCCCACACCCTGCGGTGCGTTGAGCTGCGCCACAGCAAACCCAACAAAACGCCTCGATCTAAAAAGGCAAAGGGGATTGTGCCAACCCCCTTTGCCCAGCGCTCACCGTGGGTGAGTCAGTGGTGAGCTAGCGAGGGCCTAGCCCACGAAGGCCAGACGGGGCTCGGAGACACCGGCGGGGGCGGTACCCTTCAGGTAGGCCAGCATGGTGTCAGCGTCGGAGACCTCGAAGGGGTCGATGGGGCAGTTGTCGCCGAAGTCGGGCTCGGTGAAGATTTTCTCAATCGTGCCGTCGTTGACGAGCATGGAGTAGCGCCAGGAGCGCATGCCGAAGCCCAGGTTGGACTTGTCGACCAGCATGCCCATCTTGCGGGTAAATTCACCGTTGCCGTCGGGCAGCAGGAAGACGTTCTTGGCGCCAATCTTTTGGCCCCACTGGAACATCACGAAGGCATCGTTTACCGACACGCAGACGATGGTGTCAACGCCCTGGGCCTTGAACTCTTCGTAGAGCTCTTCGTAGCGGGGCAGGTGGTTGGAGGAGCAGGTGGGGGTGAAGGCACCGGGCAGGGAGAATACCACTACCTTCTTACCGGCGAACAGGTCGCTGGTGGTCAGGTCTTGCCAGCGGTAGGGGTTGGGGCCACCCACAGACTCATCCCGCACGCGGGTCTTAAACGTAACGTCGGGTACGCGTTCAATAGCAGCCATAATTACCTCTTTCGTAGTTCTACAACAACTTAACTGCGTTTCCAGCCATTGCTGCTTAACTCAGAATAATTCCGAGTTAAGAAATATTCAATAGGTATAATAACTCAAAATCTGGAATTATTCCAGGGTAGAGTAGATTCTCAGGTGAGAATGCTACTCTATAAAGAACAGGTTATTGTAGTACGTCCAGTCCGTTCCTCCGCTGCCTGCCGGTCGCGGATCTGTGGCGGAGTGGCTGACCCAGCGGCGCTGCTCGCCAGTTGTCTCGCTGGCCTATTGTTTAGCTGATTGCCGGAGTTCGGGAGAATGCTGCCCCAAGCCGACCACATCGTTGCCATGCTCAAGTCGAAGGGGCTGCGCGTGACGCCCCAGCGATTTGCCGTGTACGCGAATCTGCTGGGGCGCTGCGACCACCCCACCGCCGACGACATTCTCAGCGACCTCAACCAGACGGCGCCCACCTCGTCGCAGGCGACGGTGTACAGCTCGCTGCAAGCGCTGCGCGAGGTCAACCTGGTGCGCGAGGTGCTGCTAGAGGCCGGGGTCTGCCGCTACGACGCCAATGTGGGGCCCCACCACCACTTTCGCTGCCAGGCCTGTGGTGCGATCGCAGATATTCCCTGGGAGACCCTGGCCAGCCTCAACCTGCAAACCCTCAGCCCCCGCTGGCAGATCGAAGACTACGAGGTGACGGTGCGGGGCCTGTGCGATCGCTGTCAGGCCGACGCTTCCCATGGCTGATCTGCCCTCTGGGCCAGCCCCCATAACCAGCCCCTGGCAGCTCAAGCCCTGGTGGTGTCAGCCCTGGTCGATCGTGCTGACCGGGGTGGTGGCGGTGGGCGGCAGCTGGCTGCTGTTTCACCGGCTGTGGCTGACGGGCCTGGTGGCGCTGCCCATCGGGGTGTGGATGGGGTTCTTTTTGCTGCTGTGGCCTCGGCTGATGCGCGAGGCCGGTCTGGTAGAGCCGCTAGAGCCGCCTGACAGCAAGCCAGCCTAGGGTTTGCTAGGGTGAGGCCACAGAACTTAGGACAGGCTCAGAACATGATGTGCTCAATGGTGAGGCCTACCTGGATCGCTCTAGTCGGGTTAGCCTGTGCCCTGGTGGGGGCGGCTCGGGGAGGTGCGATCGCACCTCCCCGGCTGCCCAGTCAAACCCCATCTCCCTGCGGCCCCGCCGGGCCCACCCTGGCCACCGCCGCTGCCAACCACCGCCTTTGGATCGGCACCGCCGTCAACCACAACGCCCTGGATCGCGACCCGCACTATCGCCACTGCCTGGCCCAGGAATTTAACCTGGTCACCGCCGAAAATGCGATGAAGCTGCACCGGCTCCAGCCTCGCCCCCACGAGTTTGACTTTACCCAGGCCGACCGCCTGATGGCCTTTGCCGCCGAGCACCAGCTGGCGGTGCGGGGGCACACCCTGGTCTGGCACGAGGCCCTGCCCGACTGGCTCAACGACGGAGACTGGACCCGCGACCAGCTGATCGCCCTGCTAGAGCACCACATCAAAACCCTGGTGGGTCGCTATCGGGGGCAAATCGTCGCCTGGGATGTGGTCAACGAGGCGATCGCCGACGACGGCACCCTGCGCGACAGTTTTTGGCTGCGGGGCATTGGCCCCGACTACATCGCCATGGCCTTTCGCTGGGCCCACGAGGCCGACCCCAGCGCGCAGTTGTTTTACAACGACTACGGCGGCGAAGGGCTCAACCCCAAGGCCGACGCCATCTATGAACTGGTGCGATCGCTCCAGGCCGAGGGGGTGCCCATCCACGGCGTCGGCCTGCAAATGCATGTGGTCGCCAGCGCTGCTCCCCGCCCCCCAGAGGTGGCCGCCAACATGGCCCGCCTGGCAGACCTGGGCCTGGCGGTACAGATCACCGAAATGGATGTGCGCACCTACCTGCCCGCCACCGCCGCCGACGTGGAGCAGCAGGCGCAGATCTATGCGGCTATGCTGCAAACCTGCCTGCAAGCCCCCAACTGCGACACGTTTGTCACCTGGGGCTTTACCGATCGCTATTCCTGGGTGCCCCGGCATTTTGAGGGCTGGGGCGAAGCGCTGCCGCTAGATCGCGACTATCGAGCCAAGCCCGCCTACCACAGGCTCCTGGCGACCTTAACCAGCTGGGCGACGACAGCCCCCTAGGCCCACGCCCAAGGCGAATGCTGATAGGTCAATCAGTGAGTCATTGTCGTTCGTAGGATGGGGAAAGCATCGTGTGCCCCGTCCTAATGATGGGCACGGGCTTCGCCCTTTGACTATCCTACGCAGGTTCTATGTTTAATACTCAAGTGCGCCACTCAAGTGCGCCAGCTACTTACCAGATTGCTGTGGGCAGGGCATTGCCTCGCTCTAGCCGTTAGAAAGGCAGCTTTTTCTTGTTGGCTTTGTCGCTGTCGTAGTCGAGTTCCTTCAGCTTTTTCATAATGCGGCTGAAGTACTCCTGCATGTAGTCTTCGAGGGTGGTGATTTCGTCTTTGGGAATGCCAAACACCTCGTAGACCTCATCCATGGGGGCGTCGAGGGGTTGGCTACCGGCGACTACTTCCACAAAGGCGAGGCGGTCGGCAAAGTTCCAGCCCCACTGGAAAAAGCCGGCCACCTTGCGAATGGCCCGCAGCAGATCTAGCGAAATGCGGGAGACGCGGGCCTCTTGGCCGCACTTGCGCTCGCACAGGCGCATGATTTCGTAGGCCCCCCAGGCGCGGGTGCCCGCCAGGGGGAAGCTGCGCTTTTCGGTGGCGGGTACGGCCAGGGCCTTGACCGCAAACCGGGCGATGTCCTGGGTATCCATGTAGGCGATGGGGGCGGCTTCGCCCATCACCCAGATCGGCTGCTTTTCAAGAATGGGGATGGCGTACTGGCCAATCAGCCCCTGCAAAAAGCCGCAGGGCTGAAGAATGGTGTAGTTGAGGCCCGACTCGGCCAAAAATTTCTCGGTGCACCGCTTGACGTTCATCAGCGGCACGTGGGGAAATTTCTCAGAGTTGAGAATAGAAAAGAAAATAAATCGCTGAATACCGGCGTCGCGGGCGGCGTTGATCAGGTTGACCTTGCCGTGCCAATCGACCTCCATCACCGACTCGGAGGGCCGGGCGGTGGAGGCGTCGATGATGGCGTCGATGCCCTCCAGGGCCGGAGGCAGGGTGTCGGGCTTAGTCAGGTTGCCCCGCACCAGCTCTACCCCCCACTCCCGCAAAAAACCGGCGCGTTGGGCACTGCGGACCATGCACCGGACCTCATGTCCCTCATCCAAGGCCCGACGGGCAATTTGCCTGCCAAGGGTGCCAGTAGCGCCAACGACCAATACTTTCATGAGGGAAATGATACAAAAGTTTAACTTCCTCTAAGAATATCAGATGGCTCCACCGGATACACCCCTGGGGCCAAATCTACTCTTCGCCGCCCTGCACCCGCAGCAGCAAAAACCCAATGCCCAGGCCCACCAGGGTCAGGGTAAAGATTGTGATCGAGGTGCTAAAAATTTCGCCGCCCATACGCTCTCCTTGCACAGCACTATAGTAATGGGCTGATTGACTCAGCCCGCCGGGGGATGGCTTACCCCCCTGGCCGCCCTCATTTTAGACCAGTTTGGGATCACCCTCCGCCATGACTCTGCCTACCCCGGCTGCTTTTGCCTCGGCTACTTTTACCACTGCTGCTTTGACCCCGGCTGCGCCGCGTTCGGCCCGGCCCCGGCTGGCGATTACCCTGGGCGACCCGGCGGGCATTGGCCCGGAGGTGGTGCTGAAGGCGCTGGGGGACAGGGATTGGACCGATGGGGCTGACATTACCCTGGTGGGGTCGCGATCGCAGCTACACCAAACCGCCGCCACCCTTCAGTCATCTCAGTCATCGACCGATGCTGGGCTGGCGCTAGAGGCCTTTGACTTTGTCGAGATCGCGCCACCGCTGAGCCTCGAAACCATGACCCTGGGCCAGCCCAGCGCCGCCACCGGCGCGGCCAGCTTTGCCTACCTGCAAGCCGCCATCGCCGGGGCCGTGGCCGGACGGTACGATGCCATCGTCACCGGGCCCATTGCCAAGTCGGCCTGGAAAGCCGCTGGCCACCATTACCCTGGCCAGACCGAATTGCTGGCGGAGGGGGCCGGGTGCGATCGCTTTGGCATGGCCTTTGTGGCCCAGTCGCCCCACACCGGCTGGTGGCTGCGGGCGCTGCTGGCCACCACCCACATTCCCCTGCGGCAGGTGCCCGAGGCCCTCACCCCGGCCCTGCTGAGCCAAAAGCTCGACCTGCTGATTGGCAGCCTGCGCCAAGACTTTGGCCTGGCGCAGCCGCGCATTGCCGTGGCGGGCCTCAACCCCCACAGCGGCGAGGGTGGCCAGCTGGGCCGTGAAGAAGTGGACTGGCTGATTCCCTGGCTGGAGGCCCAGCGGCAGCGCTACCCCCAGGTGCAGCTGGATGGCCCGGTGCCCCCCGACACACTGTGGGTGCGGCCGGGGCAGGCCTGGTATGGCACCGACGCCAGGGCGCTAGACACGGCCCACGACGCCTACCTGGCCCTCTACCACGACCAGGGGCTGATTCCGGTGAAGCTGATGGCCTTTGACCGGGCGGTGAACACCACCCTGGGCCTGCCCTTTGTGCGCACCTCGCCGGACCACGGCACGGCCTTTGATATTGCGGGCCAGGGGATTGCCGATGCCAGCAGCATGATCGCGGCGATGGCGGTGGCGGTGGGGTTGGTGAGGGAGAGAAGTGGGGGAGTGGGGGAGTGATGGGGAGATAGGGGGGATGGGGGAGAGTTTTTATAGCCGTAGACACCTGGGTTAGGACATCGAGAAACCTTAGAAACGTTCGACCGTTCAAACGTTCTTGGGGAAAGTGTCTTAACCGGACTGGCTACAGCTGTAGTTTTGAGTTTTGAGTT
>DATIVG010000506.1:0-4658 GCA_035466075.1 Nodosilinea sp. | reverse complement strand
AGACCCCACCCTGCTCGACACCTTTGAGAAGCTGGGCATTCCCCTCTCGGAGCAAAAGCGGCTGGCCAACGTGGCCGTAGACGCCATTTTCGACAGCGTGTCGGTGGCCACCACCTTCAAAGAAAAACTGGCGGAGTCGGGGGTGATCTTCTGCTCCATCTCGGAGGCGCTGCAAGAGCACCCCGACCTGGTGGAGAAGTACCTGGGCACCGTGATTCCCATTGGCGACAACTACTTTGCGGCGCTGAACTCAGCGGTGTTTAGCGATGGGTCGTTTGTGTATATTCCCAAGGACACCCAGTGTCCGATGGATCTCTCCACCTACTTCCGCATCAACAACGGCGACTCGGGCCAGTTTGAGCGCACGCTGATTGTGGCGGAAGCGGGCAGCTCGGTGACCTACCTGGAGGGCTGCACGGCCCCCATGTACGACAGCAACCAGCTGCACGCGGCGATCGTCGAGCTGGTGGCCATGGATGATGCCAGCATCAACTATTCCACCGTGCAGAACTGGTACGCGGGCGACGAAAACGGCAAGGGCGGCATCTATAACTTTGTCACCAAGCGCGGCCTGTGCGCCGGGAAGAATTCTAAAATCTCCTGGACCCAGGTGGAAACCGGCTCGGCCATCACCTGGAAGTACCCCAGCTGCGTGCTGGTGGGCGACAACTCCGTGGGCGAGTTTTACTCGGTGGCGCTGACCAACCATATGCAGCAGGCCGACACTGGCACCAAGATGGTGCACGTGGGCAATAATACCCGCAGCACCATTATCTCTAAGGGCATTTCGGCGGCAAATTCAAAAAACAGCTACCGGGGCCTGGTGAAGATTGGGCCAAAGGCCACCGGGGCGCGCAACTACTCCCAGTGCGACTCGATGCTGATTGGCGACACCTCCAGCGCCAACACGTTCCCCTACATTCAGGTGCAGAACAGCACCGCCCAGGTGGAGCACGAGGCCTCGACCTCAAAAATTGGGGAAGACCAGCTGTTTTACTTTGCCCAGCGGGGTATTTCGCCGGAGGATGCGGTGTCGATGATCATCAGCGGGTTTTGCCGCGATGTGTTTAACAAGCTGCCCATGGAGTTTGCCGCCGAGGCGGACAAGCTGCTGGCCCTGAAGCTGGAGAATACGGTGGGGTAGATGGGTGGCCTCCCTCACCTCTAACTCCTCTCCCTCAGGGAGAGGGGAGCTGAAAATCTCGGTAGGGTGGGCACTGCCCACCAATTGAGCATCTCTGAATCAGAGAAACTTCCCCACGGACGAGGTTTGAAATGCAGAGAGTTCTGAAGGTTCACGGTAGGCAACGAAAAAGGACCAATTGAAAGAGCAGGGATGGACGGTGGGCATTGCCCACCCTACGAAGGCGAAAATTAAAATTTCAACGCGCAGTTAGGAGCATGGTGGGCGGTGCCCACCCTACGGGAACAGAACCATGATTAACGACAACAGCGAAATCATTCTCTCGGTGCGCGGCCTGCACGCTAACGTAGACGGCACCGAAATTCTCAAGGGTCTGAACCTGGAGGTGAAGGCCGGGGAAATTCACGCCATTATGGGGCTCAACGGCTCGGGTAAGAGCACCTTCTCGAAGGTGCTGGCGGGCCACCCCGACTACGAGGTCACCGCTGGGGAGATTCACTTCCAGGGGCAGGATCTGCTGGAGCTGGAGCCCCACGACCGGGCCAATGCCGGGATTTTTCTGGCTTTTCAGTACCCGCTGGAGATTCCGGGGGTGAGCAACCGCGACTTTTTGCGGGTGGCCTACAACGCCCACCGCAAGGCGCGGGGCGAGGAAGAAATTGACGTGTTTGACTTCGACGACCTGATCGAGGCCAAGCTCGACGTGGTGAAGATGGATGCGTCGTTCTTAGATCGCAGCGTCAACGAGGGTTTCTCGGGCGGTGAGAAGAAGCGCAACGAGATTTTGCAGATGGCGCTGCTGGAGCCCACCCTGGCGATTTTGGATGAGACCGACTCGGGGCTGGATATTGACGCGCTGAAAACCGTGGCGGGCGGGGTGAACCAGCTCAGCAACCCCGACAATGCCGTGGTGCTGATCACCCACTACCAGCGGCTGCTCGACTACATCGTGCCCGACTACGTGCATGTAATGGCCGATGGCCGCATTATCACCACGGGTGATAAGAACCTGGCGAAGGAGCTGGAGTCGCGCGGCTACGAGTGGGTGCTGGAAGACTTTCGGGCGGGGGTGACGGTGTAATGGTGAACTCGGTGTCTGAGGCGGGCGGGTTGGCGACGGTGGATCGGCGGGATGCCTACCTGAAGGGGCTGGTGCAGACCGTGCAGGCGGCGGTGCCGGTGGGTTTGGAGCTGGGGGAGGTGCGCGCCAGGGCGGCATCTTTTCTCAAGGAGCAGACGTTTCCGTCTACCCGCCAGGAGGACTGGCGCTTTACCGATCTGTCGGCCATGTTGGCCATTGACTTTGCGGCGGCTGGGGAGTCTGCTGCCACTGAGGCGGATGTTGCCGAGCTGCGCCTGCCCGAGACCGCTGGTGCTCAAATCGTGGTGGTGAACGGACGGGTGAGCGGTGAGCTGTCTCGGCTGGAGGGACTGCCTGAGGGTGCGATCGCAGCTTCTCTCAGCTCTCCCCTGGAGCCATGGGGTGAACGCCTCGCCCAGGCCAGCGGCAGCCACGAAGTCTTCACCGCCCTCAACACCGTGGGCTTTCAGGATGCGGTGGTGATCTGGCTGCCCCGCAATGCGGTAGTCGAGACGCCGATTCAAATTATTTATGTCTCCCAATCAGGGGATTTTCCCCTGATTGCCCAGCCCCGCTGCCTGGTGGTGGCCGAGTCGGGCAGCGCCGCTACTCTGATCGAAGATTTTTGGGGCGACTCCACCGCTGACCACTTCACCAACGCCGTCACCGAAATCTGGCTCGACGCCAACGCCCAGATCACCCACAGCCGCATTCAGCGGGAGGGTCAGGGCACCTTCCACATTGGCAAAACCGTGGTCACCCAGGCCCGCGATAGCCAGTATGTGGGCACCGCCGTAGACTTTGGCGCGCGGCTGGCCCGCCACCACTGGGAGATCTACCAAACCGGCGAACAGACGACCACCAGACTCAACGGCCTGGCGGCCATTGCGGGCAATCAGCAGGCCGATACCCATAGCCTGGTGGCCCTCAGCCATCCCCACGGGCTGGTGGAGCAAGGGCATAAGGCCATTGTCGATGGCCGCGCCCACAGCGTGTTTAACGGGCGCATGGCCGTGGCCCAAAAGGCCCAGCTCACCAGCGCCAGCCAGCTCAACCGCAACCTGCTGCTGTCTGACCAGGCGCGGGTCGATACCAAGCCCCAGCTGGAGATTGTGGCCGATAATGTAAAGTGCGCCCACGGCGCTACGGTCAGCCAGCTCCAGGCCGATGAGATCTTCTACCTGCAAAGCCGCGGCATTAGCGCCCCCCAGGCCCAGCGCTTGCTGATCTATGCGTTTGCCATGGAGATGTTGGCCCAGGTGCCGGTGGAGACGCTGCGATCGCACCTCGCCCAAACCATCGCCCAGTGGCCCTGACCCCCCTACCCATCCACCCCCCCACCGCCATGACCGTCGCCCAGGAACTCACCCTCGCCGCCAAGGTTCGCGCCGACTTCCCGATTTTGCATCAGGAGGTCAACGGTCACCCGCTGGTGTACCTCGACAACGCCGCCACCTCGCAAAAACCCCAGGCGGTGATCGACGCCCTGAGTCACTACTACCAGAGCGACAACGCCAACGTTCACCGCGGCGTCCACAACCTGAGCGCCCGCGCCACCGACGCCTACGAGGGAGCCCGCGACAAAGTCGCCGCCTTTGTCAAAGCCACCAGCCGCAACCAGATTGTCTTTACCCGCAACGCCAGCGAAGCCATCAACCTGGTGGCCTACGCCTGGGGCATGACCACCCTGCAACCGGGCGACGAGATCATTCTCTCGGTGATGGAGCACCACAGCAACCTGGTGCCCTGGCAGCTCGTGGCCCAGCGCACGGGGGCCGTACTCAAGTTTGTGGGCCTCACCGCCGACCAAGCCTTCGACCTCGACCAGTACCGCGCCCTGGTAAATGATAAGACTCGCCTGGTGGCGGTCAACCACGTGTCAAACACCCTGGGTTGCCTCAACCCGGTGGAAGAAATTATTGCCCTTGCCCATCGCCACGGGGCTAAGGTGCTAATCGACGGCTGCCAGAGCGCCCCCCACCTGCCCCTCGACCTGCCCGCCCTGGGCTGCGACTGGTTTGTCGCCTCGGGCCACAAAATGTGTGCCCCCACCGGCATTGGCTTCCTCTACGGCCAGCTAGAGGTGCTCGAAGCCATGCCCCCCTTCATGGGCGGCGGCGAAATGATTGCCGACGTGTTTCTCGACCACTCCACCTACGCGGAGCTGCCCCACAAGTTTGAGGCGGGCACCCCAGCCATTGCCGAAGCCATCGCCCTGGGCGCAGCGGTAGACTACCTCTCGGCCCTCGGCATGGACACCATCGCCGCCTACGAGCACGAGCTAACCGCCTACCTGTACCAGCAGATGCAGACCATCCCTGAGGTGACCCTCTACGGCCCCGCCCCCCAGGCCGATGGCAGCGGCCACGCTGCCCTGGTCACCTTCACCGTAGAAGGCGTCCACGCCCAGGATCTCTCCACCCTGCTCGATCA
>DATIVG010000505.1:0-13500 GCA_035466075.1 Nodosilinea sp. | reverse complement strand
TAGGCGGTGTTTTTGATTAGGTCTCGACGCTTCATAGTCGTATTCCCCCGGTGCCCCGATACAAAACTGGGGATGATTGTCGTACACAATCATCCCCAAGAGTAAATCCGGTAGGAATTCGTAAAATGAGCCCGGTTGTCGGGGCCGAGTAACTGGATAGTTGAAATTAAGTAGAACACCTTAAAGTTTCGTAGGGTGTGTCATCGCTCGGCGTGACGCACCAAGCCTAGACTCGGCGGTGCGTGGGGCTTCGCCACAACACACCCTACAGCATCGTTTAATTAGGGCTACCCACTTACTTACTCCCCATTGATAAATTGCATTTAGCCCGTATTGCGCATGCCTGCGGCGATGCCGTTGATGGTGAGCAGGGCACCGCGCAGCAGCTCGCCCTGGCTGTAGCGGGAGCGAATGACGCCGGTGGCGGCCTGGTCTTTGTACTGGCGCAGGCGCTTCAGCAGGGCCACCTGCAAAAACCCCAGGGGCACAATGGTGCCGTTGCGCAGGTACACCGACCGCTGGAGGTCGGGGTCGCCGTCGAGCAGGCGCTCGTGGCCGGTGATGCGCAGCACCATGTCGCGGGTCAGGTAAAACTCCTGGGAGATAGAAGCGAACAGGCTGAGGAAGCGGTCTTTGTCTTCGGGGCTGGTGAGCTCCCGCACGTAGTGCTCGGCAATTTGCAGGTCAACCTTGGCCAGGGTCATTTCGACCTTGGAGATCACCATTTTGAAGAAGGGCCATTTGCCGTAGAAGTAGCGCAGCACCTTGAGGTGTTCTTCGGGAGATTCGTCTACAAATTCTTGCAGGGCGGTGCCGACGCCGTACCAGGAGGGCAGCAAAAACCGCGCCTGGGTCCAGCTAAACACCCAGGGAATGGCCCGCAGACTGCCGAGGTCTTTTTTGCCGCCGCGCCGGGAGGGGCGGGAGCTGATCTGGAGCTGGCTGATCTCCTGGATGGGGGTGACCTGGTGGAAGAAGTTGACCAGGTCGGGCTGTTCGTAGATCAGCTGGCGGTAGTGGCTGCGGGAGCGGGTGGCCAGCTCCTCCATGGTTTCTTTCCAGGGCTGGATGTCGTCTACGCTGTTGCTCAGCAGGCTGGCCTGCATGACGGCGGTGGTGACGGTTTCGAGGTTGTAGAGAGCCAGGTCGGAGAGGTTGTACTTGGAGGCCAGCACCTCGCCCTGTTCGGTGATCTTGATGCGGCCTTTGATGCTGCGCCCCGGCTGGGCCAGGATGGCCTCGTAGGCGGGGCCACCGCCGCGCCCCACGGAGCCGCCCCGACCGTGGAAGATGCGCAGCGACACCCCGTAGCGGTCGGCGACGGTTTGCAGCGACTGCTGGGCCTTGTGGATCTCCCAGTTGCTGCTGAGAAAGCCGGAGTCTTTGTTGCTGTCGGAGTAGCCCAGCATGACCTCCTGGAGGGGCACGGCGCGGGGGGCGGCGACGCTGCCGGGGCCAGAGTCGGCGGGCAGGGCGGCCTGGCCCTGGAGCATGTTGCGGTAGAGGGGAATGGTAAACAGCTCGTCGAGCACCGCCGGGGCCCGTTGCAGGTCTTCGACGGTTTCAAACAGGGGCACCGGTTGCAGGCTGCTGAGCTCGGTGGTGGGGTCGTAGAGGCCGGCTTCTTTGGCCAGCAGCAGCACCTCCAGCAGGTCGCTGACGGTGTGGCTCATGCTGATCACGTAGCTGCCGCAGATGTCGGGGCCAAACTCCTGGTGGAGCTGGCGCACCATGTGCAGGGTGGCGAGGGTTTCGCGGGTTTTGTCGGAGAAGGGCAGCTCGCGGGGGGTGAGGGGGCGGCGGGTTTTGAGCTCGCTGACCAGCCAGGCAATTTTTTCGGCCTCGGGCAGCTCGCTGTAGAGCTGGGGCAAAATTTGCAGGTACTGGGTGATGTCGTCGAGGGCGTCGGAGTGGCGGGTGCTCTCCTGGCGCAGGTCGAGCTGGGCCAGGTTGAAGCCAAAGATTTCGACCTGGCAAATCAGGGTGTTGAGGTCTTGGCAGTTGAGGCCGGTGGCCTCTAGGTTGCGCTGAATCAGGCGCAGCTCGGCTAAAAATTCGCGGCCATAGCGGTAGATGGGCAGGCCGCTGGGGTCGTTGGAGTGGTCGGCGAAGGGGTCGCTGTGGTAGAGCCGCTGGCTGCGGTCGTGGGTATTTTGGAGCCGCTGCTTGATGTAGGCGAGCTTGAGCCGGTAGGGCTCCTGGCGGTAGCGGATGGCCAGCTCGTCGTAGATGTCGGGCATTTTGACCTGGTCTTGCTCGAGGGATTCGAGCAGCTCGGGCAGCACTTCGCTCCAGTGCAGTGACAGGCTGAGCAGATCGACGAGGCGATCGACGGAGGCGATGTATTTGCTGAGCACCAGGTTGCGCTGGTAGCAGGCGGTTTTCCAGGTGACTTCGGGGGTGACGGAGGGGTTGCCGTCGCGGTCGGCCCCCACCCAGGAGCCAAACCGACAGAAGCGGTGGCGGGGCGGGTCGAGCTCGGGGAAGGTAGTTGCGATCGCACGATCAAACCGCTGGTAGAGCTGGGGCAGCGCGTCAAACAGCACCACCTGAAAATAGTGCAGGGTGTAGTCCACCTCGTCGAGCACCGAGGGCTTAAACTGGTGCAGCTCGTCGGTGCGCCACCAGAGGCGAATCTCTTCGGTGAGCTGTTCCTTGAGCTCTTCCATTTCCCAGGATGAGGCCAGCCCCAGGCCCTGGGCGCTCTCCTCGGCCTGGTCCATCTGGCGCAAAATGCTGGCGATGCGGCGCTGCTTGTCGCGAATGGTGTGGCGGACAATCTCGGTGGGGTGGGCGGTAAACACCAGCCGCACATCGAGCTGGTCGATCAGGTTTTGAATCACCTGGGGCGGCACGTTGAGCCGCTTCAGGGTGGGAAAGAGCCAGTGAAAGGTGCCCGCCTCCTTGCGCCCGCCCGGCGGCTCGGCAATGCTGCGGCTGAGCAGATCGGCCTGGAAGAAGCTGCTCTTCTCGGCATAGCTGGTGGCATCGGTGCCGTTGAGGGCGGGGTTGTTAAAAGGCTCATACCCACTCCGCTGGGCCAGTTCGGAAGTTTCGTAGGCGGCCCGGTACTGCTGCTGCTGCCCCCGCTGCTCGTAGTGCTGCTCCACAATGTTGATCAGCTGAAAGTAGAGGGCAAAGGCGCGGGAGGCGCGAATGGCGTCTTCGAGGTCGAGGGCCTCGACCACATCGACCACGGCCTTGACCCGCGCCTCGGCGGCGGTGGGGGCCTGCCCCTCGGGGGAGCACATGCGCCGCAGCTGTTGCAGCAGGGTGAGCAGCTGCGGGCCGCAGGCGTGCTCTAGCACATTTTCCCAGAGGTCTTCGACCACCCGCAGCCGATGGCGCAGCAGCAAATCCTGCCGCGAGGGCTGGTCATCCACCGAGGCAGGGGAGCCGACTTGCTCAGGCTGGGCCGTGGGTAGGGTATCCCCGGAGGAGTGGAGCGTAGAACTCATGGGTATGGCAGAGAGAGAACGGCGATATCGCAAAGATTCTATAGGATTACCCCGACCCGCAGAAGTTTATCTGGATGAACAAATTGAAAACGTTACAGCGATGGCGGATGTCGGCCCCGGCGGCAACCGCTGTCCAGGGGCGGGTTTCAGCGGCTCGCCCGCCCCAAAAAACAGCACCAGAAAACAGCGCCAGAAAACCGGGGCTAATCGGCGGCAAAATCAGTGGCGGCATCCGCAGACGGGGCGGTAGAGGGCCGGGGCACCTTCAGGTTGGGCAGCCGTTCTCCCGCAAACAGCTGCTCGCTGGCCAGCCCCGCCTGGGCGAGGCCCGCCGCCAGGGCGCGGCTGGCCAAAATACCCAGCAGCACCGGGGGCACCAGCAACCCCAGGGCCAGGTCGGTGGATCGGCGGGCCACCGGCGGGGGCAGAGCGGACTCAGGGCGGCTAAACAGGGTCATAGGAGGCGGGGGGATGAAGGGCAGGGGAGCGGTAGGGCTGTGCCTGACTTGATGACCTGGGGTCAGGCACAGCGGCTGTGCGTTGATGTTAGGCGCAGCGATGGCCTATGAAGATGGCCTAACAGCATTGTGGGGTTATGGCCCAGGGCCGCCATTCAGGCCATTGGTCACTAATATATTAGACAAGGGGCCGCAGGCCTGACCAGGCTCTGCCCCAGGCCCATGGCCCATTCGCCGCCGCCTGGCTGGGGATCACCAAGGCCCTGGCGCACCGAATCTTGGCGGGTGGTTAGGTGGCCAGTTCTTAAGGCTGGCCAAAAACTGCCCTAAAGAAATCGGTTGATTATCGCTGGAGTTGGTATAACTTAAACCGACTCTGCTAGCCGCCGGGTACCGTTCTGCCCCTGGGGAGCGTAGACCTAGCTCGACCCTCGTCGCCGACCCGTTATGCCTGTGTCACTATCTCACCCGACCTTGACCTCTAACTCCCCTTCAGCCAGCGTGCTTGGCTGGCTGAAGGAGGCGATGGGGCTGTCTACGGCGGAGCTACACATTAAACTGCGGGGCAACATTCTGCACGTGCTGTGCGAGACCCCGGCGGCCCTCGACCAGTCGGCGGTGCTGCTGAAGCTGGTGCGATCGCTACTCGACGACGGCGAAGGACTGGTGCGCCAGCACTACCCCCAGGTTTACCAGCTCTACCTCTACAGCCGCCAAACCGGCCAGGCCACCCCCGACTGGACGGCCCCCATCTACCTCAACCGGCTGGAGCGGCACCTGGCCCAGCTGGTGCTGGAAAACCAGGATGAAGCCGATATCAAGGCCACCCAGTCGCTGCTGGAGCAGTACACCCAGGGCCAGCCCGAGCTGTTGGGGGGGGCCGGGGGCAACGGCGCCATTGTGCTGTCGAACCTCAGCCTGGCCCGCAAGGGCGACCCCGAGGCGATTGCCTGGTACCTGAGCGAAACCCTCAGCAGCCTGGATGTGGGGGTGTGGGTGAGCGTCAAGGCAATTCCGGGCACGGCTCGCCTGCACCGCATGGCCATTGCCATCGACGACGGGCTGCCCGAGGGCCTGGGTAGCGAGGGCGGCGACACCACCATTTCTCGGCTGTGGATTCTCTGCGAGGCCACCTACAGCCCCGACCCCTCGCTGATTGCCCGACCCACCGCAGAGCGGCTCCGGCAGCTCCAGCTCACCCAGTACAAAGACGCGGTGCTGCTGCTCCAGGTGCGGGGTGAGATCAAGCCCGACTGGAGCTTGCGCATTGACCTCACCCCCACCGAGGAAATGCTGCGGGAGTGGGGCCGCTGGGGCGATGCCGATGCGATCGCACGGCTGCTCTCGGCGGCGGTGGCCAGCTGGCACCTGGGCGTCACCGCCGAGCTGGCCAACGGCACCCTGCACCTGATCTGCTCGCCCCAGAGCGGTCTCCACGACACCCCCCAGGCCGAGGGCCTGGCCGATCAGGAGGCGGTGCTGGAAGCCCTGGCCACTCCTCTCCAGGCCCTGGCTCCCCAGGGCATTCACCGGGCGGTGATCTACGGCCAGCCCCAGGCTGGGCCCGAGGCCGCCACCACCCCCGCCTGGGTGCACTACCTCGACCTGCCCGCCACCGAGCACAGCGCCCTGGCCGACACCCCTGAGTACCTGGGCCAGACCGGCGACCTGCCGGCCATTGCCTTTTTGCTCACCCGCCTGCTCAACCCCAGCCTCGACGACCGCCTGGCCACCGGCGGCCAGCGGGTGCAGCTGCTGCTGCGCGACCGGCTGCTGCACGTCATGGTGGACGGGCCGGTGGCCCCCCGCCGCCGCCTGGTGGCCCCGCCGCTGGTCAACTACCTGCTCAGCCTCAGCCCGGTGGGCATTGAGGGGGCACGGATCTACGGGCGGCGCTCGGGCCAGTCGCAGCCCGCCTGGAGCTACGGCCAGGACTTTTTGGTGCGCCGCCGCCTGGTGCCCGAGGCCACCCCTGAGTTCACCGCCTCCGACACCTACGTCAACGAGCTACTGGTGCGCCCCGACGGCCCGGTCACCCCCGCCCGCGTGGAGGAGGAGGCCGCCGAAGCCGAGGCCATGGGCCAGTGGGCCCAGGATTGGCTGACCCGAGGGCGGCATCTGCTGCTGCGATCGCACCTGCTCACCAGCGCCAACCCCAACGACCTTGGCGACGGCACCGAGAGCCTCGCCGACGTGGGCCGTGCCGATGGCCTCAAAATTGCCGTGGTATGGGCCGCCGTCGGCCTGCTGATCGCCCTCCAGGTCGATTGGGTACTGGGCCAGCTGATCAGCCCCCCCAGCCAGCAGGCTCGGGCCGAATCTCCCGCCCCCGAGACCAGCGCCAGCCCCCCCCTAACCGAAGACCTGGCCGAACTCGACTGGCCCACCGGCTCAGGCAACGGGTTTGGCCGCGAGTTTGGCGAGGGTCAGTTTGACGGGTTCATCAGCAACGACGCCGCCGGCGACACCTTCGCCACCAGCCCCAGCCAGAGCGGCGTCGCCCTTGACGCTCTCGTCAATGCCGCCCCCTTCTCCAGCTTCAACAGCGAGCAAATGAACGAAAAGCTCGCCCTCTACTACCAGCACCTAGAGCAGTCCGGCCCCCCCGACGTGCTGATTGTGGGTAGCTCCCGCGCCCTGCGGGGGATAGACCCCGCAGCCCTACGCAAAGAGCTCGCCGCCATCGGCTACGACAACGTCAGCGTGTTCAACTTTGGCATCAACGGTGCCACCGCCCAGGTGGTCGATCTAGTCATTCGCCAGGTGCTCGCCCCCGACCAACTGCCCAAACTCATCATCTGGGCCGACGGGGCGCGAGCCTTCAACAGCGGTCGCCCCGACGCCACCTACAACGCCATGGCCGCCTCCCCCGGCTACCGCGAGGTCGCCAATCGGCGCGACACCACCAGTCCCACCGCCGGTGAGGCCGCCGCCACCGCTGGGGGTGCCGCTGGCGACAACGACACCTCCAGCGGATCGCTGCCCAGCAGCTACGGCGCTATGGATACCTGGATCAGCGATCAGCTGGCCAGTTTCTCAGCGGTGTACCGCGATCGCGACCGGCTCAAGGGCTGGTTTCAGGAGCGCCTAGTGGCCGCCACCCCCGCTCCCAGCGGCACCAGCGAAGAAGCCCTCGACGCTCCCATTCCCGAGGGCAGCACCATCGACTTCGACGGGTTTTTGGCCCTCTCGGTGCGGTTCAACCCCGCCACCTACTACCAAAACTACGCCCGCGTTTCCGGCCGCTACGACGGCGACTACGACAACTTTCGCCTCGACGGTCAGCAGTCCGAGGCCTTCGCCAACCTGCTGGCCTTTACCCAAGCCCAAACCATTCCCATCGTCTTCATCAACACCCCCCTCACCGACGAATACCTCGATGAATATCGCCAGGAGGCCGAAGACGAGTTTTTACAGCACATGCTGATGCTCTCCACCACCGAGACCGGCTTCCTCTTCCGCGACTTTGCCCAGCTCTGGCCCGACCGCTACGACTACTTCTCTGACCCCAGCCACCTCAACCGCTACGGCGCCTACCAAGTGTCCAGCCAGCTGGGGCAAGACCCGCTGATTTCCTGGCCCCGCCCGGCTGCTCCTCCCCCTGCGCCCCCCGCCACCCCATGACCCTGCCCTCCCTGGTCTACGCCCTCTTTTTGCTCAGCGTCGTCGGCGTATTTTGGACGCTCGAATCGCTCCAGGCCCGGCTGTGGCTGCTGGTGGTCGCCAGCCTCATTTTTTACGCCTCGCTACAGGTGCAGTACCTGCTGCTGCTAGTGGCGCTGCTGCTGGTCACCTTTTTTGTCGGCAGCGCCATTGCCACCCCCCTCGACTGGCGCATTCCCAACCCCCGCTGGCAGATCGCCGAACGGGGCTGGAACCGCCGCCGCACCCAGCTGCTGTGGCTGGGCATTGGCATCAACGTAGCGCTGCTGCTGGGGTTTAAGTACGCCGAAGGGCTGCTGGGCTGGCTGGGGCTTGAGTTACCCACCGGCCCCGACAACACCCTCACCCGCATTGTCATGCCCCTGGGCATGAGCTTTTTTTGCTTTGAATGCATTGCCTACCTGGTCGATGTCTACCGCGGCTCCCCGGCGGCCCTCAACTTTTCCGACTTCGCCGCCTACAAGCTCTACTTTCCCAAACTGATCTCCGGCCCCATCACCCGGTTTCACCCCTTCATCGACCAGGTCGAGCAGCAAAAGCCACCAGGGCTGAATGTCGCTGTCGAAGGGCTGTGGCTAATCGCCTACGGAGCCACCAAAAAGCTGCTGATTGCTGACCACATCGCCATTTTGGTCAACCTCAGCTTCGACAACCTCGAGCGGGCGGGCAGCGCCGATATCTGGCTGGCCACCTTTGCCTACGGCCTCCAGCTCTACCTCGACTTCAGCGCCTACGTCAATATCGCCCGCGGTAGCGCCCTGCTGATGGGCATTACCCTGCCCCAAAACTTCGATGCCCCCTACTTCACCACCAGCCTGGCCGACTTTTGGCGACGCTGGCACATGACCCTGGGCGACTGGCTGCGCAACTACCTGTACTTTCCCCTGGGGGGATCGCGCCAGGGCCTGGCCCGCACCTGCCTCAACCTCATGCTCGTCATGCTGATTGCGGGCATCTGGCACGGCAATAACTGGGGCTTTTTAATTTGGGGAGCCCTCCACGGGGCGGGGCTGGTGGTGCACCGTCTCACCCAGTCCTGGGGCAAAATCGCCCCCCCGCTGCGCAGCTTTTGGGCCACCCTGCCCGGCGTAGCCCTGGGCTGGGCGCTCACCCAGGGGCTGGTGTTCTTTAGCTGGCTGTTCTTTCGGCTGCCCGAGCCCGATCGCTTTACCCTCGCCCTGCAGCGGCTGTGGGGTACCCCATCAGATGCGCAATTTAGCCAGCTGGTGTACGTAGACTCCCTGGGCTTTACCTTTGGTCAACTGCTGCTGCTGTTGTGGGGCGTTGTGGGGCTCATGGGCCTCACCTACCTGGTCAAACGCGGGCTCAAACTCGAGCTGAGCTGGCCGGTGAAGCTGCTGCTGGTGCCGCTGTTTAGCGTGCTGGCCTGGCTGCTGGCCCCGGCGGAGACGCTGCCCTACATTTACTTTGATTTTTAAGCAGGCCAAACATCAGCCCCCGCTTGATTAGGACAATGGCGAACCTGACAGCACCCCAGGATGGCACTTTGGCTATGGGGGCCAACGCCAGAGATCAAAGACACATGCAAAAAGCCGTCCCAGTCCAAGGTCTGAGTCAAACCCTGGGCTGGGACGGCGCGATTTAGCCACGGGCACTATCGCTTAGCGAGGTGCAGGGCTAAAACGGAATGTCGTCGTAGCTGGCGGGCTCGGTGGCAGCGGGCGCCGGGGCCGCAGGGGCAGGGCGCGAGGCCGCCGGGCTGGGGGTGGCGGTCGGGGCCGCTACGGCAGCCGGTGGAGTCATGGGCATCGTGCCCAGGTCACCGACGCTGTAGATGCGCTGCACCGTCATTTCCACCTGCTTTTCTTTAAAGCCCTCGGGCCGCTCGATCACATTCATGGCGAGGCGACCTTCGAGCAGCACTCGCTGGCCCGCCTGGTACTGGGCCTGAATGTCTTGGGCCAGGTTGCCCCAGCCCACCACCTTCATCTGCGATGAGGGGTCGCCCTCCCGCAAGCCCGGAAACTGCACCACAAACTCGGCAACCGGGGTTTGGTTGTCGGAGGTGTAGCGTAGCTGGGGTGACTGCACAATCTCGGCCATCATCAGGCAGTTGTTCACAATGGCATGGGCTCCTTGATCCCCTGTTCTTTCTCGATGAAATTCTGGACGTGATCCTGGTACTTGGCCATGGTTTCATCTAGCCACTCGCGGCTCTCGCTGTTGCAGTAGATATGAACCAGTGGCTCACCCGCATCGGGCAGCACCAGCACCCAGTCATCGGGGTTGTCGCCCAAAATTTTAACCCCATCGATCAGTTCTAGGCGCTCGGGCGGGTTTTCTTCGACCAAATAGCGCATCAGGGCGCCCTTGACGGTCCAGGGGCAGCGCAGGGTTTGCATACGGTAGGCCATGCGGGGCAGGTCTGACCAGATTTGGCCCAGCGATCGCTGCTGCAAGCTCAAGATCTCAATCAGCTTGGCAATGCAGAACATGGCGTCGAAGCCGGGGTGCAGCTCGGGGAAAATAAAGCCCATTTCGCCGCTGCCGCCCAGCACCACGTTGGGGTTGGTCTGGCAAGCTTCCATCAGGGCGGTGGGGTTGGCCTTGGTGCGAATCACGCGACCGTCGTGGCGGCGGGCAATGTGCTCGATGGCACCGGAGGTGTGCACCGGTACCACGATCGTGCCGCGGGGGTGGGTGCTCAGCATCATGTGGGCCATCAGGGCGGTGAGCACTTCGCCGCGAATGCGGGTACCCACTTCATCGACCAAAATCAGCTGTTCGCCGTTGGCTGACACCTGGGCCCCAAAGGTGGCCCGCAGCGACTGCACCACCTGGCCCAGCTGGCTCAGCATCATCTCGCGCTCGTCGTTGGAGAGGGCCATTTGGCGCAGGCTGGCGTTGAGCACGACGGCATCGCAGTCAAACTTGCCGAGGATCTGCGGTAGCACCGCCCCCGAAACGGCGTAGAGGTAGTCGATCACGACCTTGGCCTGACTGTTGGTAACCGCCTCGACGTTGAGGTGCTTTTCAAAGGCCGTGGTGTAGGTGGAAACTACGCCAGTGGGGTAGGTGACGGTGCCGATCTCATGGATGGGCGACCGCCGCAGGTCTTCTTTGAAGTAGGCCCCTTCGATTTTCTTTTCTTTGCCCTTGGGGATGTCGATGCCGTGCTCGTCGAAGAACTCGATCAGCACGTAGTCGGGGCGGTCGGGGTGGAGGCGGACGTGGATGCCGCCGGCCACGCCCATTTGAGCCAGCACGCTGCGGGCGAGGGGAATGGCGGTCGCCTCAAGGTTTTGAATGTTGATGCCCACGGACATGAGTCCGGCAATTAGCGATCGCGACACCATGCGCGAGATGCTGCGCTGATCGCGCGAGACGGTGACGTGGGAGCCGGGTTTGAGGGTAGACCCGAAGGCGGCCCCCAGTTTGACCGCAAACTCGGGGGTAATGTCGATATTGGCAAGCCCAGCCACCCCCCGCTGGCCAAACAGGTTGCGCTGGGCGGTGTTGCCCCAGATCAAATTGATGTTCAACGTTGCACCTGACTCGATTTGTTTACTCGGCCAGACCCGCACGCCGGGGCTAATTTGCGCCTCTTCGCCCACCGTGGAGAGGGGGCCAATCACTGCGCCCTCCAGCACGTGGGAGCGCCGGTCAACGCGGGCTCCGCGGGCGATGCTACAGGCTCGCAGATGTACCTCATCCCCCACAATGGCCCCATTCCAGACGATGGGCCGCTTGAGATCGGCATCGCTGCCAATGGTGACGTTGTCGCCGATCACCGTGCCCGGCTCGAGCACCGTGCGGGCGCCAATGCGACAGTTGTTGCCAATCATCACCGGCGGGTTGATCTGAACCGTTGAATCTATCTGGGTATTGTCACCGATCCACACGCCGGGAGATGTCTCGGGGTACGCATAATCGACGACAACTTTGCGGTGCAGGGCGTCGTATTGGGCTTCGCGATAGGCTTCGAGGTGGCCGACATCGCACCAGTAGCCGTCGGCTACATACCCAAACATGGGCTCCCCCTTCTCCAGCAGCAGGGGGAAGAGGTCTTTGGAGAAGTCGGATTCCTGGTTGTCGGGCAGGTAGTTGAGCACCTCGGGTTCGAGAATGTAGGTGCCGGTGTTGACGGTATCGGAGAAGATTTCGCTGGTGGAGGGTTTTTCTAAAAACCGCTTGATGCGCCCCTCTTCGTCGGTGATCACCACGCCAAATTCGATCGGGTTGGGTACTCGGGTCAGCACCAGGGTGGCCATGGAGCCCTTTTGCTTGTGGTACTCAATGGCCGCTTGCAGGTCAAAGTCGGTGACGCTATCGCCGCTGATGACCAAAAAGGTCTCGGTGAGCAGGTCGGCAATATTTTTGACGCAGCCAGCGGTGCCCAGGGGCTGATCTTCTTCGACGGCGTAGGTCATCTGCACGCCAAAGTCACGGCCGTCGCTGAAGTAGTTGCGCATCACGTCGGGCAGGTAGAACAGGGTGGCGATCACCTCGGTGATGCCGTTGCGCTTGAGCAGGTTAATGATGTGTTCGGCAATGGGGCGGTTGAGAATCGGCACCATTGGCTTGGGCAAGTCACAGGTCAATGGCCGTAGACGAGTCCCTGAACCACCAGCCATAAGCACTGCACGCATATTGTCTCCTTCCTGCTGTTAAACATTTCCCGATGGGGAGCCTCCGCCTTTTAACGGGGGCAATCAACCAAACACTGATCTAGAGCTAGAAATCTAGTTCAAACTTAGGGCGAACGATCTACAGGGATAGGTATAACCTTACCCCGGCCCTGACCTGTCCGAGGATAGATTAGAGTAAATGTACTGATCTCCATCTCTATCCCAGGTGGGATCTATGGGCAGTAGTTTGTCTGCTGCCATCTGCCAGAGGGCCCAAAGCGCGGTGGCGAACCGCCGTGACGTTGGTATTGTAGAAGCATAGGCGACCTGGGTAGATAGGAGCAGTGACTATGGGTACATTGATTGCGCTTTTGCTGGCCGGTATCTATGGCGGCGGGGCCTTTAAGTTTTGGACGGGGTTTGACCGCACCAACTTCAGCGAGGGCAGGGTGAAGTTTACGGTGCTGTGGCCGCTATTTTTGGCGCTCAGTAAGTCGTACCGCGCGAACTTTAGCCGGGCCTTGAAAGGATGAGCCGCCTCCCTGCTGACCCTTCGCCGTGGGGCACCCAGGTGCAGGCGGTGGCCCGGCGCTACGACCATGAGTTTGGCGGCAAGGCCTTTGATTTGCCCCCGGAGGTGGAGGAGATGCCGGTGTTTCAGGACTGGATCGCAGGCAGTCTGACGCCGCGCATTTCTACGCCGTTTTGGGAGGCGGTGAAGCCCCGCAAGCGGGATCACTGTCTCGATATTGGCTGCGGCATCAGCTTTTTGATCTACCCCTGGCGAGATTGGGAGGCGCTGTTTCACGGCCATGAGATTAGCTCGGTGGCCTGCCAGGCGCTGACCTCTCGCGGGCCCCAGCTCAACTCAAAGCTGTTTAAGGGGGTGACCCAGGGCCCGGCCCACCGGCTGGAGTATGAGCCCCACAGCTTTGACATGGTGATTGCCACGGGGGTGAGCTGCTACTATCCGGCGGACTACTGGGTAACGGTGCTGCAACAGGTGAAGCGGGTGCTGAAACCGGGGGGATGGCTTTTGTTTGATGCGCTCAACCCGGAGGCGGAGCTGGCGGAGAGCTGGGCGATTTTGGAGACCTACCTGGGGGCTGAGGTACACCTGGAAGACCTGGAGCGCTGGCCGGCCCTGGTGAAGGCAGAGGGGGGCCGGGTGGTGTCGAGCCGCGACTATGAGCTGTTTCGCCTGTTTAAGGTGAAGTGGGAGGGATAGGGGGGCTGCCCTTTTGCGCTGTCCCTTTTGCGCTACCATTAGCGGCTGAAATTGGGTCTGGAGGTGGACTGTGGGCTTAGGCTGGAGAGCGCTGGGGCTGGTGG
>DATIVG010000504.1:0-6837 GCA_035466075.1 Nodosilinea sp. | reverse complement strand
GCTGGGGTGCTGATCAACAACCCCCACAACCCCACCGGCCATCTGTTTTCGGTGGCGAGCCTGGAGCCGCTGCTGGAGCGCTTTGCCACCGTGATTGTGGATGAGGCGTTTATGGATTTTTTGCCCCCTGACCAGCAGCCGTCGCTGGTGGGGCACCTGGAGCGCTACCCCAACCTGGTGGTGCTGCGATCGCTAACCAAGTTTTACACCCTGCCCGGTCTGCGCATTGGCTATGCCCTCGGCCATCCCGACCGGCTGGCCCGCTGGCAGCGCTGGCGCGACCCCTGGCCGGTCAATGCCCTGGCGGCGGCGGCGGCCATGGCCGCCGTGCAGGATCGTGCCTTTCAAACCCGCACCTGGCAGTGGTTGCCCCCGGCCCGCGCCGCCCTCTTTCAGGGGTTGCAGGCGATCGGGGGGCTGTCTCCCCTGGCGGGGGCGGCCAACTTTTTGCTGGTGGGCAGCCGTAGACCGGTACCGGTGCTGCAAGAGCGGCTGCTGCGCCACAGCCAGGTGCTGATTCGCGACTGCCTCAGCTTTCCTGAGCTGGGGGCCCACTACTTTCGGGTGGCGGTGCGCACCGAGGCCGAAAATGAGCGTTTGTTGACAGCCCTGGCCCAGGGGGTGGGGGTATGATAGCGACACCGTCTGGGCCTGGCTGTTAGCCAGGGTGTCGGCCAGGCGGAGCTTCGGTATTTGATTGTCTCTGCTGTTTCCCTATGACTACCACTGCCCCTCCGCTGCTGCACCTCGACCCGCCCCCCGAACTCAAGGTGGTGGAGATGACCAAGCGGTTTGGCAGCCTGGTGGCCCTCGACCAGGTCACCCTCACCCTGAAGCCGGGCACGGTGCACGGCCTGCTGGGGGAAAACGGGGCCGGCAAGAGCACCCTGGTGAAATGCATTATGGGCTTCTATGCCCCCACCGCCGGGCAGATTTTTGTCGATCGCCAGGTCTACCCGATTAAAAGCCCCAAGGATGCCCACGGCTGCGGCATTGGCATGGTGTACCAGCACTTCACCTCGGTGCCCGCCATGACCGTGGCCGAAAACCTGGTGCTCAGCCGCTACGACCGTACCCAGGTGATCAACTGGAATAGGGAATACGCGGCCCTGCGCACCTTTATGGAGCGCTCGCCCTTTCAGGTCGATCTGGATATGCCGGTGGGGCAGCTGGCGGCGGGGCAGAAGCAAAAGCTCGAAATTCTCAAGCAGCTCTACCTGCAAAGCCGCATTTTGATTCTCGATGAGCCCACCTCGGTGCTCACCCCCGACGAGGCCGATGAGGTGCTGGGGCTGCTGCGCCAGGAGGTGAAGGCGGGGCGGCTGAGCGTGCTGCTGATCACCCACAAGTTTCGGGAGGTGCTGGCCTTTGCCGATGAGGTGACGGTGCTGCGCAAGGGGCACCTGGCTGGCCATGGTGCTGTGGCTGATCTCACCGTGGCCGACATGGGCCGGATGATGCTGGGCAGCGATCGCACCACCAAGGCGGTGGATAAAGTTGCGATCGCAGACTCCCACCCAGTGCTCTCAGTGCAGGGCCTAGGCGCCATTAAAGACAACGGTCTGCCCGCCTTTGGCCCCATCGATCTCACCGTTCACAGCGGCGAAATTGTCGGTATCGCCGGGGTCTCGGGCAACGGCCAGCGCGAACTCGTAGAGGTGCTGGCCGGGCAGCGCCCAGCCAGCCAGGGCCAGGTGCAGATCAACGGCGAACCCTACCGCGCCACCCGCCCCGAGATGGCGCGCCACGGCGTCTGCACCCTGCCCGAAGAACCCCTCCGCAACGCCTGCGTCCCCACCATGAGCGTGGCCGAAAACATGGCCCTGCGCACCTTCGACCGCCCGCCCCAGTCCCGGTGGAGCCTGTGGCTGGTGCTCAAAGCGATTCGCCAGGCCGCCCAGGGGTTGATCGCCACCTTTGCCGTCAAAACCCCCTCCCCCGACACCCCAATCCAAAATCTCTCCGGCGGCAACGTGCAGCGCGCCGTACTGGCCCGGGAGCTCTCCGCCACCGACATCCACCTGCTGATCGCCGCCAACCCCTGTTTCGGCCTCGACTTTTCAGCGGTCGATCAAATTCACAACGCCCTGGTCGAAGCCCGCAACCGCGGCGTGGCGGTGCTGCTGGTCAGCGAAGATCTCGACGAGCTCCTGGCCCTAGGCGATCGCATCCTGGTGATTAGCGAGGGCCAGCTGGTCTACGAGAGCCCCATCGCCCAGGCCAATATCGCCGAAATTGGCCACCGAATGGCCGGCCACTAGCTGTCTATGGGGTTTCCCCCCCCTGCGCATCGGTCAGCCCCTGGGTAAACTACAGATCTAGCCTTCCGGCCCACTATTGATTTTGATTCGATCCAGAACACGCGAGTAAACCATGGGTGAACCCTTAGCCAAAACCATTCCAGGCATTGCCGATGCTGCCTGTCTAGATCTGGTGCGCGAATACTGCCGCCTCGCCACCCGCCCAACCCTCAATGACGCCGAAAGCCAGCGCCTAGACGACCTGCTGAGCCTGGCCGAGCAGGATGGCCGCCTCGATTTTTGGCTCAATGAAGCCGATCACTTCATCGACCACGCCATCGGCCTCGACAGCGCCACCCAGGTCTATGCCTCCGCCAACGAAAACCTCAAGGCTCGTCTGCGGGAGCAGCTCGATCTCCCCCCCAGCGACAACACCCTCGATCTGCTAGAAGACCTCAAAGACAGCCTCACCGAAGCCACCCCGGGCCAGCATCAGCTCACCCAGCCCGGCTCCGTTGACGGGGCCACCCAGTCAAAAATCCCGTAGGTGCTTGGGCCCAACCCGACTCCAATGGCCACCCCAGCAGGCTCACCCAGTCCGCTGGTGGGGGTTTGGCAGCTCCTGTCGATCACCGCCATTGACCTCCAGGGTGGCGTCGAAACCCCGTTTGGGCCCCACCCCGTTGGCTCCTTGACCTACAGCGCCGACGGCCACATGACCGTGATCTTTGCCCAGGGCAATCGCCCCGGCCTCAGCGGCGGCCCTAGCTCTCCCTTTGCCCTCGGCGCCGTGCCCGCCGCAGAGCTAGCCCAGGCCTTTGCTACGGTTAGCGCCTACGCCGGCACTTACACCATCGCAGGCAACAGCGTCTACCACCATCTCACGGTGGCGACCCTGCCCGACCGGGCGGGCACTACCCTGGTGCGCCACTTTCAGCTGGAGCACCAGCGCCTCACCCTCACCACCCCCTCCTCTGGCGAAACCGGCCCTGTTACGGTGTACCAACTGGTGTGGGAACGAGCTCCGGCCCAGACCCCCAACCCCTAAAAACAGCTCACCCCTGCCCTTCTCAGTTGTGCTGAAAGGCAGGGGTGAACTACGTCGGCTGTCCCAGGGGTGAACTAGCCGATGCGCAGCAGCTCGACATCAAAGAGTAGGGTGGCGTTGGGGGGAATGACGCCGCCAGCGCCACGGCTGCCGTAGCCCAGCTCCGCCGGAATGACCAGCTGGCGCTGGCCGCCCACCCGCATGGAGGCCACCCCTTCGTCCCAGCCCTTGATCACCTGGCCCACGCCAATTTGGAAGGTAAACGGTCGGCCGCGATCGCGGGAGCTGTCGAACTTAGTGCCATCCTCAAGGGTGCCGGTGTAGTGTACCGTAACCCGCTGGCCCGCCTGGGGCATAGCCCCAGTGCCCTCGACGATATCGGTGTACTGAAGGCCAGAGTCGGTGGTCACAGGAGCGGCGGCAGGGGTTTCTTCAGGCATAGCGGCGGGTGTAGATACGTCGGGTGTAGATACGTCGGGGGTAGGGGCTAGATCGGCGGCCGCCTGGGCCAGTAGGGTCGGGGTGGCGGTGGGGGCCGGGGTGGTCAGGCTGGCTGGCTCTACCGCCGACTCCAGGTTGGCGGCCATGGCCTCGGGCTGGGGGCTGGTAAACTGGGCCAGCAGCAGCACCAGGCAGCAGGCCGCCAGCACCCCCAGGCTAATCAAAATCTCTTGCACAATCTACCTCCCAATCGGCTGCGGTTTTTTTGATCATGTTTTTTTCGATCATATAGCAAAGCCACCCCCAGCGATGGCCTCAGCCAAACCGGTAGCCAAACCCCCGCAGCGTAGTCACATACTGGGGGTTAGCTGGGTCGGGCTCGATCTTTTCCCGCAGCCAGCGAATGTGCACATCGACGGTTTTGCGATCGCCGACAAAATCGGGCCCCCAAATCGCCCCGATCAGCTCTTCCCGCGACCAGACCCGGTTGGGGCTTTGCATAAACAGCTCTAGAATCCGAAACTCCTTGGGGGAGAGACTGATCTCCTGACCGGATACCGTCACCCTAAATTCGGTGGTGTAGAGGGCAATGTCTTTGTAGGTCAAAATGGCATGGTCGGGCTGGGTGGTAGACCACTGGTGGCGCCGCAGCAGGGCTCGACAGCGGGCAATCAGCTCTCGCATGCCAAAGGGTTTGGGCAGGTAGTCGTCGGCCCCCACCTCCAGCCCCACCACCCGATCCATTTCGGCTCCCTTGGCGCTGAGAATCAAAATCGGCATGTCAAAGTTTTGGTGCCGCATCATGCGACAGATATCGAGCCCGTTGACCCCGGGCAGCATCAGATCGACGATGGCCAGATCGACCGACAGCCCCGGCAGCCCTTCGCCGGGGGGCGGAAAGATCAGATCGAGGGCGCGCTGTCCTGACTCGGCGGCAATGACCTGGTAGCCCTCCTCGGTGAGGGCCATGGCCACGGTCTCGCGAATCAGATCTTCATCGTCAATAATTAAGATGCACTCGCGAACGCCGGAGACTGGCGATCGCCCAGGGGTGATGTTCTGCACAGCGGGGGCTAAGACAACGAACCGGACACGAACGGCTTCTGCAAACGCAGCAGCTCTGCCCAGTCCGATGGCCCGATGGGCCGCCGCCGGTCGGGCCTAGATCTAGGGCGGTGTGACCCTCGGGAGATGGGCGACCGCCAATCGTTTGCATCCGTAAGTTATGGTCTCTGGTCTAGCTTAAGGAAAGACCGGGTTCTGATTAAATTTGTGTAAAGTGCGGGCCCACACCAGCTGGGGCTGGGGTTTGGCTCACCGGGTCAGGCTGGGCACGACGCGGCCAGGGCGAGTCGCCGATTGCGCTTCGGATTGCGCTTCTGACCGGGCCTTGGCGCTATCGAGGGTGGGCAGCACAATCAGCAGGCGGCAGCCGCTGTCGGCGCTGCCCTGGACGGTGATACGGCCGCCGTGGCGCTGGGCCAGCTGCTGGCTGAGCACCAGACCCAGCAGGTCCTTGGGCAGAGCGCTAGAGGACAGGGGGAGCCCTGGGCAGTCGGCGGACCCCCTGGGGTTAGCCCCCTGAAAGAGGTCGATCACCTCGGTGGGCAACCCCTCACCGAGCCAGGGGTTGGAAAGCCACAGCACCAGCACCAGTGCCTGATCGCGGCGACAGGCGTGAATTCGCAGGGTGCCGTTGTCTCCGGCCACCTGCATAACGCTAAACACCAGGTGGTACAGAATTTGCTTGACGGTGCGCTGGTCTAAAATCCAGTAGTTCTCGCCGGGTTCGACGGAGAGCGTCAGGGAGAGGGCGCATTTTTCCGCCAGGGGACTGAGGGTGTTGAGCACCTGCTGGCCCAGGATCTCGATGTCTAGGGGGGTGGGCACTAGCTCCGGGTGGGGAGCCTCGGCCTGGCCCAGGTCGATCAGTTCGTCTACCAGGGTCATCAGAGTTTGGCTACTGCGGCAGACAATGTCGGTGTACTCGCGCTGTTTTTGGGTCAGCGGGCCGTAGATTTCGCGGCTGAGCATGGTGGCCATGCCCAGTACGGTGGTCAATGGGCTGCGCAGGTCCTGGGTGAGCTGGCTGATCAAGTTGAGGCGCACGGCGTCGACCATGGCACCGGAGTCGAGGCTGGGGGTAATCGCCAGGGGCGCGCTGAGGGGGGTACTGGACTCCAGCTGGCGTTCGTACTCGCTCATGCCCCAGCGGGCGGCCATGGCCAGAAACCCCAGGGCCTGGTCGTCAAAGGGCCGGGGCTGGGTATCCATGGCGGCCAGGGTGCCGATGCAGTGGCCCTGGCTGGTGACCAGGGGCACCCCGCAGTAGGCGCGAATGGCGTAGGTGGCCACCAGCTCGCTCTGGGCAACAACGGGGTTGTCGGTGGTGTCGGTCAATACGATGGGCTGCTCGCTATCGAGCACGTAGACTCCGAGGCCCGCGCTGAGGGGCAGCTGCCGCTGCTGGGATAGGGGGTTGCCCAGGCCCAGGTGAGACAGGCCGTAGGCGGCTCGAAAAGACTCGCTCTCGCGGCTGGCCAGGGTCACAACCACCATGGGTACCGCTAGGAACCGGGCCACCATCTGGGTCGCTTCATCCCAGGCGGGAATGCTGCGGGGATCGCCCAGGCCAAGGGTTGCGATCGCGCGATCGCGCCGCCGGGATCGCTCTTCCCAGGGGAGCCCTGATAGCGGGCAGCAGGGCCCGGTGAGCGGGGCAGTCGGAAACAGGGAAACGCTCATGGCCAAAGTCAACCCTTGCTTAAACACTGCCTTAGCATGCCCGGCAAGTGCAGCAAGAGTAACGACGGCCCCAGCAGAACGGTATATTTGTTTACCCCTGGGGGCACCACGGGGTCTCCGTGTTAGAACGGAGTGACCGGGTCAACAATGACGGGCGCTGCGGCCAGTTCGGCAGCCCGAGCCTCGGCGGCGATGGCCGCGTCCAGCAGGGTCCAAATCCGCTGCAGCATGGGCGGCAGGCCGGTGCCCGCCACCGCCGAAATGCCGTAGACCGGGCCCAGCCCCAGCCCCTCAAACTCGGCCAACAGCTCGGCCAGGGTGGCCCCATCGACGGCGTCAACTTTGTTTAGGGCCAGCACCTGG
>DATIVG010000503.1:0-1662 GCA_035466075.1 Nodosilinea sp. | reverse complement strand
CGCCTGCTGCGACGACGCGGCCAAACCGCCCTGGCCCGCCAGTCCTGCTACCCGGCCCTGGCGCTGTGGATCTTTGGCCTCTCCACCGTCACCTTTACCGCCCTGGCCACGGTGTCGGTGGCGCTCTTTTACTGGAATATTTTGGCCTACCCGCTGCTGTTTCCCCTGCTCACCGACCAGTTTTACCGGCCCCAGCGGCCCCCACCGGCCAGGGCCGGGCAGCTGGCGGTCACCCAGGGTCTGGGCCTGCTTGTGGCGGCGGCGCTGGTGGCCTACTACACGGTGATTCCCTTCAGCGCCTACTTCGGGGCCCTCGACCCCGACGGAGCAGCCCTGTTTGGCTGGCCCCAGGTGGCCCAGGCAGTGAGCGCCGCCGCCGAGGAGCTAGACGAGCCGCTGCTGCTCACCACCGACTATCGCTCGGCCTCGGCCCTGGCCTACACCCTAGACAACCCCGCGGTGCTGGCCATCTCCGGTCGCCTCGACCAGTTCGACTTTTGGTACGATGCCGCCGCCCTAGAGGGCCGCGACGCCGTGCTGCTGGGCGAAACCTGGCACCCGATCTGCCCCGCCCACCTGGCCATGTTTGACCGGGTAGACCCGCCAGAGACCGTCGCCGTGCGCCGCCTGGGCCGGGTGCTGCAAACCTATGAAATCGTGCGGGGCTACGGGTTTCGGGCCGGGCCAGCGGGCTACCCCCTCAGCCCCGACTACCCCCTGGCCTTTACCAGCGACGGCCAGCGGTGCGCCCCCGAGTAGGCGCTAGGCTCACCCCAGCCGCCGAGTCCCTGGGCATGGGCGCAGTCTGAAGCGCAGAAAAACCCCCAGAGTGCGGCTATGAACCATGCACCCTGGGGGTTTCGCGTTGGTAAGGAACGCCGCCAAAACGGTCCGACCGTTGACCCTAGCTGTCGGCGTGGGCGTGACGGTGGTAGAGAAAGTCGAGGGCCTCGTTGCGCAGTTCGTAGAACTTGGGGTCTTCCATCATGCGGGCGCGATCGCGGGGGCGGGCAAAGGGCACCTGCATCACCTCGCCAATTTTGGCGGCGGGGCCGTTGGTCATCATCACCACGCGATCGCTCAAAAACAGGGCTTCGTCAATGTCGTGGGTGATCATCAGCACGGTGATCTGGTGGTCTTGCCAGATTTTCAGCAGCTCCTCTTGGAGTTCTTCTCGGGTGATCGGGTCCAGAGCACCGAAGGGCTCGTCAAGAATCAACACCTTGGGGCGCAGGGCCAGGGCGCGGGCAATGCAGACCCGCTGCTTCATGCCGCCGGAGAGGGCGCTGGGTTTTTTGTTGGCCACATCGGCCAGGCCCACCATCTCCAGGTGCTCCATCACGATGCGCTTTTTCACCGCCTCAGACTTGTTGGGAAACACCGACTTCACGCCCAGGTAGATGTTGTCGTAGGCGGTCAGCCAGGGCAGCAGCGAGTAGTTTTGAAACACCACCATGCGGTCGGGGCCGGGCTCGCGGATGGGCTGGGTTTGCAGGCGCACCTCGCCCTCGGTGGGCTGGCGAAACCCGGCTACCATGTCGAGCAGGGTCGATTTGCCGCAGCCCGAGTGGCCAATGACGCAGACAAATTCGCCTTCATTGACGGCCAGGTCGATGCCGTCGAGCACGACGAAATCGCCGTTGGGCGTGGGGTAGACCTTAG
>DATIVG010000502.1:0-2643 GCA_035466075.1 Nodosilinea sp. | reverse complement strand
GTGCGCATTTTGCGGCGCACCCTCGACGTGCTGTCGCAGATTCCCCACGTGCCCTACATCAGCGACACCCTGCGCACCAACGCCCGCGACGCCAAAGACCTGCTCAACCGCTTCCCCGTCAACGAAGAAATCGGCTAGGGCCCTGTCAAGCCTAAATTGTGCCTAACTGTGTAGGTTGGGTGGCGCGATAGCAGAACCCAACAAAACTAGCCCTGGTGTTGGGTGACCCTTCGTTTCACCCAGCCTACGAGAACTCTGGATAAGAATTTAGCTGAAACACTCTTAGCCCGGTGCCCTATTCCGGTACTCAGGGGGCTAGGGCGAAATGCGCATAGGCAGTCGCTCCTGACAGGGGGAGGGGCGAGCGGATTCAGCCCTCAACCTTAAGGTCGGTGGCGAAGCTGGGCAAGCTATAGGGGTGCGTACCTTTTGCGTAATTTCACCGTCTCCGGCTCCGTGGACCCATGCTAGACCACTCCCCCCAGCCCGAGTTGAGCCCCGCTGAGCGCCCCGGGCTGCCCCACGCAGCGCGGCCTGGGGGAAAGCCTGAAGGGATATTTCCCACCATTTCTCTGGTGGTGAGCGACCTGTCGAGCCAGGGGGCGGGGCGCTGGGGCGGCGCAGTACGGCCCTTTTTGCTGGCCCAGGCGCTGCAAGCCGTCGGCTACCCGGTCGAAATCGTGGGCTTTTCCGCCGAGGTGGACCGGCCCAGCCAGACCCAGGTGGGCCCCCGGGGCGACATTGCCCTCTACACCATTCCCCGCGCTGCCACTGCTCTGGGGCCCCGCGCCGTGGGCCGCCTGTGCCGCCAGCTGCGCGGCGACTTGATCTACGCCTACAAGCTCAAGCCCAGCAGCTTTGGCCTCGCCCTGCTGCACCGCCAGTGGGCTGGTCGCCCGGTCGTGCTCGACATCGACGACTGGGAGCTGAGCTGGCACGGCGGCGATGCCTACCGCTACCGGCCCTCGCCCCGGCAGCTGGCGCGGGATGTGCTGAAACCCAGTGGTGCGCTGCGCCACCTCGACCATCCCCTCTACCTGCGGTGGGTAGAACGGCTAGTCACCAGGGCCGACCTGGTGACCACCCACAACCGCTTTTTGCAGCGGCGCTTCGGGGGAGTCATGATTCCCAACGGCAAAGATACTGAGCTGTTTAACCCGGCGGGCTACTCCCCGGCGGCCAGCCGCGCCGCCTACGGCCTGACCCCCTACCGGGTGCTGATGTTTCCCGGTGCGCCGCGCCCCTACAAAGGCGTGGAAGACCTGCTGACGGCCATGGACCTATTAGATGAGCCCGACCTGAAGCTGGTGATCGTCGGCGGCAGCCCCTACGACGACTACGACCGCACCCTGCTAGCGCGCTGGGGCCAGCACATTATTCACCTGGGTAAGCAGCCCTACGCCGACATGCCCCAGATCATCGCTGCCGCCCACGCGGTGGTGGTGCCCCAGCGCCAGACCCCCGCCGCCGAGGCCCAGTTTCCGCTCAAGCTCACCGACGGCATGGCGATGGCGAAACCCATTTTGGCCACGCGGGTGGGCGACATTCCCACCATTCTCAGCGGCTGCGGCTACCTGGCCGACGCCGACGCCCCGGCCCAGCTAGCGGCGCAGATCACCGCGATTTTTGCCGACTATGACCAGGCCCTTGAGCTGGGCAGGCGAGCCCGCGATCGCACCCTCACCCACTACAGCCTGGCCGCCATGGGCGCGGGCCTGCACCAGGCGATTCAGCCCCTGCTCCCCGCCTGGGGCCTCAGCGGTGCCAAAGGCTAAACCAGTTCACAAGTCTTTAATTCAAAACTCAAAACTAAAAATTCAAAACTAAAAACTCTCTGCCCATGACCGCCCAAAAACTCCTCTTCGACCATGCAAAACGCTACCCCTGGCGCATTCTCGCTGCCGTGGGGCTGGGCTTTTCGGGGGCGATCTTCAACGGAGTGGGCACCACGCTGATTGTGCCAGCGGTGTTTGAGCTGCTGGGCACCGAGGGCGGGGCCGGGGCGATGGCGCTGCCCCCCCTGCTGGAGCAGCTGACGGAGCCGGTGCTGGGGCTGCCGGGGCCGGGCCGGGCGGTGGCGATGCTGAGCTTTATTGTGCTCACCATTTTGCTCAAAAACCTGGCCAACTACCTGAGCAGCGTCACCAGCGAAAGCCTCACCCGCCGCCTCACCTGCGACCTGCGCCGGGCGGGCCTCGACCTGCTGCTGACGGTCGATATCGACTACCACAACACCATGCGCACGGGGGATATCATTCAGCGGCTCAACGACCAGATTGGCCGGGCGGTGACCTCGATCAACGCGGTGATCAACCTGCTGCGGGCGTCGCTGAATATTTTGTTTTTTACCCTGGTGCTGCTGTCGATCTCGGGGTCGCTGACCCTGGCGGCGGTGGTGCTGATGACCGGGGTGCTGCTGCTCAACCGCTACGTGATCGTTCGCGCCCGGGAGTACGGCACAGCCCTGGCCGAGGCCTCGAAGGACTACTCGGTGCGCACGCTGGAAATGCTCAACGGCATGCGCCTGGTGAAAGCCACCGCCAACGAGGCCGCCGAGTTTGCCCAGGTGGAGGCGCTGATCGAGCGGCGGGAGCAGGCGGCGCTGCGATCGCAGATGAACACCGCCATCATTGGCCCGCTGAA
>DATIVG010000501.1:0-2863 GCA_035466075.1 Nodosilinea sp. | reverse complement strand
ATCCTTATTTTTGCAGAAATTCAATAATTCTTAAGCCCAGGCGGTGATCTGGCGCTGGTTTTCATGCTTGAGTAGGTGGAGTCGTGGGTAAGCTTAGCGCCCTAGACCAGAGCCTTAAAGGGTGCATTGAGTGACTAGTCTGCCAGCCGATCGGTCGGGACAAGATATTCGAGGGCGGCGCTTTGATCAGCCTTCACTACCTCAGGATTTGCAGGGGGCGATCGCAGGTCAGCGTCCCTTGCACAAGGCGTTACTGGTTGCCGTACTGCTGCTGAGCTGTGGGCTTTTCAGCCTGTTGGTAGGCGTATTAACCACTTTCATGGGTATGGATATCGCCGGGCTAGGGCGGTTTTTCGGTACCTTTTTTGAATCCCTGACCAGCGTCCTTGTTTTGGGAACCTGGCTGCTGGCGGCGACCTACTTGTCGTGGGTGAGGGCGCTGGGGGTGATGCTGGGCGGGGTTGCGATCGCAGTCTGCCTGCATGCCCTGCTGAACCAGCTCGGCATTTTGTCACTGGCCACCAGCTTTTTTCTGGTTTCTACGCCGATCACGATTTTGGTCTGTTGGGCGCTCTACGCCATGACCTTTTGGCTGATTCGCTGGGCGATCGCCACCATCGATATTCTCTTTGTGCAGGCGGCGCGGGTGCGGCTGCTGGTGCTGGGGGTGGTCGTGCTGGGCGCGATCGCAGGTTCCCTGCTCGGCAGCGCTCCAGACCCCCACGCCGAGGGCGGCATCCCCACGGCCACCGCCACCGAGATCCTGCTCGCTCGTCTGATTGGGCTGGGGCTCACGGTGGGGTTGGCCCTGGCGGGGTGGGGGGCCAACCGCCTGCGCAACATTCCCTGGCGCTACCCCGATCTGCTGCGCGACCTGGCGCTGGCCTGGGCATCGGTGGGCAGCACCTCCTTTAGAAACCTCGATCTCAGCCAGGTCAACTTTGCCGGGGCCACCCTGGCCAACACCGACCTGCGGGGGCGCTCGCTCTACCGCACTTGCTTTCGCCAGGCCCAGCGGCTCGACCGGGCCCGCACCGACAACCGCTATCTCGACCTAGACAACCCCAAGGTGCAGGCGCTGCTGGCCCACGGCACCAGCGCCGACAAAGACCTGCGCGGGCTCAATCTCCAGGGCATTAACCTGCGCCAGACCGCCGACTGCCCCGCCGCCGACCTGCAAGAGATCGACTTTACCGGGTCCAACCTCAGCGGGGCCGATCTGCGCGGGGCCAACCTCAGCGGCAGCAGCCTGATGCAGGTCAATCTGGTCAATGCCGACCTGTCGGGGGCCACCCTCACCGACGCCTGCATTCAGGACTGGAATATCAATGCCAGCACCCGATTTCAGGGGGTGATCTGCGATCGCATCTTTCTGCGGCGCAGCCCCCAGGGCCACTTCCTCGACCCCCAGCCCGAGCGGGGGGAGTTTCAGCCCGGCGACTTTGAAACCTGGATTGCCGCCATTCAGCGCAGCATCAGCCTCAGCTTTCAGACTGCGCTCAACCCCCAGGCCCTGGCCTTTGCCCTCACCCAAACCGCCCTTAACTACGACCTGCCCGACCTGCTCTCGGTGCAACGCATTGACCAGCAGAGCGGCGGGGCCACCGCCCAGATCGACATCGCCGCCAGCAGCGTGGCAACCCTCGACAAAGCCGAAGTACACCAGGCCATTGCCACCCAGTACCAGGCGGCGGTGCAGCGCCTGGAGGCGGGCTACGAGCTCACCCTGCAGGCCAAAGACGCCGAGGTGCAGCACGTGCGCCAGCTGTTTGCCAGTCAGCAGCAGATGATTGAACGCCTGAGCGGGCAGCTGGCCGAGCGCAGCAGTCCGGTGGTGGTGCAGGGCGAAGGCAACCAGATCTACATGATTCAAAATGCAGGAGGCATGACCGTGACCAGCAACCAAAACAACATCAACGCCGGGGGCAATGTCGATCTCTCCAGCGGGGCCAAGGTCACCATTGGCGGCGACGTGGTGGGCTCGACGATTAACCTGGGCACCCTCAGCGGCCAGGTCACCACCAGCATTCAGCAGCTGCGCCAGGTCGGGGTGACCGAGGCCGATCAGCTGGCCGACATTTTGGCCAGCCTCCAGCAGGCCATCGACCAGGACACCGCCCTCACCGACAGCCAAAAGAAAGAGGCCCTGGAGGCGGTAGAAACCATTGCCGAAGAGGGCCAAAAGCCGCCGGAGCAGCGGGCCGCCAAGCTCTGCGCCATGGCCATGAACGCGCTCAAGGGGGTGACGGCCACGGTCTCCGATGTGAGCAAACTCGCCACCGTATTGCAGTCGGCGGCCCCGGCCCTGCTCACCCTGCTGGCGCTCTAGCCCAGCAGAACTCTTACAGCAGAGCCATTTTGTTTGCATGGGGTCAACGCTGCGGCCCTAGGCGGCTTTGTCGGCGGGCTTCGCCGGGGCCACCAGGGGCAAAATCGCGGCCTCGGACTGGGGCGGAAGGCCCTGCCAGCGATCGAGGTAGGCGGTGAGGTGGTGGTCGCCCTGGGAGATGCGATCGCACACCACCCGCCGCACCCGCTCCACATCCTCCAGATACTGATCTGCGCTCAAAAAGCCCCCAAACCGGGCTCCCCGCAGCCACACCAGGTAGGTGCTCAGCGCATCGTACTGGCTCTGGGCCACAATCAATGGCAGCTCCCCGGCCAGCCACCAATCCACCACGTCCGGGGGCTGATCTCCCCCCTGGCCCGGTATCCCCATCGACCCCGCCAGTTCGTGCAGGGTCGGGGTGGCAATGCCCCAGCCGCCCAGGGTCTGCTTCAGGTCAATGTGGGCATCGCCGTGGCGGCTAAAGTAGTCGTTGCCCCAGCCCTTCTCGGCGCGGCGGCAAAAGTCTGGGGCCGC
>DATIVG010000500.1:0-11274 GCA_035466075.1 Nodosilinea sp. | reverse complement strand
GGGCGAAAAAACCGGCCGCAACTCCAAGGTGCTGGGCAGTACCAGCGCCGTCGTCGTGGCGGGGCAAACCTACATCATCACCACCACCCTCGACCACAGCGGCCACGATGCCCTGCTGCGCACCGTGATCGCGAGCATTGTTGAGCATTTGCTGACCCACGATGGGTTTGGGGCCGACCCCGAGGCCACCCCCCGCCCCACCGCCTTTTTGCCCTTGGGCCTCTAGCTCAGGCTTCTAACGTAAGCCGCTTCAAATTGAAAACACCGCCGCAAATAAAGCTGTCGCCAGTCTGGTTGAGACATTTCCGCTAAAGCGTTTCCGCTAAAGCGTTTTCGCTAAAGCGTTCGAAGGCTGGCAGGTCTATGAGGGTTTGGCATGCCCTAACTCAGAGGGCTATGGCTGTATTGGCTTCAGACATTTATTCTCAGACGTTTATTTATTGAGAAGAAAGCGCCCGAGGGCGAGAGCCTGCCCCCGGTCTTAGCCACGGCCCCTGCCCAGACTTTCCCTCAGGCGGGCTGCCAATGTCATACTGAATAGGCAAAAACCCCACCCGGTAGCAATGACTGATTTTCTCGCCCTTCTCAACCCCGCCCAACGCCAGGCCGTCGAGCACTACTGCGGCCCGCTGCTGGTGGTGGCCGGGGCCGGGTCGGGCAAAACCCGAGCGCTCACCTACCGCATCGCCAACCTGGTGCTCACCCACAAAACCGATCCCGACAATATTTTGGCGGTTACCTTCACCAACAAGGCCGCCAAGGAAATGAAGGAGCGCATCGAGGTGCTGTTTGCCGAGCAGGATGCCCAGGCCCGCCACGGCAAGTCGCTCTCCGCCCTGCCCGCCTACGAGCAGACCAAGCTGCGATCGCAGGTCTACAAAACCATCACCAAACACCTGTGGATTGGCACCTTCCACGCCCTGTGCGCCCGCATTTTGCGCTTCGACATCGAAAAATACCAGCACCCCGCCGGCTACCGCTGGACCAAAAGCTTCTCCATCTTTGACGAGTCCGACGCCCAGAGCGTCGTCAAAACCATCGTCACCCAAACCCTCAACCTCGACGACAAAAAATTCAACCCCCGCTCGGTGCGCTTCGCCATCAGCAACGCCAAAAACCAAAACCTCACCCCCGACCAGCTCGAACAAGAGCAGCCCAACTACCGGGGCCGGGTGCTGGCCGACGTCTACCGCCACTACCAAAAAACCCTCGCCGAAAACAACGCCCTCGACTTCGACGACCTCATCCTCATGCCCGTGCACCTGTTTCAGCAAAACGAGCAGGTGCTCGCCTACTGGCACAAGCGGTTTCGCCACATCCTGGTCGATGAATACCAGGACACCAACCGCACCCAGTACGACCTGATTCGCCTGCTGGCCACCAACGGCGAATCCATCGCCACCTACAAAGACTGGAACCACCGCTCCGTGTTTGTGGTTGGCGACGCCGACCAGAGCATCTACTCCTTCCGGGCCGCCGACTTCACCATCCTGATGAACTTCCAGGACGACTTTGGCGACGGCCTGCCCGACGACGACACCCGCAGCATGGTGAAGCTCGAAGAAAACTACCGCTCCACCTCCAACATTCTCGATGTCGCCAACTACCTGATCGAAAACAACACCGAGCGCATCGACAAAGTGCTCCGCGCCACCCGAGGCGAGGGCGAAAGCATCTACGTCTACCGGGCCGAAGACGAAACCTCCGAAGCCGACTTTGTAGTCAGCCAGATTCGCAACCTGGAAACCCAGCACCCCGAGCTCAACTGGGGCGCCTTCGCCATTCTCTACCGCACCAACGCCCAGTCCCGCGCCTTTGAGGAAGTGCTAACCCGCTACAGCATTCCCTACCAGGTGGTCGGCGGCCTGCGGTTCTACGACCGCCGCGAAATCAAAGACGTACTCGCCTACCTGCGGGCGATCGCCAACCCCTCCGACAGCGTCAGCCTCAAGCGGGTGATCAACGTGCCCCGGCGCGGCGTCGGCAAAGGCACCCTCGACAAGCTCGAGCAGGCCACCCAAACCCTGGGCGGCATCCCGCTGTGGGAAATTTTGGCCGACGAAACCTCCGTCAAAACCCTGGCCGGTCGCTCCGCCAAGGGCGTCCTCGAGTTCGCCGAGCTGATTAAAAAATACCGCCAGGGCATCGACGAGCAAAAGGGCTCCGAAATCATTCAGGGCGTGCTCGAAGACAGCGGCTACCTGGCCTCGCTTAAGGCCGAGGGCACCGACGAAGCCGACGACCGCTTCGGCAACGTGCAGGAGCTCTACAACGCCGTGCTGCAATTTGAAGAAGAAAACGTCGAAGACCCCTCCCTGCTGGCCTTTTTGGCCAACGCCTCCCTCGCCTCCGACCTCGACGACACCAAGGAAGGCAGCAACGCCGTCTCGCTGATGACCCTGCACTCCTCCAAGGGGCTAGAGTTTCCCGTGGTGTTTCTCGTCGGCCTGGAGCAGGGCCTCTTTCCCAACCACCGCTCCCTCGAAGACCCCGCCGCCACCGAAGAAGAACGCCGCCTCTGCTACGTCGGCATCACCCGCGCCAAAGAGCGCCTGTTTATCTCCCACGCCCGCGCCCGCCGCCTCTACGGCAACCGCGAACCCGCCAGCCCCTCGCTGTTTTTGGCCGAGCTGCCCCCCGATCTGCTCACCGGCAACAGCGGCCTCAGCCTGCCGCAAAAGTGGAGCACCCCCCTGCGGGAAGCCCGCAACCGCAGCGAGGCCGCCGCCCGCCCCGGCAGCGGTGCCCACGAGTCGGACTGGAGCGTGGGCGATGTGGTGGTGCACAAGGCCTACGGTGCTGGAGAGGTAACCCACATCTTCGGCGCGGGCAACAAAATCTGCCTGGCAATCAACTTTCCCGGCCAGGGCCGCAAAATTATCGACCCCAAAATCTCTGCCCTCCAGCGAGCAGAGTAGACCGCACCACCTGCCGCCTGAAACCCTCGATAACTCTATCGCCAGGGTATGAATGCTTTCAGCAATTTTTTGCAAGGCCTGGTTTGGATTTTGCCAAGTGGTGACGGGCTGGTGGCTTTGGATAGGAGGGGGTGGCCCTGACAATCTACAAAAGTCTGGATTCTAAAGCTGTTGTTTATAGGCTAGTCTTCTTGGCATAGTGATAGGACACGGCGATACAACTGGGGGCTAACGCGAAAGCCAGCTCGGTGAATTAAAGCGTCTATGACGGGCTGAACTTGGGGGATAAGGTCTCGTTGTTTGGCGATTAGCAAGATACCTAGAATGCCAATAATAGAAAGACCTAGTCGCAGCGCCTCTTGTCGCCCTAAACGTTCATCAATGAGAAGATTGTCGGCCTGTAGCTCAAGGGCTAGAACGATTGCATTGGCCTCTCCAGCATCTAAACCCCGATCTTGTTGGAGCTGGTTCGCGAGTTGAGTGTTGGCCAGAGGTTGAGGGTGAATCCAATCTAGTTGAAGCGTTGCTGAGATTTTGGGATTGCTGGCTGCGGCTAGCTCGGTGGCCACAACGGTAGGAATAATGACGGTCTGGTAAATAGCCTTTAACAGCCAAAGATGATCGATGATAGCTAGGTTAGAAAGGGCAGAGGTGTCGCTGACGACAATCATATCCAGCCCCGATCGCGCAGGTGCTGAACGTCTTGCTCAAAGTCTTCGACATCGTAGTGGATGCAGATATTGCGATCGGCCAAGAGCTTTTGAAAATCGATTAGCTCCATGCCTGCGATTTTGCTGGCGCGGCTGAGGGAAATGCGCTCTTGCTGAAAGAGGGCCACGGCGATTTCTCGAAACCAGTCGCTTTGGTTAAAGGTTTCGGTTTGGCTGAGGTTGTCAGGTAAGTTAAGAGTGATCTGCATGGTTAATACTCCATAGTTAGATTGTGAACCAGAATTGATGGGGTTATTGAGTCTTCCTCAACTCCATTGCCACGGTGCGAATGCCTTCGGCAATTTCCTGAAAGGCTTAATCTTAATTTGGTCAGGTGGTGGCGGGCTGGTGGTTTTGGGCAGCAGGAAAACTTTATCAGCTGTGTCGTTCAGAGTTCCAGAGTTCAAAGATGGGTTTTAAGCTGCCTGCTTCGGCTTGTTGTAGGGAAAACCGCAAATGGGTGAGGATAAGTTCATCTGGGTCATCGTCAGGGTCGCTTCGGGGCTGAGGGAGACAGGCTTATCGCTATGGTACTCCCAGAGAATTTTGGGCGTTAGATCTGGCGGCAACGCTATGTCACCGGGCTGCAATGGCACATTACCCCCTGGCAGTAGCCTATTCCCCCGCTGCAACGGTATATCCAGGGCTTGCAACAGCGTACACAGGGACTGCGATGGCGATCGCAACCGTCGCTTTAACCATCGCAGGCGTGGCAATGGCGATCGCTCCCACAATTCCAATTCCCCTCACCCCGCCTATTAAAGGATGATTACGGCTGGGGGGTATCTTCTCTGGCAACCCCTAAGCTGAAGGGGATTCGTCTAGTGCTCGCCATGACCCAGCCCGTCGCCGACATCGCCACCGCCGTCGCCCTGCTGCAAACCTACGCCGCCGGGCGGCGCGACTTTGCCAATTTGGTGCTCCCCGCCGCAGACCTGGCGGGGGTAGACCTCAAGGGGGCCGACCTCAGCTACGCCGACCTCAGCGGCAGCGACCTCACCGGGGCTAACCTGCGCGGGGTAGACCTGAGCTACGCCAACCTGTCGGCCGCCGACCTGTCTGGGGCCGACCTGCGCGGGGCAATGCTAATTGGCACTGACCTGCGAACGGCAACGCTAGCGGGGGCCGAGCTGGCCGCCGCCGACTACGATCCTCACGAGACTCACTTTCCCGCAGGGTTTGACCCGGTGCAGGCGGGGCTAAAGAGCGATCGCCCGTAATCGCCCCTAAAAGCTGCGGCCAGCAAGAGTTATAGCGCTACCCCTGAAGGCATTTCTAGGGTGGTGTTTGGTAGGGAGGGTGGTGCGATCGCACCCAGTACGGTTCCCCACCCGCTCGGTACGGTGGGAAAGTTCGCCACCCCAGTAGGGTTCCTACCACTTCAGATCGAGACTCCTCTGACGCACCATAGTAACTGTAGAGAGCGAAAGCTCAAACGCTTAACCCGACTCACTTCGAAAGTTTGGAAAAGCCAGTACCAGGAGGTTGTAAACCTATGATTATTCGCCGCTACCTAGACCCAATTACCGAAATCAACGCCATTCGCCGCCAGATCAACGATGCCTTTGGCGACCTCACCAGCGAAGCCCTGACCAAGACCGACTGGGCTCCCGCCATTCGCCTGATCGATCAGGGCAACGAGTTTGTGCTCACCGCCCACCTGGTCGGCGTTGATGCCGCCGATCTCGATGTGCAGGTCAGCGCCGACGGCGTTTCCATTAGCGGTCTGCGCAAAGCTCCCGCCGTCGAAGACAGCGTCAAGGTGCTCTACGACGACACCCGCTACGGCAGCTTCCAGCGGTTGGTCAATCTGCCCGAGGCGGTGCAAAACGACCAGGTGGTCGCCGACTTTGCCCACGGCGTGCTGACCCTCACCCTGCCCAAGGTGGCCGAGGCCCGCAACAAAGTGGTCAAAATCCACCTCGGCGGCACCGAGGCCCCTGCCATCGAGGCAGGCGAAGCCTAGGCCCCGCTCCCCCTTGGGGGACTTGATCCTTGAGCAACAGTCATGATGATTTGGGGTAGGCATCGCCTGCCCCTTTTTTTGGCTTTTCCCAGGGGCAGAACGGGGGCAACCGTGGGACTCTGCGGGCCAACTGCCCCTAGGGCTGGGGCTTTTCTAGATCGGCATCGCCCACGGTAAACGTCACCGACAGGGGGCTATCGACCCGCCGCGAGGCCTCCCGCAGTTCGAGGCCCACAATTAGCCCGTCGTCATCGTAGTCGAGAATAATATTCGGGGAAATGAAGGCTGTCTCGCCTACCTCACGCTGGTTAAAGGCGATTTGCAGGATATCGCGATCGGGGTCGTAGGTGATCTGCATAGGGCGGTAGCGTAGGGCAGCGGATGGAAAATCTGATAGCCGCCATCATAAAGCGGATTGGCCCCAATGGTTTACCCCAATGTCTGACCCAAAGGGAGGCGCTGCAAACGCCTAGCCCCTGGTCACCGGCACCACCTGAAGGGCGCGGCGGCGGTTGAGCAGGCGCGGCCAAAACAGCACCCGCAGCAGCAGCCAAATCGATTGCAGTTCGCCGGGGCTGTTCCACCGTTTCCACTGGCCGGGGCGGCAAAACAGCGTGGTCACCAGGGCTCGGTAGCTGGCCGGGGCCAGGGGGCCAAACTGCACCCGCAGGTGGGGCACCCCGTCGCTGTCATCCACGGCGGTGATGATGCCCTCCAGGGCAATGGCTTCTTCGGCAATTTCTAGATCTACGGCCATGCCCACGCTGAGCGGGTGCTGGGCCGACACCTGCTGGGTGAGGGCCACCTCCACCCCCGCCTCCGACATCAGCGTGGTGGTGCCCCACCAGGTTTTGGCCGGGGGGGCGGGCCGGTCGGGGGCGGGCCAGTCGAGCGCGGCAGAATCGGGCGCAAACAGCCGGGGCGACAGCTTGACCACCCGGCGCAGGTCAAACCACACCTGGGCGTCGGGGCGGGGCACATCCAGCAAAATCAGCAGGGCGACGGCAATCATCGCCAGGTTGTAGGCGCTCCACAGCCAGCCCAGGGTCATGCCCCGGCCCAGGGCGTCGGTCTCGGCCACGCCCGCCAGCGACAGACCCAGGTTGCGCCACAGGCTGATGGCGGTGAGCCCAAACAAAATCACCAGGGGCCAGCCCAGCTTCCAGTTGAACTGAAAGCGGTGGCTGGAGGTGCCCTTGGGGGTAACCTGAAAGCCCCGCGAGAAGGGGTTGACCATGGCCTGCACCACCGTCACCGCCAGGGGAAACACCAGCACCAGCGAGTAGATATCCGACAGCAGGGCCGAGCGCGAGCGCTCGTTGAGCCAGGCAAACACCGTCAGCTGCACCAGGTAGTAGGGCACAAAGTAGTAGAGCAATTCCCGCGCCGTGGCCTGAATCGGCACCACCTGCAAAAACGAGTAGGCCAGGGGCATGAGCAAAAACCCAATCCGGGGAATGCTGCTAAACCAGTGCAGCAGTCCCTCCAGGTGGCCCAGCCGCTGGAGCGGGGTGAGCCCGCGAATGGTGAGCGGGTTGGCGTCGATGAAGAAGGCCTGCAGGGTGCCACGGGCCCAGCGCAGCCGCTGGCTGGCGTGGGCGGCAATGTCTTCGGCGGCCAGGCCAGCGCTGAGCTTTTCGTCGAGGTAGATCACCTCGTTGCCCTGGGCGGCCAGGCGCACGGCGGTAAAGTAGTCTTCGCTGAGCGACTCGGTGACAAAGCCGCCGGTGTCTTCGAGGGCGCTGCGCCGCACCACAAAGGAGGTGCCCGAGCACACCACGCTGCCCACCCCGTCGCGCATGGGCTGGATCTGCCGGTAGAAGACTTCTTCCTCGGGGGTGAGCACCCCCTCCAGGCCCAGGTTGCGGGCGATCGGGTCGGCGTTGTAAAAGCTTTGGGGGGTCTGCACCAGGCCCACCTTGGGGTGCTGAAAAAAGCCAACGGTGCGGCAGAGAAAATTGCGGGTGGGCACAAAGTCGGCGTCAAAGGAGGCAATCAGCTCGCCCTGGGTCTGCTGGGTGGCGTGGTTGAGGTTGCCCGCCTTGGCGTGGCTGTTGTCGGTGCGGCTGAGGTAGCGGCAGCCCAGCTCGGCGGCCAGGGCTTTGATCTCGGGGCGGCGGGTGTCGTCGAGCAGGTAGATGATCTTGCGGGGGTAGTCCATGGCCTGACAGCCGATCACGGTGCGCCGCAAAATAAAGGCCGGTTCGTCGTAGGTGGGAATAAACACATCGACCCAGGGCTGGTAGCGCCCCTGCCTGACATCCTGCTCTAGCAGGTTGGCCTGGGACCTGCGATCGCGCACCCGCAGCAGCAGCAGCAGCTGAATAATGCTGGTGGTGAGGCCAAACAGCTCCATGGCCAGCAGCCCCAGGCTGAGGGTGCCCTCCAGGGGGGAGGCCAGGTTGAGGGTCGATAGGCAGCGCCACACCAGGTAGCGCACCACCAGGGTCAGCAAAATGCCGATCACAATGCACCGCGACCAGGGCCGGGGCCGGGGCGACAGGCGGGTAATGGTAAACGCCACCAGCAGCAGCACCACGGTGGGGGCCACCAGGTACTGAGCCGCCACCATCGGCACCTCCAGCCACATCGGCGGCTGGTTTTGCAGCCCCTGCAGCTGCTCAAAGATGTAGGTAGTCCGCGCTTCGCCCGCAAACCAGGCGGCCACAATGGCGGCGGCTCCGACTACCGTGGCCCCCATTACCACCGTGGCCCAGCGCACGGGGGCGCGCCGTTTTGCCTGGGGGGTCGGCTTGGAAACAGACGGGGGTAAAAACGCCATAGTTGCCTGCGCGGGGTGAGAGGACAGCAGCGCTCGAGCACAGCCCAGGCCTAGACCTAGCTACCATGCCTAGCTCAAGTGTGGCGGATGCCTCTGAGATCCGCCTGAGTAAGCGACCGGCGGAGTGGCTTTGGGCCGCTGAGCAGGGCGACTGGCCCCAGTCGGGGAGAGTCGCCTTGTTCAGCATACCTGGGGGCCCTGGCCACTGTCGCTCACCCCTATACCCTACGCACCAGCCGCCCCCGCAGATGAGCGGGTTGAGAGGGCGCTGACTGAGATCCAAGGATTGAGAGCCAGGTTGCCTCGATCGGGCTGCCTCGATCGAGTTGCCGGGTTTGCCCTAGCGGTCATCGTCCGCCGCTGGCCCGGTGGTGAAGGCCTGACGCAGGGCCTCATGGCCAAAGCTGTAGCCGCCGCCCACCCGGCGCAGCAGCCCCGCCGCCACCAGGGCATCGAGCTGGGGCCGCGCCACCGGGGCCTGGCTGAGCAGCAGGCGCACCAGGCTGTGCTGGAGCGCAAACGACAGCCCCAGCCCCACCCCCAGCAGCGTTCCCAGCAGCAGGCGGGCCTGGCCCAGGGACAGCGGCGCGGGCTGGCCCGTGACGACCCCCGGCAGCCCCAGCAAACCCATCAGCAGAACGGCCAGCAGTCCCACCAGCAGAGTGGTATTGCGCAGGGCCAGGCTGATGTCTTGGTTGGGCACCTGGCGGCCCTGGCTGTGGCCGGGTAGCCCGCCCCGCAGCAGCCCCACCAGGCCCAGGCTCCAGCCCAGGGTGGCCCCGACGGCCCCGGCCCCGCCAAAGGCCGCCGCCCCCCGGCCCAGGGGCGTGAGCAGCAGCGCCGCTACTGTGCCCAGGCCCAGACCCAGACCCAGGCCCAGCAGGCCGCAGGTGAGCAATAGGGTGGCCAGCCCGCTGAAGGATTGGACCGCCAGCCCCCGCCGCAGGTAGGGAAAGGCATCGAGGTCGATCTGCGAGGCCATCAGCCCCAGGGCCAGCCCCAGCAGCAGGTTGCCCCCCACCAGGCCGATCACCAGGGTGACGGCCAGGCCCAGCAGCAGCCGGTAGAGCACCTGGCGGTTGCTGGGCAGCCAGGTGTACTCCAGGTCTTCGAGGTAAAAGGTGCGGGGGCGCTGGTCGAGCTGCTGAGCCAGCCAGCCCAGGGCGGCCCGCTGCTGATCGGGCTGGCCTTTGGTCTGGGCCAGGCCCTGATCGAGGTAGCGCTGGATGATCTCGGCGCGGCTGCGCAGGGGCGGGTCGGTGGGGTTTGCGATCGCAACCAGCAGCGTCAGCACCAAAGGCAGGCGGGCCAGCTGTTGCAGCGCTTTACTGCCCTTGATCACCGGCCACAGGTCGGGGCGGTTTTGGCCCAGCACGTAGTCTTTCACCTGCTGGGCCGCCAGGGGAATGATATTCACCCCGCCGTTGAACTGGTCAAAGGTCAGCCCCCCCGACTCCAGCACCTGGCGGCGGCAGCAGAGCAGGGCGGTTTGGTGGGGGTTGCTGCGCAGCAGGGTCTCCAGGGCGGCGGCACATTTGCGCTTTTGGGTCGGGTTCAGGTGGTCAAAGCCATCCACCAGCAGGGTGAGCTGGGCGTTGTCTACCCAGCTGGCGGCGGTGCTTTTGGCCACCCGGTAGTCGCGCCAGAGGGTGGCCATCAGCCACTCGCGCATGGTCTCCCCGGCCCAGGCCGAGACATCGAGCAGCACCGGCACCGGCCCGTTGCGCTTCAGCAGCAGCTCGCCCACCGCCAGCAGCGTGTGGGTTTTGCCCACCCCCGCCTCGCCCAGCACCAGCAGCCGCCCGTCGATGCCGTCGCGCTGGAACAGATCTGCGATCGCACCCACCGAGGTCAGCACCTGGTCGGTTTGGCTGCCAAACTTCAGCCCCCACACCCGATACTGAAGCGGAATCTCGCGCCGGGGCGACACCAGCGGCAGCCCCGCCCGGTAGGCCGCCAGCTGCCGGGCCACCACCTGCCCCAGCGCCTTGAGATCAGCCGCCGCCGGAGCCTGGCCAGGAAGTAGCGATCGCAGAGTCGTCGTCACCATGGGGGCAAGGGGCGTCGCCCCAGTAGCAGGGATGGGTAGCAGATCAAACAGCAGAATCTAGCAGAGCGGCACGGTCAATAGCGCGGTGTTAATAACGGGGTACAGAGCGGTCCACCATCAGGGCGTAGGCATCGATGCCGCCCGTCACATTTTTGAGCTGGCTAAAGCCCTGTTGCGCCAGCCAGCCGCACATCTGCGCCGAGCGCATACCGTGGTGGCACAGCACAATGGTCTCGCGATCGCACTCAAAGCGACTGTGAATCGTTCCCGACCACGCCGCAAACTCGCTCAGGGGCAAATTGACAAACCCCGGCAGGCTGGCCAGCTCAATTTCAGCGGGCTCACGCACATCGATCAGCTGCACCGCCCCCGCCTCCGCCTCAGCGGCGGCCAATCGCTGGGCCAGCGCCTCCACCGAGAGCGGGTCGTAGGGAGCAGCGGTAGAAGAAGATTGGGTCATGGCTTAATTTTAGGGGCTGAGGACAACGGTAACCTGTCCACTGGGCCAGGCACAGTCAGATTTACGCAACCTTAACCCATCGCCCCGCTCCGGTGGTATACCCTGGGCACACCTCTACCCCCGGTACCCCCATGCCCACCGCCCCGATGAAAACCATTGGCCTGATTGGCGGCATGAGCTGGGAGTCATCCCTGGAGTACTACCGCATTCTCAACCGCACCGTGCGCGCCCGTCGCGGCGGCCTGCACTCCGCCAAAACCATCATGTTCTCCGTCGATTTTGCCGACATGGCCGCCATGCAGCACGAGGGGCGCTGGGCCGAAATCGCCGAAATTTTGGTCGAAGCCGCCCAAAAGCTGCAAATGGCCGGGGCCAGCATGGTGCTGCT
>DATIVG010000499.1:0-5248 GCA_035466075.1 Nodosilinea sp. | reverse complement strand
AATCCATTTCATCGGTGTTCCCCATATTCCATGCTTAAAAAAGCGATCGCCGCTTTGTCTAAACCCCACTTTTTGGTAAAAGCCAACCGCTTCTTCTGCGGCGTTGACGGTAACTTCATTCAAATCATCGCTACATCGGCTGAAAAGTTCTCGACCGATTCCTTGCCCAGAAAATTCTCTTCGCACAAACAGCAACGACAAATGGTTGCCCCTCTTAAAGGCAATAAATCCAACCACGATTTCATTCCACGTTGCAACTAGCGTTTTCTGATCGCTCAAGATTCTGTCTTTCAATTCCTCGGGATGGCAGATCTTTAGCCATTCGGAAACACTTTGGGGTGTGCCATCCGTGAGCTCCCACAGGACCGCAGCGGCCCACAGGCAACCACTGATTTGATACTCGTCGCCAAGCTGCGGGAGTCTGTAGGCAATTGTGTTCATGGTTGTAGGCAAGTAACCTTTCGACAACACTCAATTGAAGCTCAATAGCCTGTGCATAGCCTATGCATAGAACCAAGAGCTCTCATCAGCCCGCTCCAGTAGGGTTGTCATGGTGCGATCTCTACCTACCAGCCCTCAACACTTGCTCAGCTGTCAGTTTCAAACCCGAGAAAGTTGGAGAAACAATCGTCTGACTGCCTCGAAGCTGCTGAATTTCGTACTCTCCATCTACTAGCGTACAAACAGAGAGGGTAGGTTGTTTGGGCTTGCCAATGTGTCGAGTACCGCCTAAGCCAGCGTAGTCTGCAATCCAATATTCGGGGATGCCCAGCGCTGCGTAATCTTCAAGCTTACGCGCATAGTCATTTTGCCAGTTGCTGCTCACCACTTCTGCTACAAATTTAATCGAAGTGCCTAGGGTCAAGATCGACTGGTCATACCAAAGCGGCTCTTGGGTCAGTTCACCTTGATCGACAACGGCGACATCAGGACGAAATGCCGTCATACCAGTGCTAGAAGGGCGCAACAGCCCCCGCTGAAGGACAAGCCAAGGTAAACCTACTCCGTCGATCTGAACACAGATTTTCGTCGTTATAAAGGCTGCAACCTCTTCATGCAGGCCTGTTGGTTCCAAATCGAATACCTCACCGTCGATCAGTTCATAGCGGTGATCGCCACCATAGTGGGCGAGAAACTCGTCAACGCTAAGTGGCTTTTGTTGAATTGCTGGATCGACTGCAATAGTCATAGGTCAACTGAGCCCAATTAATGCTTCAAGCTTATCAAATTAGCCCTGTAAAACCCATGGCCGACTAGGTAGGCGATTGTCACCCTAACGCGCCTGGGCAGGCGATTGGGTGGGATCTTTCAGGATCGTTGGCGCTTGGGATGGGAGGTGCGATCGCACCTCCCATCTTTACCTCTAAGCCCTGATTCTGGAGGTTAGCCTGCAACCGGCCGCACCGTGTAGTCGGCAAACGTCACCTCAAAGCCAGCTCCATCCGGAGAAGCCGCCATCAGCCCCACCTGCAAGGCGGGCGCATCGCGAAAGTAGGTCAACCGAAACGGCTTGAAATCGCCGGTTTCATCCCCGTAAAGCAGCTCGATCGCCTCGCCCCGGCGCTCCAGCCGCAGCCGCAGCGCCGCCGGGGCCTGGGGCAACGCCATCATCGACCAGTCCGAGTAGTCATGGGTGACAACAGCACTCAGGTTTTGCACCCCATGTACATATTCAATGCCCGCCTTCAGCCAGTGGTGGTCGTCGGCGCGCACCATCAGCCCCGCCTGGTCGTAGAGGTCGCGGTATTGCCCCCGCATGGTCACCTCGGCCACGAAGTCGCCGGAGATAGTGTCGTAGAAAAAGTGGCCGCTGTGACGGATAAAGCCGTAGTGGGTGACCCGCCAAAAGTCGGTCTGGGGGGCGGTGGTGAGGGTCAGTTGCTGGTCAGTTTGCGCCCACTGGGGCGGTTCATTTAGCCATGGCATAGGGGTTTCTCGCGGTGTAACGGCAAAAAAGATGGGGCAGGCAGCGGCCTAGACCGCTTCTTCGAGAGACAGCAAAAACCGCCGGAGCATCGGCACCAGAGCCTCTAGCTCCTCGGGAGCCGCAAACTGCGCCAGCAGCTCGTGCTCTTTGGCAAACAACACCGGCATCACCGCATCGGCCAGTTCAACCCCTTTGGGGGTGAGCTGCACAATCACGCTGCGGCGATCCCCCGCATCCCGGAGGCGTACCACCGTGCCGTCTTGCTCCAGACGGTCGATGCGGTTGGTCATCGCCCCCGACGACAGCATCAGCAGGCTGTACAAATCGGTGGGCTTGAGCTGATAGGGCGGCCCCTGGCGGCGCAGGGTGGCCAGCAGATCAAACGACCAAACGCTCAGCCCAAACTCGGCCAGCAGCGTTTCGCGGTGTTTTTCCAGCAGGCGAGCAATGCGCAGCACCCGGCCAATCACCGCCAGGGGGGAGCCATCCACCTGGGGCAGTTCCCGCTGCCACTGCTCAAGAATGTGGTCGATTCGATCTGGGTTCATGGGGCGATTATATCTCGACATCGAGATTCTTGACATTCATCTTTATATTCATTATCTTGATATCGAGATAGTTTCTGGGCAGACAAACGCCCAAAGGATGAGCCATGGTTTCCTGGCGCTGGCCTGATGTGAAATCTAATGTGCAAACGGTGGCCTCGCACTGCCAAATCTGTCTGTTTTTGGGGCTGGCCCTGGGGAGCGGGGCGCTGCTGCCCATTCAGGCCAGCTGGAATGCCCAACTGGCGCGATCGCTCGACTCGGTGCCCCTGGCGGCAGATATCTCCTACCTGACGGGCAGCGGTGTGCTGGTGGCCCTGCTGCTGAGCGGTCGGTTTGAGTCGCCAACTTGGTCGGCCCTGGGCCAGGCTCCCCGCTGGAGCTGGCTGGGGGGCGTGCTGGGGGCCTGGTACATCACCTCCAGCACCTACTTTGTTTCGGTACTGGGGACGACCCTCACCCTGGGGTTGGTGGTGGGCGGGCAGGCGATCGTGGGCGTCATCACCGACCACTACGGCTGGCTGGGCGTGCCCCGGCACCGGCTCACACCCCACCGTCGCGTGGCCCTGGGGCTGCTGGTGGTGGCGCTATTTTTGCTCACTCAACCGAGGTAACAATCGATGGATATGCTCATTGCCCTCTTGGGCGCAGGGTCGGGGGGCGGTTTTTTGGCGGTGGGGGCAGCGGCCAATGCCCGACTGCGGCAAACCCTGCATTCGCCCCTGGCCGCTGCGGCCGTCAATTTTATGGTGGGGTCGAGTACGCTGACGCTGCTGCTGGTGCTGGGGGTGTTTGGCCCGCAATTATTGGGCCCCCAGGCTCTAGAGCGCCTGGGTCAGGTGCCCTGGTGGGCCTGGGGCGGCGGCGGCCTGGGGGCGATCTATGTCACGGTGAATACGCTGGTGGTGGCGCAGCTGGGGCTGACAACCACTACCCTGGCGGTGGTGTGCAGCCAAATGCTGCTGTCCCTGGTGATCGACCAGTGGGGATGGTTTGGCCTGGTACCCCAGCCGGTTAGCGCGGCCCGTGTAGTGGCCATTGGGCTGCTGCTGGGGGCGGTCACCCTCACCCAGCTCGACCGCAAGCGCCCGACCCCAAATACTCGTTCGGTTTCGTTGTGCGATCGCTAATATCGCTAATTGGGAGTGTTCTCTATGCGCCCTGCTGCCAAGCCCTTGCCGCCCCCCTGGATGGGCATAGCCATTTACTTCTATGCCTTTGTAGCCATCGGCATTGCCGAGGCGGGGCTGGGGGTTTTGCTGCCCTCCATTTTGGTGGCCTACAGCCTCACCCCCGCCACCGTGACGCTGCTGTTTGTCAGCCAAATCAGCGGCTACATCGTCGCCGCCCTGACCAGCAGCCTGGTGACCGAGCGGCTGGGGCTCGGCCAAATGCTCCTGGTGGCGGCCAGCCTGCTCACCGGGGCCCTGCTGGTCTATGCCCTCTCGCCGGTCTGGCTGCTGATGGTGGCGGCGGGCACCCTGCTGGGGCTGGGCATCGGGCTGATCGATGCGGGCATCAACACCGCCCTGGTGCAGGATGCCCGCGCCGCCCACTTGCTGGGGGCGCTGCACGGCTTCTACGGCATTGGGGCATTTTCTGGCCCAGCCATTGCCACCACGCTGTTGGCGGCGGGGGTGGGCTGGCGGCAGGTCTATGGGGCGCTGGCGGGGCTCACCGGCCTGCTGGTGGTGGGGGTGTTGGTGGCCCTGGCCTATCGCTACCCACCGCTGCTCAAGCGCCCTACCCCCGCGGCAACTCCGGCGGGGGCGGGGCTGCGGCAGGCGCTGCGCACGCCGCTGGTGCTGTTGTTTGGGGCATTTCTGTTTGTCTATGTGGGCATTGAGGCATCGTTTAGCCACTGGGCCTACAGCGTGCAGGTAATCGCCCGCTCGACACCGCCGCTGCTGGCAGGCTACAGCGTCAGCGCCTACTGGCTGGGGCTGACGGCGGGGCGCTTTTTGCTGAGCTATGGGCTGCGATCGCTGGGGGCAATCCGCATCATTACCCTGTCGCTGGGGCTGCTGGTGGTGGGGCTGCTGGGCTGGTGGCAGTGGCCCCAGGCGCTCCTCAGCCTGCCGCTGATTGGCTTTGCCCTGGCGGCCATCTTTCCCACCATTATCTGGCTGATTCCCAAGCGGCTGCCCGAGGCGCTGGTGCCAGCGGCGGTGGGCTTTGCCACCAGTGCCGCCAGCGTGGGGGCGGCGCTGATTCCGGCGGGGGTGGGCTGGGTGGCCAGCGGGGCGGGTTTGGCGGTGGTGCCCGGGCTGATGCTGCCGCTGGCGATCGCCCTGGTTGGGCTGCATGGGCTACTGGTGCGATCGCGCTAGCCCAATTTCAGAGGACATTTGAAAAGTCCTATTGCTTGTAGCCAAAGTGGAAATCCCCCTAAATCCCCTTTAAAAAGGGGGGCAGGGAGGATCAGCAGGGAACTAGAGCTACAGCAAACCGCTTTTCAAATGCGCTCTCCAGGCCCCCATCTCAGCGACCGCCCGGCCAGGGCCAATTGGGTCAGGTGTGCCGGGGTCAACAAAAAGCCTTTGCTGAACCCAGCAAAGGCTTTAGCGATCTAATTTGGTGTCGAAGACGACCCTAACCACCGCCCTCAGCTACCTGGGGCAGGGCCACGGGCAAACCAAGGAATACAGTTGTGCCAAAACCCATAGAAAATAAGCCAGGCACCGCTGGATAGCCTAGTCTTTTTCGAGGTTTTCGCGACGGATATCGTCTAGGCGAGAGGCATCTTTGTCCAGGTTTTCGCGGCGAAGCTGATCAA
>DATIVG010000498.1:0-10523 GCA_035466075.1 Nodosilinea sp. | reverse complement strand
ACGACAAAATTGCCCAGGCCCATGGGGTTGATCAACTGGTGGAGGTGGTCGCGGCGCTGGATAGCGAGGTTGACGGTGGCGGGGTCGCGGGCCTGGATTTGGCCCAGGGCGGCGATCCGATCGCCGAGGCCCAGCGCCATCAGAAACATGCCCTGCTGGATCGCTCCCAGGGTTTCTAGGCCGCACTGTTCGCCCTGGCGCTCCAGGGCGGTGAAGTTGACGTGGGCGGTGATGTCTTGGTGGCCGAGGTGGCTGTAGGGGTCGTCGTGGTGGGCTTGCTGGTAGTAGCACTGGAGGGTGCCCTGGGCGCGGGCGCGGCTGTAGTAGCGGCTGGCGGGGTAGCCGTAGTCGATGGTGAGCAGGTAGCCACGGTGCAGTTTGGCGGCGACGGTTTTCATCCAGTCCAGCGCGGCGAGGTGCACTTCGGTACGGTAGCCGGGGACGTACTGGGGGTCGGCCAGGTCGATGCCGGTAAAAGCAAAGTAGTCGGCCAGGCGCGGGGTGGAGGGTTCGCCCAGCACCTCCACCAGGGCATTGTCGGCCAGGGCATTGCCGTCTAGGGGATTGTCGCCGATGGCATTGTCGGCGGGCAGGGTAACGTAGACCTCCTGGAGACCTGACTCGGCCATGACGACTTGGTGGACGGGCAGGGCATCGACCAGCTCGTTGGAGAAGAGGCAGCCGGTGAGGCTGGCGTCGGGCAGGTCGGGCAGATTGACCCAGGTGACTTGCCCGGCCCAGGGGGTGAGGCGGTGCTGCTGGGTGGCCCGCAGCCGGTCAGATTTTTCGACAATTTGGTAGTGGAGGGCGGCGAAGCAGTCGGCAAAGTGGTTTTGCAGGGCGCTGAGCACATCGGCGGCGATCAGGCCCTGGCCAGCACCCATTTCGACCAGCGAGAAGGGCTGGGGGCGACCGAGGTGCTCCCACATTTCGGCAAACTGGGTGGCGAGCAGCTCGCCAAAGTCGTGGCCCAGGTGGGCGGAGGTGACGAAGTCGCCCTGGGGGCCGAGGATGGCGTCTTTGGTGGTGTAGTAGCCGCCCTGGGGATGGTAGAGGGCGAGCTCCATAAACTCGGCGAAGGGAATGCGCTGGTGGGGCGACTGCCGGATGCGATCGCACATCGCCCGATAGAGATCTGGATGGTGGGGCATGGCCGGGAGGTAGGGGAGATAGGGAAGATGAGGGGGGGAGGGGCAGTGCTCAACCTTTGGCTGTCTAGCGGTGGAGCTGCTGCCGTAGCTGGTCCACAGACTCTGCCACGGCCAGGCATTGGCTGCCCCGACAGACCATGCCCACGGCTCCGGCGGGCAGCTCTCGGCTGAGGCTAAAGACAGTGGTGGGCCAGTACTCGGTGGCCAGAATGGCGATGGTTGCTGCGGTCGCCTTGACCACGGTGCCATTGCGAAACCAGTTGAGGCCGTGCAGCAGACTGGGGCAGGCGCGGGGCAGCTGCTCCATGACGGCCCCAAAGGCTTGCAGGGTGCGCTCGGCCCGCGCCAAATAGTCGAGATTGTCGGTGAGCAGCGAGAGGCGCACCAGGTTGGCCACCGCCACCCCGTTGGCTGCGGGGGTGGCGCTGTCCTGGTAGGGGCGCTCCTGTACCAGCAGGGCGGCCCCCGCCGCGCTCCAGTAGCCGCCCTGGTCGGCGCTCCACAGCCGGTGGTCAAACTCCTGCTGGGTGGAGATCGCCAGGGTGAGCCAGTCGGTGTCGGTGTCGGGGTGGGTGGGGTTGGCGCTATGGGCGGTGGCGGGGGGTAGGGCCAGGCCCGCCTGGTGCAGGTCGAGGCAGGCTTTGATCAGCAGGGCGTAGTCCTCGGCCTGGGCGGGCACCTGGGGGGTGCCGTCGTAGCCCAGGCGGTGCAGCTGGCTGCCCACCCACTGGTGCTGGCGCAGGTACTCGGCGGCGGCGGTGGCGGTGGCGAGGTAGGCGGGGCGCTGAAGTGCGATCGCAGCTTTCGCCAACCCCGAAATCATCAGGCTGTTCCAGGCCACAATCAGCTTGGTGTCGGTGACCGGGGGAATGCGCCCCGGCCAGGTATGGGTTTTGGCCGCCTGGTTGGAGGTGGCGGGGGGAAAGCTGGTCACCTCTGCCGCCGGAGCCCCGTAGCGCAGGGTAAACAGCTGGTCTAGCGCGGCTTCGACCGCGTCGGACAGCGGCCCAGGGTGGGTGCGCTGCAGCACCACCTGCCCCTCAAAGTTGCCCGCCGCCGTCACCGCAAACGCGGCGGTCAGCGCCTGAAGCTGGTCGGCGGTGAGAATGGACTCCAGCGTAGAGTAGGGCCAGGCGTAGAACGCCCCCTCCTCGGGCTCGGCGGCCTGGTGGGTGACAAAGCTATCGGCATCCTGGGCGGCGTAGAAATAGCCGCCCGCGCCGGGGCCGGGGGCGGTCATCTCCCGGCGCAGCCAGCTGTGGGTGTGGGCGATCGCCCGCTCAAAGGCGGGCTCTTGCTGGCCGCTGGCCCACAGATCGGCCAGGTACTCCACCATCAGGCCGTTGTCGTAGAGCATCTTTTCAAAGTGGGGCACCGTCCAGGTGGGGTCCACGGTATAGCGGTGAAAGCCGCCGCCCACATGGTCGTAAATGCCGCCCAGGGCCATGTCCAGCCCCCGCTGGCGGCAGATAGGTGTGGCCTCCAGCTCCAGGTCAAACCGCGCCCCGCCCAGCACCGCCGCCGCGTGGGGAATCATCGGGAAACAGGTGCCCTGGCCCGTGGGCAGCAGAATTGTGGCATTGGCGCTCAGCCCGGCAGAGAGCTCCGCTGCGGCGGGCACCCCCGGCGACTCGGGCAGCTGCGCCCCCCGGTACAAATTGCCCATCACCGCCTCGGTGATCTCCGCCAGGCGGGGCTTTTCGGTGTCGTAAAACTGCCGCAGGCCGGTGAGCACCTGCAAAAAGCCGGGCCGCCCGTACCTGGGCTCCAGCGGAAAGTAGGTGCCGCCGTAGAAGGGCACGCGGGTCTCGGGGTGCAGCACCACGTTGAGCGGCCAGCCCCCCTGCCCGGTCAGCATTTGCAGGGCCTGCATGTAGAGGCTGTCGATGTCGGGGCGCTCCTCGCGGTCCACCTTGATGGGAATGAAGTTGGCGTTGAGGTAGGCTGCGATCGCACCATCGGAAAAGGCCTCGCCCTCCATCACCGTGCACCAGTGGCAGCTCGAATAGCCAATCGACAGAAAAATCGGCTTGTCCTCGGCCCTGGCCTGCTCCAGCGCCGCGTCGCACCAGGGCCACCAGTCGATGGGGTTTTCGGCATGCTTGCGCAGGTACAAACTGGACGAATCGACCAGACGATTGGTCATAGCCACCGGGCGGGTAAGAGCACAAATACCCTACCACTGCCGCCGCTACACCGCCAGAAACTCTTGAATCACATCGTTGGTGAGCTCGCTGGTGGGGCCATTGGCCACAATGGTGCCCCGCTGCATGGCGTAGTAGTAGTCGGCCTGGCGCACAAAGTGCAGGTGCTGCTCCACCAGCAGCACCGAAATGCCGGTAGTTTTGACAATCTTTTTCACCGCCGCCTCAATGTCGAGAATGATCGACGGCTGAATGCCCTCGGTGGGTTCGTCGAGCACCAGCAGTTTGGGCTGGCCCATGATCGCCCGCGCAATCGCCAGCTGCTGCTGCTGACCGCCGCTGAGGTCGCCCCCCATGCGGTCGAGCATGGTCTTGAGCACCGGAAACAGCTCGTAGATCTCCTCCGGCACCTCTTTCTGGGCCTTGCCCCGGCTGCCCAGCGCCTCCTGGCCGATCAGCAAATTTTCCCGCACCGTGAGCCGAGGGATCACCTCGCGCCCCTGGGGCACATAGCCAACCCCCAGGCGCGCCCGCCGGTCGGGCGACAGCTGGTTCACCACCTGCCCCTCAAAGCGAATCTCGCCGGTGCGGGGCCGCAGCACTCCCATGATGTTCTTCAGCATCGTGGTCTTGCCCACCCCATTGCGGCCAATCAGGCAGACCATCTGGCCCTTGGGAATGGTCATCGCCACATCGCGCAGAATGTGGCTTTCGCCGTAGTAAAAGTTGAGCCCCGAGATCTCCAGCATGGGCGCGGTCATCGGGTCTTGGAGAGCCGGGGTGGGGAGGGTGGTGGTCATGGTGGGTGGGGGGGGTAGGGGGGGAGTGATGGAGTGGGGGGGGGTGATGGAGTGGGGGGGGTGATGGTGTAGGGGATTGGGAGGTAGGGGGGGTGGGGGAGGTAGGGGAGTGCTTGAACACCCCATCACCCCGTTACCCCGTCACTCCATTACCCCGTCACTCCATCACCCCCGAGCGGCCAGTTCCTCCAGCGCAGCGGCCTCCAGGCGGCTGACGGTCTCCGGCGGCAGGCCCAGCAAATTCAGCAGCTTTTGGTAGACCACCGCTTCACTCTGGTTGATCTGGTTCGAGCTGATCACCTCGTAGCTCAGCATCAGGGCTTCTTCGCGCTGGGCGGGGGTGGTGAGCTGGGGCACCAGGTCTTCCAGGGGCAGCTCGGTGGCCAGCAGATTTCTCAGGTCGTCGCGCAGTTCGGCCTGCTCCTCGGGGGCATGGGCAAACTTGCGGCTGAGGCGGTCAAGAATGACATCCTGCTGCACGTCGGCAAAGTTGTCGTCGGCCCAGGCCATGGTGGCGGCAACGCGCAGCAGCAGCATTTGCTCGGGGGTGAGGCTGGTCTCTTTGCCCAGGTACACCTCGATCACCTTGGGGTCGGTCTGCACCTGGTCCATGGTGCCCTCAAACAGCACGCTGCCCTGGTGCAGCACGGTCACCTGGCGGGCGATCTGGCGCACAAACTCCATGTCGTGCTCAATCACCACAATGGAGTGGCTCTCGGCCAGCGACATCAGCAGCTTGCCGGTCTGCTCGGTCTCTTCGTCGGTGAGGCCCGCCACCGGCTCATCCACCAGCAGCAGGTCGGGCGACTGGGCCACCAGCATGCCGATCTCAAGCCACTGCTTTTCGCCGTGGGAGAGCAGCGCGGCGGGAATATCGGCCTTGTGGTCGAGGCCAATGGTTTCGAGCAGGCCGCCCACGGTGCGCTTTTCGGCGGTGGGGGCCTTTTTAAACAGGGTGGAGAAGACGTTTTTGTTGCGGTTGCAGGAGAGGTCGAGGTTTTCGCGGGGGGTGAGGTTGAGGTAGACGCGGGGGGTCTGAAACTTGCGGCCAATGCCCAGGCGCGAAATCTCGTGCTCTTTGTACTTGCGCAGATCCTGGCCTTTGAAGTAGGCCGCCCCTTCGGTGGGCTTGGTTTTGCCGCTGATCACGTCTAGGAAGGTGGTTTTGCCTGCGCCGTTGGGGCCAATAATCACCCGCAGCTCGCCTTCGTCCATGCTGAAGTTGAGGTTGTTGATGGCCTTAAAGCCATCGAAGCTGACGGTGACGTCTTTGATTTCTAAAACTTTGGTGCTCACGGGGGTCAGGTCTCCTTCGGGTTCCAGGTCGGGTGGGCACCGCCCACCATCGGGGAAATCGGGCTGGGGGAATGGTGCATTGCTTCGCCCATGCACAGCGGGCCGGTAGGGTGGGCCTTGCCCACCGTTGAGATCGGGCGATCGCAAACCGCCCTAGGGGCTGGATCGGCGTGATTGCCCAGGGGGATGGCGGGCATGCCCACCCTACTTTTCGGCGAATTCGGGGGTTTCCGCTACCGATGTGGCCTCGGCGTCATCGGCCAGGTAGGGCAAATCGGTGGGGGTGAGGCCCAGGGCCGAGCTGACTGCCGGGCCAAACTGGCGGCGACCCCAGCCGATGATGCCGTCGGGCAGGGCGGTGACCACAATCAGAAACAGCGCCCCCTGGAAGAACAGCCACACGTCGGGGAAGCGTTCGCTGAGCAGGCTGCGGGCCATGTTGACCAGCACCGCCCCCAGCACCGCCCCCACCAGGGTGGCGCGCCCGCCCACGGCGACCCAGATCACCATCTCAATGGAGAAGGCGATATCCATCACCTGGGGCGAAATAATGCCCGACTGCACGGTGTAGAGGGCCCCGGCAATACCCGCGATCGCACCTGAGACCGCAAACACCAGCACCTTAAACGCCGTCGGGTCATAGCCCGAAAACCGCACCCGGTTTTCATCGTCGCGAATGGCCACCAGCATGCGGCCAAACCGCCCGCTGGTCAGCCAGCGGCAGAGGGCGTACATGGCGATCAGCGCCACCACCGTGCTGATGTAGAAAAACATCCGCATGCCGTCGCTGCCCACCTGCTGCCCCATAAATACTGAGGTCGAGGTCTTGAGGCCGTTGGTGCCGTTGATCAGCTTTTGCTGACCGTTAAACAGGTTAAAAAACACCACCAGGGCGGCCTGGGTCAAAATCGAGAAATACACCCCGCGAATGCGGTTGCGAAACACCAGGTAGCCCAGCAGCCCCGCCACAATCGCCGGGATGAGAAATATCGCCAGCAGCGTAAACGGAAACGAGTTAAACGGCTGCCAAAACAGCGGCAGCTCCGTCACCCCGTAGAGGCCAAAAAACTCCGGCATCTGCCCCTCGCCCAGGGTGTTGAGCTCCAGGTACATGGCAAAGGCATAGCCCCCCAGGGCAAAGAAAATGCCGTGGCCCAGGCTCAGCAGGCCGGTAAAGCCCCAGATCAAGTCGATGCCCAGCGCCACAATCGCCAGGGCCAAAAAGCGCCCCAGCAGGTTGAGCCGAAACCCCGACAGCAGCATCGGCATGATCACGATGAGGATGAGTGCGATCGCAACCACCGCGATCGCCTCGATCATAAACTTGCGCTTTTGGCTGGCCTGCGCGGCGCGGCGCGGTTGAACGGCAACATCTGTAGTCGTAGTCATAGCGCCCTATAGCTCCACCGAACGACCCTTCGGCGGGAACAGCCCAGCGGGCCGCACCTGCAAAAAGGCAATAATCAACGCAAACACCATCACCTTTGCCATGCTCGTCGTGGCAAAAAAGGTAAAGAAATCAATCACCGGCTGAAAGAACGCCGTCGGCGGAAACAGCAGCGCCATGGTGCCCGACCCCACCAGGTAGGTGGTAATGCCAATCACCAGCGCCGCCACAATGCTGCCCACCAGCTTGCCGACCCCGCCAACCACCACCACCATGAAGGCATCCACAATGTAGTTGGCCCCCAGGTTTGGCCCCACCGAGCCCAGCAGCGTCACCGCGCAGCCCGCAATGCCCGCCAGCCCCGAGCCCAGGGCAAAGGTCAGCGCATCCACCTGCCCGGTCGGAATGCCCAGACAGGCGCTCATGCCCCGGTTTTGGGTCACCGAGCGTATGCGCAGCCCCCAGGCCGTGCCGTTGAGAAACCAGTACACCGCCACCAGGCAAATGATCGTCAGCGCAATAATAAACAGTCGCGCCGAGGGAAATTGCAGCGTACTGCCCAGGGTAATGCCCCCCCGCAGCCAGCTCGGCGGCGTCACATCCACGTTGCGGGTGCTAAACCAGGCCCGCGAAAACTGGTCGCCCCCAGCCTGGCCAATCACCACCCAGGCCAGCACCGCAATCGCCGCCGACAGCCCCAAAAATACCGGATTGGCCCACTGCTGAATCCGCTCCCAGTCGGTGTAGCGGGTCAGCACCCAGCGGCCCACAAAAAACAGCGCCGCAAAGATCGCCAGGCCAATCACCATTGGCAGGCTCACGCTGCGGATAAACTGAATCAAAATGAGGCTTACCCCCCAGGTCGCCAGCAGCGTTTCCAGCGGTCGCCCGTAGAGGTAGCGAATCACCGTGCGCTCTAGCAATAAACCCAGCAGCGCCGCCACCAAAAAAGCCAGGGGCAGGGCCGCAAAAATGTACAGATCAGGGGCCACTCCCCCCATGGCTTTAGCCGCATTTTGCACCACAAATGTGGTGTAGGCCCCAAACATCATCAGTTCGCCGTGGGCCAAATTAATGACCCCCATCAAGCCAAACACAATCGCCAAACCCAAGGCCACGATCAACAGCACCGCACCAATGCTAATGCCGTTAAACAGGCCACCAATTAAGCCTTCTAACACAGCTCTTACCGCTTTTAGAACAACTCACGCCCGGCAGCGCACCGGCCGCCGCCCCCCGAACCGGGCTAAAACTCAATAGGGATACTAAGGGCAGCACAGGCCTGGAAATGTCCATCCCTAACAAAATCAGACTGATTAAAGGTTCTGGCTCACCCCACCCTTCCAGCTGGTTCGCCTGCGCTTTTGCCGCCGTCATCCCGCCCTCAAAATAGGCCGTGTAATGCCCACGACAGCCGCCAGCAGCCAGGCTCAAAAAGCCTGAGTGAAATAGCTAAGTAGAAAGGCAAATTCAATCTAGAGCCGACCCAGGATAAGCAAAGCCCGTACCCATAATCAGGGCAATGGGCAAGCGAGACTTTGCCCAGTAGAGGTTTATAAAGAGAGCGAGGACACAGCTAACTGCACCCTCGCCTCGTCCCTAGGACTGCATCCCAGTAGAGATCACCTAGACCTCAAACTTGCCGCCCTTGGCCGGGTCAGACCAGTCGCAGCCAAAGCCAATGGTGTCGGGCACAAACTGGTTCCAGGGCAGCGGGTCAATGGGGCCATCGGTTTCCCAGATGATTTGGAACAGGCCGTCATCCATGACTTCTCCCAGGCGCACCGTCTTAGACAGGTGGTGGTTGGCGTTCATGGTCACCGGTCCTTCGGGAGCCGCGAAGCTCTGGCCGTAGGCCGCCGCCCGCACCTCGGGAATATCAAAGGTGCCCGCCGCTTCCACCGCCTGCTTCCACAGGTAGACCATGATGTAGGCCGCTTCCATGGGGTCGTTGGTGACGCGGTCGTCGCCAAACTCTGCCTTAAAGTCGGCTACCCACTTCTCGTTTTCCGGGGTTTCCACGGTTTGGAAGTAGTTCCAGGAGGCCAGGTGACCCACCAGAAACTCGGGGCCAATCTGCCGCACTTCTTCCTCGGCCACGCTCACCGACATCACGGGGTACATGTCGGGCCCCATGCCAGCGCCCTGGAGCTGCTTAAAGAAGGCCACGTTGCTGTCGCCGTTGAGGCTGTTGAAGATCACCCCGCCGTTGGGCAGCGCGGCGCGAATCTTGGTGATGATCGGGGTGACTTCGGTGTTGCCCAGGGGCAGGTAGTCTTCACCCACGGTGTTGCCGCCTTTAGCGGTCAACTGCTCTTTGATGATGGTGTTGGCGGTGCGGGGGAACACGTAGTCGGAGCCCACCAGGAAGAAGTCGGTGCCCTTGTTTTCCAGCAGCCAGTCCACCGCTGGTTCGATCTGCTGGTTGGGGGCCGCCCCGGTGTAGAAGATGTTCTTGGAGCACTCCTGGCCCTCGTACTGGAGGGGGTACCACAGCATGTGGTCCTTCGACTCAAATACCGGCAGCACGGCCTTGCGGCTGGCGGATGTCCAGCAGCCAAACACAACGGCTACCTGGTCTTGGTCGATCAGCTTCTCGGCTTTCTCGGCAAAGGTGGGCCAGTCAGAGGCGCCATCCTCGACCACGGCTTCAATTTGTCTGCCCAGCACGCCGCCGGCGGCGTTGATTTCTTTGATGGCTAGCTGTTCAGCATCTACCACGGTGGTTTCGCTAATGGCCATGGTGCCGCTCAGCGAGTGCAGAATGCCCACCTTGATGGCTTCGCCATCGGCCGCAGCGGTTTCAGTACCGCCGTCGGCAGCGCCCGTGTCGGGCGTGGTGGTGGCCCCGCCACAGGCTTTCAGCAGCATAGAGGTGCCCAGGGTCGCAGACCCGTACACCAAAAACTTACGCCGATTAAATCGAGTTACCATTCAACCTCGCTCCTGACTCGTGAATCAAAGATGGACTAACCGAGAATATACGTAGACCGTCAGAGTGGATATTAGAGTTAGTGATTGGCAGTAAGTGTAGCCTGCAATACAAAATGGCTAAACTTTGATGTAGCAAAGCTTAGAGATGCCGGGGAGGTGCGATCGCACCCCCTCCCTTCCTCCCCTTTGTTCAGAATCCTAAGGAGCCTACACAAGCCGCCTAGCCTGGCATAGAGGCCGGTGCCAGCGCGGCGTGGTGCCCAATAAAGTCAATGATGGCGGCCAGTCCCTCCTGGGTCTTGAGGTTGGTAAAGCCAAAGGGGCGCTCGCCCCGCATCTGGCGGGCATCGCGCTCCATCACCGCCAGGCTCGCCCCCACCATCGGGGCCAGATCGATTTTGTTAATCACCAAAAAGTCAGACTTCGTGATCCCCGGCCCGCCCTTGCGGGGAATCTTGTCGCCCGCGGCCACGTCAATCACATAGAGGGTCAAATCCACCAGCTCGGGGCTAAAGGTGCTGGCCAGGTTGTCGCCGCCGCTCTCCACAAACACCAGATCCAGCGGGTTAAACCGCGCCTCCAGGGCTTCGATCGCCACCAGGTTCATCGAGGCATCTTCGCGAATGGCGGTGTGGGGGCAGCCGCCGGTCTCAACCCCGACAATGCGATCGGGGCTCAGCGCCTGGCTGCGCACCAAAAACTGAGCGTCTTCCTGGGTGTAGATATCGTTGGTGACCACGGCCAGCGAGTAGCGATCGCGCAGCGCCTTGCACAGGGCATCCACCAGCGCCGTCTTGCCCGAGCCCACCGG
>DATIVG010000497.1:0-4634 GCA_035466075.1 Nodosilinea sp. | reverse complement strand
CTTTACCCACAATCGATCTATTGTCAGTAGGTCTGTGCAGGGGAAATTCAACAGATCATCCTTAGTAAACCAATCCCCCGGCGTTTTGCCCACAGCCCGAATCATGGTTTCGTAGGTTTTGCTATCGGCCTCTCGCCACTGGCCTGCCTTTAGCAAATCGCGCAGGTTGCGGTAGTCGATTCCCTTTTCAGAACTTAGGTCGTCTTCTGGTGCCACCGGTGGTGAGGTGGGCGGTGCCCACCCTACGGGGTTTTGGCCTGAGGCATGGCTCAATGTTTGGGATGTGCTGGATGGTCGGGTGGGTTTGCGTCCGGTGATGCCCCATTCGAGGGCAAACAGAGCCTTTTCGTCTTCGATGCTGTCTTGAAACGAAACGGCATGAAACTCTTGAAGAAAAATAAGTTTCTCTGGAATTTCCTGAACCCCCGGAAGCAGCACCGGAATGATGGGAATGTCGCGGTTCACACACTGGCTGATAAACGATTTTAGTTCTAGCGCCTGCCAGCGCCCCAGACCCTCTGGCCCCAAAAAGATAGCCGCCGTCTTGATGCGCCCGATCGCCTGCTGGATCTCGTCTTGAAATGTGGTGCCGGGGGCAATTTCTTCTTCATCGAGCCAGGGGCGCAGGCCCAGGTCTGCCAACTTGCGGTAAACGTGGCGAATCAGCGGTTTGTCTTTGCTGCTGTGGGCCAAGAAAACATCAAACTGCTGCTCTGTCATCGGTCGCTGGCCCCGCTGGCGTTAGCCCTTATCTGTCAAGAGTTTAGCCCGAATCGCTAGGCCTGTCCTTACCCAGCCGGGTTGGGTGCTGCCGCTGGGGCCAGTCAGACTCGCACCATAGCCCCCGGCATTCGCCAAGCTCAGGAAACCTGTAGCGCAGGCAAATTCTGGAAGGGTCCTAAAGCTGCGATCGCTCGACCCGTACTTTTGAGTCAACCTCAGTTGCCCATATACGACTCACCCGTCAGCGAGAGTAGCAACAGCAGCCCCATCCAAACCAGCAAAATGACATACAAGATCAGCACCACGCTTTGCAGCAGCAGTTTGATCAACGCCTGCCGCTGATTTTGCCTGCGGCGCAGGGCCCACAGTAGATCCAGGGCGGCGGCGATCACCAGCATCAGAGTTGCGATCGCGGCGATCACCCAACTGCCATAGATCACGGGCAGCGACTTGGCCCCCAGCAGCGCAACCCCAGCGGCCACCGCCAAAAACCCCGCACAGACCAGTTCTACGCTGACCAGTACCGGGCTAAACCGGGTCTGGCGGCTCTGGTCAAAGGCATTTTTAGCCGTTAGGGCACCCTGCATGCCAGGGAAGGCCAGCAGCGCCACGACCCGAAGCGCCTGGGCCCAGGAGGCTTGCACCAGGACAAACATGACCACCATTGCGCTGAGGAATGTCAGCCCAAACAGGAGCTGGGTCTTAGCAAATCTAGCTCTACGCAAGCTATTTTCCTCGCGGGTTTGTAGAGAGTCAGGTGGGCAATGCCACCCTGACAAGGGTCTTGACTAGCATTGGGGCAATCCTAGTCTGTGATTGCCCATTTTATTCACAAGCCCAGAAAATCCGTAGCGCTGGCCCATTCTAGAATGAGACTACTCTGCGACTCCTCCGCGCCGTTCGCCTATGCCCGCCAAAGACCTATTTCACGATGCCGTCAGATGCGCCCTCGAAAAAGACGGCTGGACAATCACCCACGATCCGCTTTTCATCAGCTTTGGTGGGGTTGATATGTACGTTGACCTGGGGGCCGAAAGAATTTTGGCGGCACAGCGTGGGAACGAGAAAATCGCGGTGGAGATCAAAAGTTTTGTGGGTTCTTCTGCCACGACCGAGTTCAGCACGGCGTTGGGCCAGTTTCTCAAATATCAGCTTGCCCTAGAAGAAGAACAGCCCGATCGCACCCTTTACATGGCCATCCCAGTAGATGCAGAGCGGGAGTTTTTTCGGCTAGAGCTGCCCCGCCGCCTGGTAGAGCGCTACCAAGTTCGCTTGGTGATCTACGATCCAGAGGAGGAGGTGATTGTGAAATGGCCAATTTAGAACACTATCGCCCGCTAGTTCAAGAGATCCTGGCTGAGTACAGCCGGGTAGATTTCAGCAATCCAGAGCTAAAGACCGAGCTGATTTTCGACATTGAGCGAGATCGCTACCAGGTCGTCCACGTGGGCTGGTCAAACAAGCGACGGGTCTACGGCTGCGTGCTGCACCTTGACATCATCGACGGCAAAATCTGGATACAGCACGACGGCACCGAGGGCGGCATTGCCAACGAGCTGGTGGATCGCGGCGTGCCGAAGCAGGACATTGTGCTGGGGTTTCACTCGCCGTTTAAGCGTCAGTTCACGGAGTTTGCTGTGGGCTAGGGCTACGCTTGCCCCACCCAGTCTGACAGCCAGTTCATTAAGTTCAGCTGGTGGAGGATGATCTGGCGGGCTTCTGCGATCGCACCTTTCGCCTCCTCCCACGCGTCCGGGCTGGCCGTCACCTCGCGGATGTAGTCGATACCTTTTTCATCCAGGCTGGGCAGGCGCAAAAAGCTGCCGGGGGGCAGCAGCTTATCCGCCGCGCCGCCGCCGTAGTAGATCGGCAGGCACCAGGCCAGCAGGGCATCCCACAGTTTTTCGCTGGCGTACCAGTCGTTGTCGGCAAAGTTTTCAATCGCCAGGTTGTAGGTGTAGGGGGCCAGGCCCGGCCACTTGTTGCTGAGCTCTCCCGCTGTGCGGGTGCCGGGGGGCAGGCCGCGACCATAGACCTCGACCGGCACGTCACTGGCCTGGAGGGTCTGCAAAAAGGCCAGCCGCTGGCGGTGGCTCTCGGTGCGGTCAATGCCCGAGGTGATCCAGCTACAGGGGCTGTGTTTTTCCGGGGGCGGGGCTTCGTTGAGTTCGCGAAACGACACATTCACATACCAAATGGCGGGCATGTAGGCCGGGGTGGGGGCCGCGTCGTCGGGGCCAGAGACATAGCCGCAGTAGTCGCGGGCGTAGGCGTAGTTGAGCAGGTTTTGGCCCCGCACCTCGGTCAGGGGCGGCTCGCGCAGCAAAAAGGCAATCCGCTCCCTGGGCAGCTGGCGAAACTGGGGCGGCAGGCGGTCGAGGGCCTCTACCGGCACCTCGGCCGGGGCCAGGGGCAGCCCAGCGCGCAAACGCCGCAGCTTAGACTGGGGCGGCGGGGCCAGCTGCTCGTGAAAGTTGAACTGGTAGAGCAGCAGGTAGTCGGGCCGGGGGTCCTGGGCCTGGAGCTGCATGTTGCCCCACAACCCAAAGGGCTCGGGGCTCTGCTTCCACAGCCAGTCGCACTGGGTGAGGCCGCCGTAGCTCGACAGCATGCCGACGATGGGTCTAGATGTAGAGGGGCGGGTCATGGGGTTTCTCCCTGGGGCTGGGGTCGGTACTGGGCATCGACATGGGCCAAAATGGTCTCTATACGCGCTTCCCAGGAGTAGGGCCGCAGCACCTGGTGGTCTGGGGTAAAGCCTGCGGCGGGGCGGGGCCGGTGGTCGAGCACCTGCCGCAAACTGTCGGCAAAGGCGAGGGGCTGGTTGGGGTCGCACCAGGCGGCGATTTGCCCGGCCAGGGGCCAGTTGGCCAGCGAGGGAATGCGGCTGGCCACCACCGGCGGGCCCGCCGCCAGGTAGTCAAACAGCTTGAGCGGCGAGGTAAAGGTGGCGGCTTGCCCCTGCAAGTGGGGGTGGGCCAGGGCATCGGCGGCCTGCAGCAGGTGGGCGAGGTCGCGCTGGTCTAAAAAGCCCAGCACATCGACATTGGTTAAGCCCAGGGCGGTGGTGCGATCGCAGTAGTGGCGCTGCCGCTCGGCGGGGCCGCCAGCCAGGGCAAACTTCACCTGGGGAAACCGGGGCGCAATCTCCAGCAGCAGATCGACCCCCTTGAACTCGTGCAGCGCTCCAGCATAGACCACCAGCTGAGTGAAGCCCTGGCCCAGCAGGCGATCGCGCCAGCCCTGGGCCGCCGCCGGGTGCCGCGCCAAAAACCCAGCGTTGAACCCGTTGGGCACCGTCACCACCTTTTTCTCAGGCACCCCGTTGCGAATAATGCTTGCTTTGACCGTGTCGATCACCGTGACCACCACCTGCAACAGGGGATGGGTGGCCATCTCGGGCTCAAAGGGTTTCTCGGGGTGGTGATGGCACTCAAACACCACCGGCACCCCCTGCTTGAGGGCGGCCTTGGCAAAGTTCCAGTCGCGGGTGTGCACCAGGGCGGTGCGGGCGGCCAGGTGCAGCGGCCAGTAGTATTTGCAGGCCACGGTGCTGGCGTTGGTGAGCCGGTGCCGCACCCGGTCAATGGGCCAGGGCATGGCCAGAGGCAGCAGCTCTAGCCCATTTTGCGCCCCCGCTGGCAGGTTAAAAAACCGGGCAAATTCGCCATCCACCGGCTGGGGCCGAGGCTGCACCCAGCGCCAGGGTTGCCAGGCCCGCCCGCCGCGATCGACAAAGGCCAGCTGGGCCGGGTAGCCCAGGCTGGCGGCGGCGTTGGCGCACTGCACCGTCTGAATCAGGTGGGCGGCGGGCTGGGGCAGGGTGTCGCGGATGAAGAAGAGGTAGTGGGGGGGCATGGGGAGGGGTTTAGTTTTGAGTTTTGAGTTTTGAATTTTTAGTTTTGAATTGG
>DATIVG010000496.1:0-7623 GCA_035466075.1 Nodosilinea sp. | reverse complement strand
TCTCCACCACTGTCTCCGCTGTAGGGTCGCGTTTGTTGTGGTACCAGCGGGAGACACTGCCTCGCTCTATCCCCATTGCTCTAGCAAGCTGATTCTGGCTGATATTGTAGGTGTCTAACACCTGCTTTAGTGCTTGGCTTGCTCTACCCATGCTCCAACTGTGTCAGAGACTTACGGGAACGTAAATGTTGCTTTTTGGATCACATCCCTAAGATTGGTGCTATGTTGTGATCCATTGAGCAGCATAGGAGTCTTTCATGCCGCAAGCATTCATCCCTTCAACCCTGGCTGACCCTGCCTTGCAAGTCGCCATCGAGCCTGCCGCCGAGCCGGGGCGAGAGGTCATTCGCATCCTGGTCATCGGCAGCGTCCACGGCGTCGAGCGTATCATCCACGAACTCTACCGCCTCGGCTTTGCCGAAGTACGCGAGTGGAGCAAACCCTAGCCCACCGGGCGCATCAACGAAATCATGCGCGTGCTGACTCGTTATGTCATCTTGGAGTAGAGGTGGCTGTGGCAAGAGAAACCGGGTTTCTAGCGTTAAATTCTGGTGAATGCCGAAAATTTGGTCAGAAACCCGGTTTCTGGGTCGCAAGCATCAGGAGAGCTTCAAGACGGCCATGAAGGCTTCCTGAGGCACATCCACCGTACCAACCGCCTTCATGCGCTTCTTGCCCTTGGCCTGCTTTTGCAGCAGCTTTTTCTTCCGCGAAATATCGCCGCCGTAGCACTTGGCCAGCACGTCTTTGCGCAGGGCCGGAATGCTCTCGCTGGCAATGATGCGGCTACCAATTGCCGCCTGAATTGGAATCTTAAACTGGTGCCGGGGAATTAGCTCCTTGAGCTTTTCGACCAGGGCTTTACCCACGTAGTAGGCCTTGTCGCGATGGACAATGGAAGCCAGCGAGTCAACCGGGTCGCCGTTGATCAGCACATCAAGGCGCGACAGGTGGTTTTCGCGGTAGCCAATCAGCTGATACTCCATGCTGGCGTAGCCCTTGCTGCGCGACTTGAGCTGGTCAAAAAAGTCGGTGACGACCTCAGCCAGGGGCAACTCGTAGATCAGGGTGGTGCGGCCCTGGGCCAGGTATTTCATGTCTTTAAATTCGCCCCGGCGGCCCTGGCACAGCTCCATCAGGGCTCCGACGTACTCTTCGGGGGTGATCATGTCGAGCTGCACGTAGGGCTCTTCAATTTTTTCGCGGGCTTGGGGGTCGGGCAGGGTGCTGGGGTTGTCGATTTCGAGCACGTCGCCCTGGATGGTGGTGACCCGGTAGATTACCGAGGGGGCGGTGGTAATCAGATCGAGGTTGTACTCGCGCTCTAGGCGCTCCTGCACAATTTCCATGTGCAGCAGCCCCAAAAAGCCGCAGCGAAAGCCAAAGCCCATGGCGCTGGAGGTTTCGGGCTCGTACTGAAGCGCCGCGTCGCTGAGGCGCAGTTTTTCGAGGGCTTCGCGCAGTTCTTCAAACTGGTCAGAGGCGGTGGGGAACAGGCCGCAAAAGACCATGGGCTTGGCTTCGGCGTAGCCCGGTAGCGCCTCGGCGGCTGGATTTTGCACCAGGGTGATGGTGTCACCGACGCGGGCATCTTCTACAGCTTTGATAGAGGCGGCAAAATAGCCCACTTCCCCGGCGTGGAGCTCGTCAACCTGAATTTGGGTGGGGGCCAGCACGCCGAGTTCATCGACTTCGTACTCTTTGCCCGAGGCCATCAGCCGCACTTTGTCTTTGCGGCGAATGGTGCCATCCATGACCCGAAAATAGACGATCACGCCCCGGTAGGGGTCGTAGTAGCTGTCGAAGATCAGCGCCCGCAGGGGTTGGGCAACGGTGTCTGCCGGGGGGGGCACCAGATAGACGATGGATTCTAGGATTTCGTCGATGCCGACCCCTTCTTTGGCCGAGGCCAGAATGGCACCGCTGCAATCGAGGCCGATGATGTCTTCGATTTCTTGCTTGATGCGCTCCGGGTCGGCACCGGGCAGATCAATTTTGTTGAGAACGGGGATGATTTCGAGGTTGTTTTCCAGCGCCAGGTAGACGTTGGCTAGGGTTTGGGCCTCGACCCCCTGGGAGGCATCGACCACCAGCAGTGCCCCTTCGCAGGCAATCAGCGATCGTGACACTTCGTAGGAAAAATCGACGTGCCCTGGGGTATCGATCAAGTTGAGCACGTAGTCTTTGCCGTCCTGGGCCCGGTAGTTCATGCGGGCGGCCTGGAGTTTGATGGTGATGCCCCGCTCCCGCTCCAGATCCATGCTGTCGAGGAACTGAGCTTTCATCTCGCGATCGCTAACGGTGCCGGTGCGCTGGAGCAGCCGGTCGGCCAGGGTCGATTTGCCGTGGTCAATGTGGGCAATGATCGAAAAGTTGCGAATCTGAGAGACGGGAACCTCTGTCATACGAAGGCTTACCAGCGACGGGAGTTTACAGACTTTAATATTGTAATCCCTCGTCTGGGCGAATGCTCGTGGGGCCCTGACACCGACAGCGCCGGTAACCACGGGGATAAACTTGTTATGTCAACATCCTCAGACGAAGTTATGCGGGGGTTGGAGGGGCTGCCCTAAAGCCGCCCGCCCCAGGGCTTAGACTAGGAGCAGTTACCCACCACGCGCGACCTGGCACCCAGGCGATTGAATATCTATGCAAAACTCTGCCTCCCCTCTCGGCGAACGGTCGGCGGAAAAAGTCGATCTCTCGGTGCAAATCGACAAAGACCTGCTCGACCAGGTGACCCATCTCAGCTCTGACCCCAGCAAGGTGATCGATGTGGCCCTGCGTCAGTGGCTGCGCGGCGATCGCCGCTACGAAGATGACCTGGTGCGGCACCTGCCCCGCAACCCCACGGTGCCCCCCAAGGGCGAGTGGAACGACTAGGGCTTTAGCTCCAGGAGTAGCCCCGAGAACACCCCAGCAGCCCAATTCTCTTCACACTAGAGCCATCGCGGTGGTTGGTTGGATACCATGGAAGCGTTCCAGCTTCTCAGGCCCATGCGATCGCAGCGTTCTTTTCCTACGGTGGCCGCAGCAGACCAGGCAGATGATCTCTCCGCCTGGGTGATCGTGCTGAGCCCCAGCGGCATGGTGGAGTCGGTGCAAACCGTGGGCAGTCGCGCCCTGCCGGGGGCGCTGACCGCCAACTGGGTCGGCCGCTCGCTGGGCGAAATTGTCGCCTTTGAACATGCCCAGACCCTGGGTCGGGCGCTGACGACCCTGGCCACCGACCACCAGGCGGTGTCGCTGTCTGGCCGCTGCCCCCTGGGCTCCCACAGCATCGATGTGCAGTGGTGGCTGCAACCACTGATGGGGCCAGATGGTCGCCTGTTTCGGGTGGCGGCCACCGGCTACCTGGCCGACCTCCACGGCCTGGCCGAAAGCACCTGGCTGCGGGCGGTACCGCCCGCAGCGACCCCCGAGGCCACTACGGTGGCCTGCAATCAGCTGCAAACCTACTCGCCCCGGCTCAACCAAATTACCCGCAACGTCCGCTGGACCCTGGACTTAAAGATCATTCGCCAGCAGACGGTCGAGGGGTTGGGCGACTTATTTAACGTCGATCGCTGTCTGGTGTTTAGCTGCGAAGCGGCCCCCACCATGGCCCCCGAGGCGGCGACCGTGGCCGCCGAGTACCTGCGGTCAGACCATTTGCCCACCTGGCACGGGCAGGTGTGGCTGCTGGCCGAGACCCCCTGCCTGAGCGCCGCCGCCCAGGCTTCTATGGCAGTGGTGCCCCAGCGGCAGCCCGCCGACCCGGCCATGGTGGCGGTGGCGACCCGCTACCAAAACACCATCAACGGGTTTATCGTGCTCCACGACCACCCCACCCGAGTGTGGACCGAGGTGGAGCTCAACCTGCTCACCGATCTGGCCGACCAGGTGGGCACCGCCATCGCCCACGCCACCCTGTTTGGCGAAAGCCATGCCCTCGCCATTAAGCTCCAGCAGGCCAACGCCAGCCTGATGGAAAAGCAGCTGGAGTTTCAGGAGGCCCGCCGCCAGGCCGAAGAAGCCCGCCGCCAGGCCGAAGAGGCCTCCCGGCTGAAGAGCGAGTTTTTGGCCAACACCTCCCACGAGCTGCGCACCCCCCTCAACGGCATGATCGGCTTTCTCAAACTGGTGCTCGACGGCATGGCCGACGACCCCGCCGAGCAGGAAGAATTTTTGGCCGAGGCCCACAAGTCAGCGCTGCACTTGCTGCAGCTGATCAACGATGTGCTCGACATCGCCAAGATCGAAGCGGGCAAAATGCAGATCGACATGGGGCCAGTCAGCCTCAAGGAACTGCTGGCGGAGCTAGAAAATTTCATGCGCCACCAGGCCGACCAAAAGGGGCTGTATTTTGAGATTTTGCTGCCCGCCACCCGCGACGACATTACCGTCAACGGTAACTACCAGCGGCTGCTCCAGGTGTTGATGAATTTGATGAGCAACGCCATCAAGTTCACCCACGAGGGGGGAATCACCGTCAGCGCCGAGGTCAAGCCCCAAAAGGTGGAGCACCAGGGCAAAACCTGGCCCGGCCTGGTCAAAATCAGCGTGGCCGACACCGGCATTGGCGTTTCGCTAGAAAAGCAGGACCGGCTGTTTCAGAGTTTTAGCCAGGTGGATGGCGATCGCACCCGCCAGTACGGCGGTACCGGCCTGGGTCTGGCCATTTCTCAGCGCCTGGTGGAGGCGATGGGAGGCGTGGTGCAGTTCATTAGCATGGGCGAAGGGCTGGGCTCGACGGTGACGTTTACGACGCTGCTGTACCAGGAGCCGGTGGTGATCGACAAAGAGCCGGTGTACCCGCCCAAGTAGAAGGGCCGCCGGGCCAGCGGCAGACTAGCTGGGGGTAGGGCTGAGGTAGGCGGGGCGGGCGGCTTGGGCCTGGGTCAGGGTGTTGTGCACAGCGTCCCAATCTTCGGCAGAAATTAGGGTTTTGAGCTGTTCCAGCTGGTGCTGGTACTGGGTCAGGGCGTCGAGCAGGGCCGTGCGGTTGTGGCGGGCCATCAGGGTGCCGAGGTCGGGCACGCCGCCGCCCACCCGGCTGGTGTCTTGAAAGCCGGAGCTGGCAAGGGTTTGAGCGAGGGCCAGAATAGCGGGGTCAGCTTCCCCCTGGCAGGCGAGGATGAGGCTGCTGCTGACCATCACCGGCAGGTGCGAGATCCAGGCGACGGCGCGGTCGTGCTGGGTGGGGTGGCAGTGGCTGAGGTGGGCCCCGAGGCGGGCTGCGATCGCACCCACCCGCTCCAGTGCTTCTGGCTGCGTCGCCGCTGTGGGAGTGAGCACGTAGGGCCGCCCGCGAAACAAATTGGCCTCGGCCACCGCCAGCCCCGCCTCGGCCTTGCCCGCCATCGGGTGCCCGCCCACAAACCCCGGCCACAGGGCCTCAATGGCCGGCACAATCGCCCCTTTGACCGACGCCACATCGGTGAGCACCGCCGCCGCCGAGAGGTGCGGCACCAGCGCCGCCGCCGTGGTCACCACCACGTCAATGGGGGTACAGATAAACACCACATCGGCGTCGGCCACCAGGGCCAGATCGGTGCCCGCCGCCGACACTGCCCCCAGGCTCAGGGCCAGCTCAGCGGTTTCAGCCCGCCGGGCGATGCCCACCACCGGGTGACCCGCGCGGGTCAAATCCAGCCCCAGCGAGCCCCCAATCAACCCCAGGCCAACAATGGCAATGCGTTCCATGGCGATTCCTTGCCCACAGCCAACCCTATCAGCATATCGGTGGGGGGTTACCCCGATGCTTCTCCCATCCTCTATGCGCCAGAATCATCTATGCGACAATAGACGCTACCCCTCCAGCCGGGCCACTCCAGCCAGAGCAAGCCCCCGCTGGGATCCAGCAACTCCAGCGCCATTCCCATCGTCAACTGCTTCGATTCCTTCGCGACCATCCCCACCGCACCACCCTGTGCCACCCTGTGCCACCCTGTGATTGAAGCCCAAGTACACCAACAACTCCGTGCTCTGCTGCGGGAATGGGGAGAGCCCAGCTGGCCTCACCACCTGACGCTGGCTCGGCTAGTGGCGCGGGCCCTGCGGCTGGGGCGCAGCGCCCTGCTCCAGGTGGGCGGGCTGTCGGCCTACCAGGGCGAATACCGGCTCAGCTACCTGATCGCCCTGATGATGTGGCCCGGCCCAGCCCTGGTGGTGGCCCCCGACCCCACAGCCCAGCGGATGCTGATGGTAGACATCCCGCGGTTGCAGGAGAAGCTCCACCTGCGCAAGCCCGTGCAGCGGGGCGACCGCTGGCCCGGCGACGAGTTTCAAGGCCTGCTGATCACCACCCCCGAGGCCTGGCTGGGCGACCGCCTGGGGGCCAACACCCATTTCCCTGACGGCATTCCCACCCTGATCGACGATGCCGACAACCTGGAACAGTGGCTGCACCAACAGCTCACCGTCGATCTCGGCCCCCTCGACTGGACCCACCTGGCCCTGGCCTACCCCGACCACCAGGCGCTGGTGCAAGACACCCACGTGGCCCTCACCCACGCGGCCTTTCAGCGACCGGCCAACCCCTACCACCGCTACCTGCTCGAAGCGGGCGATGGCCAGCAGCTCCAGCGGCTACTGGAAGTGCTCACCGCCAGCCGCACGGTGACGCCCCAGGCCGAGGGGCCCATGCCGCCCCAGTGGGCCAGCTTTTGGCGGCAGTTCAACCCGCCCGACCACCTGCTGTGGTTTTCGGTCGATCGCGATCGCGGCCACATGGCCCTGCACTGCGCCCCGGTGGAGCTGGCCACCGCCATGGCCTCGGTGTGGCGGCGGCAGCCGGTGGTGCTGCTGGGGGCTGCCCTCGACCCCGAGGCCGGGGCCGACCACTTTCGCCAGCGCCTGGGGCTCGACGACCTCACCTGCCTACAGTTCACCCCCCACCGCCACAACGACGCCATTCAGCTGTACCTGCCCACCCATCTGCCCCTGCCCAATACCCCGCAGTTTCAGGGGGTGCTGCACCAGGAGATCCGTCGCCTGCTGGGCCAGGCGGGGCGGAGCCCGGCGGGCCCCACGGTCATTTTGCTGGACGATTTGCCCCTCAAGGGACAGCTGGGGGCCATGCTAGCCGGGGAGTTTGGCTCGCGGGTGCAGGTGGAGAATGACGCCATCGATGCCAACGGCATTTTGGTCAGCGGCTGGGAGTTTTGGCGGCAGCACCGGGCCCTGCTGCCGCCCCCGGCGCTGCTGATTATTGCGACGCTGCCCCTGCCCTCCCTAGAAAACCCGATGGTGGCGGGGCGGGTGGCCTTTCACAAGCGGCGGCGGCAGGACTGGTTTCGGCTGTACCTGTTCCCCACGGCGGTGACGGAGCTACAGCGGGCGGTGGCCCCCTCGCGGCTGCACCAGGGCACCGTCGCCCTGCTCGACACCCGCGTTCACTACCGCAGCTACGGGGCACAGATTTTAGAGGCCCTGGGCCCGGCGGCCTGTGTGCGATCGCTACCCACCGATTGGGGCACCTAGCCCAGGCTTTTGCAGCGTCCCCTCAATTCGCTATCGTGGGGAGGGCAATCAGCCATCACGGCCAACACAACGGAGTGGCGTAGCTATGGGCGAATCAAAACGACGCAAAGAACAACTGGGCGACAAGTACGGGCAGTCGGAGCCGATTCTGCCTGGGGT
>DATIVG010000495.1:0-5979 GCA_035466075.1 Nodosilinea sp. | reverse complement strand
AGCTTAATCAAGGCAAAATTATGCCCCAGTTTGTCCGGGGATCCTGTGGCATCGCCAAAGACGGGAAAACTGCTGATAGGATCTAGACAGCCCAGAAAAACGTATTGCTGGATACGCACACCGCCCGATAGCTGGGCTGCAAGACCCGGCATGCAGCCCAGCTATCGGACGGTGGGGTCTCCCCTGGGGGCTGGGTCGGCATCCCGGCAGGGTCAATCCCAACCGCTAGCCCAACCGATAGATGGTGAACGGCTTCTGCGATATCTTGGGTGATCTACCTGTCTCTGCCCATCGGTCATGGCCCAACGGGTTCTAGCAGCCTGTCTTCACCCCGCTGCCCGCACCAGCCTGCGCCAGACTGTCTCTGTCAACCTGTTCTCGCCGCCTGCCAGGCTAGCCTCTACAAACTAATTGATCTATGTTCTCCCCCGATGAATTTTTAGTTGCCACCCAGTGGGCGGCCCTGGGCACCCTGGCGCTGGCACTGCTAACCGTACTGGGCTTTGTGCTCAAGTGGGGGATCCGGTTTCGCCTGGTGGGGGCCACGGGCTTTGCCGTGGTGCTGACGGTGGGCCTGCTGGGCCTCAGTTTTGAACCCTTTAGCCGCACGGCGGTGCCGGGGGCGGTGCCCTACGCCACCGTCTACGACTCCGGCGCCAGCCAGATCGTGATCACGGTGCCCCCCACCATTGCCCCCGACACCCTCGATGCCACCCTGCGCCAGGCCGCCAGCAACCTGTTTAAGCCCTACCGCCTGGGCCTGCCGGGGCAGACGGCCACCATTCGCGCCCGCACTGTGGTCCATGACGCCGATGGGGTATCGAGGCTGCTCTATCTGGGTCAGGTGCAGCCCGCCCCCAAGGGCTCGGAGGACCCGTACCAGGTGTCGATCAACCGTGACCTCTGGTCCGCCCTCTAACTACCCCTTGCTTTGTCCTCTCCCTCCCCGACCATGACTCCTACTCCTCTCCTTCCCCTTGCCATCGCCCCGGCCCAGGTGCTTCGAGGCGATGGTCTTTTGGCTGACCACAACCCTGCAATTCCTGGGGGCATCGCTGGTCAGATTGCGCGGCTGGGGCAACGCCCGCTGGTGGTGGGCGGTCGCCACAGTCTGCCCCTGGCCGCTCCCCTCATCGCCGCTCTGGAACAGGCCGCCTTGGCCGTGCACAGCGCCGCCTACGGCAGCAACTGTAGCGAGGCGGCGCTGGCCCGCCTGGAGGCAGCGGCCACCCACCACCGGGCCGACCTGGTGATTGGCGTGGGCGGTGGCAAGGCTCTGGATGCCGCCAAGCTGCTGGCCCACCAGCGCCAGTGCCCGGTGGTCACGGTGCCCACCTCAGCGGCCACCTGCGCCGCCTGGACGGCCCTGTCAAATGTCTACTCCGACCAGGGGGCTTTTCTCTACGATGTGGCCCTGGCCACCTGCCCCAATCTGCTGATTCTTGACTACGGGCTGATTCGCACCGCCCCCCGGCGCACCCTGGTGGCGGGCATTGGCGACGGCCTGGCCAAGTGGTACGAGGCCGCCATCAGCAGCGGCACCAGCCAGCAGACCCTGATGGTGGCGGCGGTGCAGCAGGCGCGGGTGCTGCGCGATATTTTGCTGCAAAAGACCCCAGCGGCCCTGCGCCAGTGGGGCGGCCCCGACTGGCAAGAGGTGGTGGATGCCACCGTGCTGCTGGCCGGGGTGGTGGGCGGCATTGGCGGGGCCCAGTGCCGCACCGTGGCCGCCCACGCGGTGCACAACGGCCTGACTCAGATTCCGGCCAGCCACGGCATTCTCCACGGCGAGAAGGTGGCCTACGGGATTTTGGTGCAGCTGCGCCTTGAAGAAATGGGGGGCAACGCGGCCCTGGCGCGGGCGGCTCGCCAGCAGCTGCTGCCCTTCTACCGGGCCGCTGGCCTACCCCAAACCCTGGCCGACCTGGGCCTGGGCGACATTGGCCTCGACCAGCTGCAAGCGGCGGCAGACTTTGCCTGCCGCGAGGGCTCTGACATTCACCACCTGCCCTTTACGGTGGCCCCCGAGGCGGTGATGGCAGCCATGGTGTCGCCCCTGTGCCCGGAGCTACGGCCCAAGGCCCCGGCCCCCGTTCGTCTGTCTTCTAGCGTTGCCCCGGAGGTGCAGCCATGACCCTTGACTGGATGCCCACCGCCCACCGCCTCAGCGCCCTGCCGCCCTACGTGTTTGCCCGCCTCGATGAGCTCAAGGCCCGCGCCCGCGAGCAGGGGCTCGATCTGATCGACCTGGGTATGGGCAACCCCGATGGCCCCACCCCAGCGCCGGTGGTGGAGGCGGCCCGCGCGGCCATCGGCGACACCACCACCCACGGCTATCCTCCCTTTGAGGGGACGGCCAGCTTTCGGACCGCCATCACCGACTGGTATCGCCGTCGCTACGGGGTGGCCCTCGACCCCACCGCCGAGGCCCTGCCGTTGCTGGGCTCGAAGGAGGGTATCACCCATCTGGCGATGGCCTTTATTAACCCCGGCGACCTGGTGCTGGTGCCGACGCCAGCCTATCCGGCCCACTTTCGCGGCCCTGCGATCGCAGGGGCCGAGATCTACAACCTGCACCTCAGCCCCGCCAACAACTGGCTGATCGACTTCGATGCCATCCCAGTGGAGGTGGCCCAGCGGGCCAAGGCGCTGTTTTTCAACTACCCCAACAACCCCACCGCCGCCACCGCCCCCCGCGAGTTCTTTGAGCAGGCGGTGGCCTTTGCCCACCGCCACCAGATCCTGCTGGTGCACGATCTCTGCTACGCCGAGCTGGCCTTTGACGGCTACCAGCCCACCAGCCTGCTGGAGATTCCGGGCGGCAAAGAGGTAGGGGTAGAGTTTCACACCCTCTCCAAAACCTACAACATGGCCGGCTGGCGGGTGGGCTTTGTGGTGGGCAACTCCCACATCATTCAGGGCCTGCGCACCCTCAAGACCAATCTCGACTACGGCATTTTTGCTGCCCTGCAGCGGGCCGCCGAAACCGCCCTGTCGCTGCCCGACCACTACCTGGAGGCGGTACAGCAGCGCTACTCCGCGCGGCGCGACTTCTTGATCGACGAGTTTGCCACCCTGGGCTGGACGGTGGACAAGCCCCAGGCCACCATGTATCTCTGGGTGCAGTGCCCCCCAGACAGCACCTCCACCGACTTTGCCCTGGCGGTGCTGCAGGAAACCGGCGTGGTGGTCACCCCCGGCAACGCCTTTGGCCCCGGCGGTGAGGGCTACATTCGGGTGAGCCTGATCGCCGACTGCGATCGCCTGGCTGTGGCGATGGATCGACTGCGCCAGGCCGGGTTCCGCTTTGCCCCTCAGACGGCCCCAGTATAGGGCAACCGGATAGGGCAACCGGATGGGACGACCGGGCCAGGCCACCCGCCGCCACCCAGGGCCCCAGGCTGTATAGTGGTACCAACCTCCATCCCCCAAGCGCTATGTTTAACCTCGGCTGGACTGAAGTCATCCTTGTGATCGGGGTGGCTGTACTCATCTTTGGCCCAAAGAAAATTCCTGAGCTCGGCAGCGCCCTGGGCAAGACCCTGCGCGGCTTCAAAGAAGAGATGAACCAACCCCCCGAAGACACGGCCCTCGACACCTATGAGGATGCCGAAGACGCCGACGTGTATCGCTAGGGCTCCTCTGGCATTTGGCTCCTCTGGCACCCCTCACCCCGTAACCGAATCCCCCCATGCGGCAATTTCTTAAGTACACCCTGGCTAGCCTGACCGGGTCGATCTTGTTCTTTTTGCTGATGGGCTTTTTGCTCACGGTGGGGGCGGTGGGGCTGGCGGGGCTGGTAATGGCCAACCTGGCTCGCGGCAGCGGCATCCCCACCGTTGACAACGACTCGGTGCTGGTCTACGACCTCTCGACGGTGATTCCCGATTCGCCGGAGGCCATCGACCCTGGGGCGATTGTGCTGGGGGGGCCGCCGCCAGCCCAGATCACCCTGCGCCAGGCGGTGCTGGCCCTGGAGGCCGCCGCCGAGGACGACCGGATTGCCGGGCTCTACCTGCGCGGCACCAATGCTGGCGTGGGCACCGGCCTGGCCAGCCAGATGGAGCTACACCAGGCGATTGAAGCTTTTCGGGCGACAGGCAAGCCCATTTTGGCCTACGACATCGACTGGAGCGAGCGCGAGTACGCCCTGGCGGCCCTGGCTGACACCCTCTACCTCAATCCCTTTGGCCAGGTTGAAATGAACGGCCTCTACGCCGAGACCATGTACCAGGCCGAGGCCCTGGAGAAGCTGGGGGTGGGGGTGCAGATCACCCGGGTGGGCAAGTACAAGTCGGCGGTGGAGCCGCTGATTCGCAATACCATGAGCCCCGAGGAGCGGGAGCAGACCCAGCGGCTGCTGGGGGATGTGTGGCAAACCCTGCTGGCCACCACGGGCAAGCCGCGAGATCTGACCGCCCAGCAGTTGCAAACCCTGGCTAACCCCGAGGGGTTTTTGCTGGGGGAGGAGGCCAAGAGCCAAAACCTGGCCGATCAGGTGGCCTACGAGGACGAGGTGATTGCCGCCCTGCGCGAACTCACCGGTGAGGCCGACGACAGCGACAGCGACCTCGACTTTCGCCAGATCAGTCTGGCCCGCTACGCCAAAACCGTGGACGACCCCCTGACCAGTCGGCGGTCGAGCAATCAGGTGGCCCTGGTCTACGCCGAGGGTGCCATTGTTGACGGCGGCGGCGACTTTAGCCAGAGCGGGGTGATCGCGGGCGATGCCCTGGCCCAGCAGCTGCGCCAGCTGCGCCAGGATGACGCGGTGAAGGCGGTGGTGCTGCGGGTCAACAGCCCCGGGGGAAGTGCGATCGCATCTGAGGTGATTCTGCGCGAGCTACAGCTGGTGCAGGAGGCCGGTAAACCCGTGGTGGTCTCCATGGGCAACGTGGCCGCCTCCGGCGGCTACTGGATTGCCTCCCAGGCCGACGCCATTTTGGCCCAGCCCACCACCATCACCGGCTCCATTGGCGTCTACGGCATCTTTCTCAACCTCGACGACCTGGGCACCAAGGTTGGCGTCAACTGGGATGGGGTCAAAACCGCCGAACTGGCCGACATTTTCTCCACCTCGCGGCCCCGCACCGAGGCCGAGCTCGCCGTACTCCAGCGCTCCGTTGACGCCATCTACGACGCCTTTCTCGACCGCGTCACCGAGGGCCGCGAGCTGCCTCGGGCCGCCGTCGCCGAGCTGGCCCAGGGCCGGGTGTGGTCGGGCCAGGCCGCCCTCGACCTGGGCCTGGTCGATGAGCTGGGCGGGCTCACCCCGGCGATCGCCACCGCCGCCAAACTGGCCGAGCTCGACGACGACTGGCGTCTGCAAGAATATCCTGAACCCAGCGAATGGCAGCGCTTCTTGCAGGTGGTGCTGGGCTCAGAAACCGCCCAACCGGCCTCCCTAGACCCCCTCACCGCCCAGGTCATGCACTTCTTTGACGACACCCAGCTGCTGCGCACCCTCAACGACCCCCAGGGGGTCTACGCCCTGATGCCCTTCCGCTTTGTCGTGAAATAAAGTCATAGCCAATCGAGTCACAGCCCGCGCCGCTGTACCTATCGCCGCTTCAGGCCGTGCACCCGCATCAAGTCGGCCAGGGTCGAGCAGTAGGGCGCCATGGCAAAGCTGCTGGGGCTGACCGCCCCGGCGTAGACAAAGTGGCGGTAGTGCAGGCAAAAGTAGTCCCAGGGGGCCATCTGCACGCGAAATAGCTTAATCAGCACGTCGGCCAGCCACAGCGACAGGGGCAGCCGAAACCAGATGCGCTGGCCAAAGTAGTCGCAGATTTGCTCCACCGCCTGGTTCACCGTCAGGGGCGGGTTGCCCAGCACATATTCGCGGTAGCCCGTCGTCGAGGGGTGCTCCACCAGGTAGTTGACCACCGTGGCAATATCCTGAGCATGGGCAAAGTGAAACCCCGCATCGGCCTGAAAAAACCGCACCAGCCCCACCCAGCGGGTGACATCCTTCAGCCC